>JAPOQQ010000141.1 GCA_026710625.1 Candidatus Dadabacteria bacterium | reverse complement strand
TTTGTTTTTGTAGGCTAAATCAGAAAAACTGGGCTTATTCGGCATTACCCCCATCCTCGCTTCTCTGTAATACTATACCACAGCGACTTGATTGAGATTTATCGCATTGAGTTAGGCCTTTAAATCATAGATACTTAACCCCTAAGTCTGGTGATAAAGTATGAGTAAACCTGCGGACATACCGTTTGACTTAAGCGAGAAAGGAAGGGGAGGGGAGTCTCTTGACAGAAGGCTTTTTGTGCAGTTTCTGGGTTTCGGGGGTATTGACCCTGTGTCTGAATCCCTCTTGATTAACGATCTTGAAGACTCTTCTTTAACGGGGGTTCTTTATTCGGACATGAATGATT
Source organism: Candidatus Dadabacteria bacterium (assembly GCA_026710625.1). GTDB lineage: Bacteria > Desulfobacterota_D > UBA1144 > Nemesobacterales > Nemesobacteraceae > Nemesobacter. Next base: position 30,988 of record JAPOQQ010000141.1, on the reverse strand, counting down.
ATGAAGGCGTGGGCCTTCTGACCATAAGCGAGACCCCAGAATTTTTCGTCACGGAGCTCAGGCAATTTCTCTCCGACTCCTCTTTTGCCCGACTTAAGCCGAAGCCTGAGTACACAATGCTTGGAAGAACTTACTCGCTAGGTTATGAAAAAGACCTTGAAAGAACACTGATTTCGGGCCCGAAGCTGAAAATCTTTGACCCGGAGCTTGTATGGGCCATATGGTATCCGCTCAGGAGGGCGAAGGCTTTTGAAACCCTCACTCACGAGGAGCAAAGAGCTGTTCTTGGGGAGCACGGCAAGATAGGGTTTCAGTTCGGGGACGCGGGATACGCAAAGGACATCCGTCTTGCGAGCCACGGCCTTGACAAAAATGACAATGATTTCGTGATAGGGATTCTGGGCAGAGATCTCTATCCGCTCTCCGCACTGGTGGAGAGGATGAGGAAGACGCAGCAGACTTCAAAGTATCTTGAAAGCTTGGGACCGTTTTTTATCGGCAAAAAACTGTTTTCAACCGGACAGGCCATATGAAAGAGGTTACTGAACTTTTATCGGCACTTGAAACCTATGTTGATCTGGAGATTGCTATCCCGGTTGCGATAGCGGTCGCTGTACTTGCGGCGGTTTATTTTCTCTTCAGGAAAAAAGAAGTTTCGCCGGAGAGAGTGACCCAGGAGCAGCCCGAGGCCGTTTCCGCTGAACCCGAAGAGGTGGAGCCGCCGCCCGAATCCCCTGCCCCGGAAGTTGCGCCCGTGCAAGTTACCGAGCCTGCACCTGAAACGCAGTTTGCCGCGCCCGAACCCGCAGTGGCGGAAAGAAAAGAGGTTGTGTCGCCACCTACGGATTCTGTTCCTGCGACTGAACCGATCGAGGTTTCCGAAGAGCCAGTCTTCCCTGAAGAAACGGAAACTGAAGAACCGAAAGCTGAAGAGGAACCGGAAGAAACCAAGGTTCCCGAAGAGCCGGAGGAGGAAATCGTTGCGGGAGAGAAAAAAGATGATACGGAAGGGGATTTCTTCTCGAAACTGAGCCTCGGACTTTCCAAGACTCGCAGGGGGATTCTGCAGAATCTAGAGCATGTTTTTTCATCCGGGAAGATTGATGATACGACTTGGGATGAGTTTGAGGAGATACTCATAATGTCGGATATGGGAGTTGCGACCACCGCGAAACTGCGAGAAAAAGTCTCGTCCGCGGTTGGGGCGGGAGGCAGTGGAGACATGGACAGAATAAAAAGCCTTCTTGAAAAAGAGATTCTCGATATCCTAAAGGAAGTCGAGAGTCCGGTAGCTGAACTTTCCGCCAAGCCGACGGTTTTCATGGTGGCGGGAGTTAACGGCGTCGGAAAGACTACTTCAATAGGAAAAATCGCCAGCAGGTTCACGCAAGAAGAAAAAAAGGTAATGGTCGCCGCCGCCGACACGTTCAGGGCGGCCGCGGTTGAACAGCTCGGAGTGTGGGCAGAACGGGTGGGAAGCGATTTTCTTCGCGGCCAGACCGGGGCAGACCCCTCCGCCGTAGCTTACGATGCGGTAAAGGCGTCGGTTTCAAGAGGTATTGATCTACTCGTGATAGATACCGCCGGGCGGGTTCACACGAAAACGGGACTTATGGACGAACTCAAGAAACTGAGAAGAGTGGTTGCCCGTGAACTTGAAGGAGCCCCCCATGAAACTCTCCTTGTCGTTGATGCCACTACTGGGCAGAACGCCGTGGAGCAGGCTAGGGTTTTTGGCGAAGCCATCGGGGTGACCGGTATAGTGCTTACCAAACTCGACGGGACTGCCAAGGGGGGAATAATAGTGGCGATAGCGGAACAGCTTGGTCTTCCGGTGAAATACATAGGTGTTGGGGAAGGTCTCGGGGACTTGCGCGAATTTGACGCCGAACAATTCACAAGAGCGCTTTTCACATCGGACAAGGAGGCTTTGCACTAGATTTTTTGATGTCCGCTCGAGATGACAGGGAGTTTATGAAAAAAGCCCTGAGGCTTGCCCTCAGGGGAGAAGGGTGCACCAGTCCCAATCCAATGGTCGGCGCCGTCTGCGTACTCGGGGGAGAGATTGTGGGCCGCGGTTATCATAAAAAAGCCGGGGCTGCCCATGCGGAGATAGAAGCATTTGCGGATGCCGAGAGAAAAGGAATTTCACTAAAAGGCGCCACGCTCTACGTGACGCTTGAACCCTGCTGCCATACTGAAAAGCTCACTCCTCCGTGTACTGATGCCATAATAGCCTCGGGCGTATCCGATGTCGTCGTGGGAGCTATTGATCCTAATCCTAAGGTAAGCGGAAAAGGGGTGGAGAAGCTTCGCGAAAACGGGATAGAAGTAAGAACGGGGGTGCTTGAGAGGGAATGCACAGAAACAAACGAGTTTTTCAATAAGCACGTTGTCTCGGGGCTTCCTTTCGTCATCCTAAAATGTGCTTCTACCATTGACGGCAAGATAGCTTCCGCAACAGGTGATTCCAAGTGGATAGGGAGCTTAAAGCAAAGGGAAATGGCCCATCGTCTGAGAAAAAAAGTGGACGCAGTAATTGTCGGGATAAACACGGTGCTTGCGGACGACCCGGGACTTGACGTTCGCCTAGTCGGGGGGACCGTGCGCCAGCCGGTTCCGGTGATTATGGATTCAAAGCTGAGCATTTCGCCCGAGGCGAGGGTTTTCAGCACTCATCCCCGCTCGATAATAGCCACTACGGAGGCTGCGGAGTCTGTTAAGGAAAAAAAGCTTCGTGAGCTCGGTGCCGAGATCTTGAGGCTAGAATCCGATGCCACGGGCCGCGTACCTGCCGCAGAACTTCTTCGCGAGCTCGGCGCCATGGGAATGTGCGGTGTCCTCGTTGAAGGGGGAAGCAGGGTAGGGGCCTGTTTTCTTCGGGAGGGCATGGTTGACAAGGTGGTTTTCTTCTACGCGCCTAAGATTGTCGGAGGCGACGGGGTGAGCATGGTCGGGGATCTTGGGAAGCAATCGATTGAGGATGCGATCAGTATCAAGAATATTAAGGTCAGAAGGTTTGGCGATGAAGTGATGATAGAGGGCTACATATGAAGATAGGTCTGATGGGCGGCTCGTTCGATCCCGTGCACTCGGGTCATCTGAGGGCCGCTGAGGAGATAAGCGAAAGACTGGCGCTAGACGAGGTGGTTTTCATTCCGACTCTTGTCTCTCCCCATAAAAGCTCAGAAACCATGGCTACCCCCTCTCACAGGCTCAATATGCTTAACCTCTCGGCAAAACGTAATTCCCGTTTCAGGGTTTCCGACATGGAACTCCGCAGGGAGCCTCCTTCCTACACTATCGATACGCTCAAGGCGCTTAAACAAAGCGGTTCGGAAGACGGATATTATTTCATAATGGGTTGCGAACTTTTCGCGGAAATAGACACGTGGAAAGATTTTGCTGAGCTTTTCAACTACTCAAGTTTCGTTGTTCTTCGCCGCCCCGGTTACGATTTTGCTGATTCCGCCAGTCCGATTCCTCTTGCCCTCAAAAATGACTTTCGATATTCTTATAGCGACAGGGGTATGGATGTTTTTGCTCATAAAAGCTCAAATGAGTTGTTTTTCGTAGATATTGCCGGTATAAGGGTTTCTTCCACTGAGGTCAGGGAACTTGCGCGTCATGGCAATTCACTCAGGTACTTGGTCCCGCGTGAGGTGGAGAAATATATAGCGGAAAACGGCCTTTACCAGCTGGAGGAAAAACTATAGAGCCCAGAGAAAAAGCCTTGTTTGTCGCCCGCGCCGCCTGGGAGAAGAAGGCGGAGGATCCCGTGATTCTGGAAATTGGGGAGAAAAGCGACGTAGCGGATTATTTCGTTGTGTGCAGCGTGAACTCCGACAGGGGAGTGCGGACCATAGTGGAGAGCGTTGAGCGGGAACTTAAAAAACGCGGAGTGAAGATATTCGGGACCGAAGGCGTCTCCGAAGGCCGATGGGTACTGCTTGACCTCGTGGACGTGGTTCTCCATGTGTTCTACCGGCCCGTCCGGGAATTCTACGACATTGAAGGGCTCTGGATCGATACCCCGAGGGTGGATCTGCCATTCCTTAAGGAAGGCAGATCCGAGGTTGTCTGACACCGCCCGGAGCGCTCTTAACGGGCAATTCTTTCTTTTCTTCTGACGAAAGTCGGTATGTCGAGGTCTTCCTCTATATCGGGGCTGTGCGGCTGTTCCGAAATTATATCGGTCGCCCTTTTATCTATGTAATTTTCTATCCCGGTTGCGACCACGGTGATTCTTACGAAATCCTTGGCCTTTTCATCGAAGACCAGACCGAAAATCAGGTCGATATCGCCGTTTGCCCTTTCCCTCACGTGACTGCAGGCTTCGTTCAGTTCCTCAATTCCGAAGTCTTCCGACGCCGTTACGTTCATCAGCATTCCCTTGGCTCCGGCAATGGACACCTCCTCGAGAAGAGGACTTGTTATGGCCATCTGCGCTGCCTGAGTCGCCCGGTTCGGACCCTGTGCGAATCCAGAACTCATAAGGGCTTTGCCTCCGTGGTCTGCCATTATGCTTTTCACATCGGCAAAATCGACATTGATGTATCCAGTTCCCGTAACGATGTCAGAAATTCCCCTTACCGCTTGGTAAAGAACTTCGTCCGCCTGACGAAAAGCGTCAAGAATGCTGACCTTGTGTATGGCCGCAAGCTTGTCATTGGGAATTACAATCAGCGTGTCAACATGTTTGTCCAGCTCCTCGATTCCGTAATCGGCGTTTTCCCTTCTTGTAGTGCCCTCGAATTCGAAGGGCCTTGTGACTATAGCCACGGTGACAATATCCTTCTCCTTGCATACCTGGGCGATTACGGGAGAAACGCCAGTACCGGTTCCGCCTCCCATTCCTGCGGTTATGAAAACCATGTCAGCCTCTCCGAGAACCTCTGCTATCTTATCTCGGTCCTCAAGAGCGGCTTCCTTTGCAATCTGGGGATTTCCCCCCGAACCGAGACCCCTCGATATACTCTCTCCTATCTGGAGATGGTTTGGCGCCAGCGATTTGCTTAGATCCTGGAAATCCGTGTTTATGGCGACGAACTCCACTTCTTTAAGCCCTCTGCTTATCATGGTGTTGACGGCGTTTCCGCCGGCCCCACCTGTTCCTACAACCTTGATTTTGGCTCCGCCGAAGCCATTATCAACATTCTCAATTCTAAAACTTGCCATATGTTTACCCTCCGTTTGGATTTTTCCTTTAAAAAAATTCGTTAAACCATCCTTTCATTCTTGTAAAAACATTTTTCTGGGTCAGCCCACCTGCTGTAACGGTGGGCCCTTTATTAGAATCTGCGTATTTAACCAGCCCCACTCCGGTTGAGTAGATGGGGTCGGTGATAATCTCCGTGAGACCGTTTACATCGCGGGGTATCCCGATGCGGACAGGCATGTCGAGCACCTGCTCGGCAAGAGTCGTCATCTCCCGCATCTTGCTGCTTCCCCCGGTAAGCACCACTCCTGCCGGAAGCATGCCGATGAACCCCTGCTTTGAAAACTCTTTTCTTATCAGCGTGAAGATTTCTTCCATTCTCAGTTGGATTATCGTCGTAAGGTCCCTTTTGAAAACATGCTTGGGCTCGTGCCCGGAAGCAGTTTTTACCTCTATTCTGTCCTCGCTCATCATTATTCCGTTTGGCTTCGGCGTGGCCACGCCATGATTTTCCTTGAGTTTCCTTGCCTCAGGAAGCGGCACCGAGAGTCCGAAGGCTATGTCCCTGTCGAGATGGTCACCCCCGAGGGTGATGCTTTCGGTGTACTTGACGCTTCCGTTCATGAACACCGCTATATCGCATGTGCCTCCTCCGAAGTCTATCATTGCTACTCCGATCTCCCTTTCGTCCTGCGTGAGAACCGCCTCGCTTGAGGCCACCTGCTCAATTACCATGTCAACGGAAGTCATTCCCGACATTTCTATGCATTTTATGATGTTCCGGGCCGCAGTCACGTCCCCCGTGACTATGTGGACGTCCGCCTCGAGTTTTAAGCCGTGAATCCCGACCGGATCGTTTATACCGCTTTCCCTGTCAACCGTGTAGTCCTGCGGGATGGCGTGAATAATTTCCCTCTCCGCCGGAATCAGAAGGGCGTTTGCCGATTCTATGACTCTCTCGATATCCTTGGGAGTCACCTCCTTTTCCCGCAGGGTGACCATTCCGTGCCCGTTCATTCCCTTTATATGCCCGCCGGCTATTCCTACTATGACTTCCTTTATCACATGTCCGGACATGTGCTCGGCTTTCTCGACCGCGTTCTGTATGGAGTCCACGGTTTTCTCTATGTTGACCACTACCCCCCTTTTGAGTCCGTGGGAGGGGTGGTTGCCGACGCCGATTATCTCGACCTCTCCGCCTAGGTCGGACTCACCAACCACTACGGAGACTTTTGTCGTTCCTATGTCGAGACCAACTATCGGTACTGAATTATTTTTTCTCTGCGCCATTTCGTGATGTTAGGAGTCGTAGCCTATTACGCCTACGTCGCCCGAGCTTATGTCTATGTCTTTTTCCACCAGGTTGTTCTTGCGCGAGTGAACTATTATCCTCTCAACCTTGTGCCACTTGCTTTTCATGTTGTTTTTTCCGAAGGTTACGAATCTGCGATCAAGGGTTAAGAGCTTGATGCCGAAGTTCTCCTCCACTGCTACCTCCGAAATTTCCGACCAGCCAAGAGCCGGACTCGCCTTGGAGAGGTTGAGAATCTCGATTGCCTGGAGCATGAGACCCGGACTGATTTCCCCCTTGCTTGAGATAACCGGGAAATCAAGACCTTGCGACGGTTCTGCTATGCCTAGCCGTTTTCCCTCTACATCTATGTAGTATGGTTTAGCTCCCTCCCGGGCCACTATGCAGAAGGGGTCGTTCTCGTAGATCTCAACTTTTATTTTTCCGTGAAGAAACTTCTTCACCCGTACTTCGCTTACCCATGGATTCTCAAGGATCTCCTGCTTTGCTTTGGAAGTGGGAAACAGCATGGATGTTGAACCGGCTCTTATTCCGGAGCGTTTTATGATTTCCGAGGAACTTATCTTGCTGTTTCCCGTGATGACAACCTCCTTCACGGTGAGATGCTCCGACGGCTCTATTGCGAAAATAGCAATTCCGCAGACCGAGAGGAAAAAGACTGCCGATATTACCTTTGTCACCATGTTCATGCGGCTCCCGTCTCCTTGCCCATTATTTCGACTTCGGGCACAAGATTTATATTCCGTTTTTTTAAGGCGGCTTCCCTCGCTTTTTCAATGAGTGCGATGATATCATCGGCCTTTGCCTTGTTGAAGTTCACGATGAAATTCGCGTGGATTTCCGAGAACTTGGCTCCGCCGACGCAAAGCCCCTTGAATCCCAGCCCCTCGAGCAGTTCTCCCGCACTGACCGTGGGCGGGTTCTTGAAGACTGAACCCGTGTTGGCCATTTTTACGGGCTGGGTCCTGTTTCTGTAAGCGAGGTACTGCCTTACGTTCTCCTCGCTTTTCTTCCTGTTCCCTCCGCGCAGTTCGAACACGGCTTTCGTGACTATGGAGCCCTCGGGCAGGTTGCTTTTTCTGTACTCGAAGTTTATCTCTTCCCTTGACAGTTCTTTTTCCTCACCCTCGTGCCATACGTGAACTTTCTTAACTGCGTCCTTTATCTCTCCCCCGTTTGCGCCGGCGTTCATGTATATGCTTCCTCCCACCGTTCCCGGTATGCCGGCGGCGAACTCAAACCCTGTGAGTCCGAGGCGGATCGATCTGTTCATTATGGATGAGAGCATTGCGCCGCATTCGGCTTCAACCCGCGTTCCGTCTATGCGTACTTCCTTCAGTTTCCTCGTGCTTATGACTACGCCGTCTATCCCCTGTTCGGTTATTATGGTGTTGGAACCGGCTCCGAGCACAGTGACTTTCTCCTCCGACTCGTGGCAGCGCTTGAGCAGTTCGAGGAAACTTTTCATGTTCTGTGGATACACGAGGCGCTTCGCTTCCCCCCCGACTTTTATGTACAGGTATTTCCTCATCGGGTAGTTGTCCAGTATTTCAAGGTCGCTGTTTTGAGTTGAGTTGTTCATACGATCCGTTCTGCGATCCTGTCTCCGTACTTCCAGACGTTTCCGGCGCCTGAGGTAAGCAGGATGTCCCCTTTCTTGAGTTCATTTGCCATGCGGTCCACGAAAGCATCAGGGTCATCCACGTGACGTGCGTTCGCGTTGCCTGCCTTTTTTATGTCTTCGACCAGCTTTTCTGAAGTTATTCCCTTTACCGGTTTTTCTCCGGCGGGATATATATCAAGAATGTATAAGTGTTTTATTTTCCCCAAAACCCTGACAAAATCGTTATAAAGAAGCTTTGTCCTAGAAAATCTGTGGGGCTGGAAGAGAAGAATCGGTTCTTGGGAAAACGCTGCCTTAAGAGCTTCTATAGTGACTTCCAGCTCGCTCGGGTGATGCCCGTAATCGTCTATTATTTTTACACCTTTTCTCTCGCTTTTCAACTGCAGTCTTCTTTCCGTGCCCTCAAAGGTAGCAAGACCCTCTTTTATCTTCTCGAAACTGAAACCGAATTCCATTCCCACGGCTATTGCGGCCAGGGAATTTAAAGCGTTATGGGCTCCCAGAGTGCTGAGGTCCACCTCTCCGAGCAGATAACCTCCGTATGTCACTTCAAACGATGTTCTCAGCTTGGAAAAGCGTATGTTCTCGGCCATTAGGTCCGCGGGGCTGTTTATTCCGTAAGTCAGTATTTTTTTGTTGAATTTCCTGCTTATCTCTGCAGTTCTCGGACAGTCGGCGCATGTTACCGCGAGTCCGTAGAAGGGAATTTTGTGCAGAAAGTTAGAGAAGGCAAGCTCAAGGGCCTTCATGTCTCCGTAGTAATCAAGGTGCTCCTTGTCGATATTTGTGAGCACCGTGACGACAGGAGAGAGTTTTTCGAATGATCCGTCGCTTTCATCGGCTTCCACTACCATGAAACGGCCGGTTCCGAGGTGGGCGTTTGAATCTATGGTCCGCAGTTTTCCTCCTACCACTATGGTTGGATCGGCACCGCAGTGGGAAAGCACTGACGCTATCATGGAGGACGTGGTGGTTTTTCCGTGGCTTCCGGCGACTGCTATGCCGAACTTGAGTCTCATCAGTTCTGCGAGCATTTCCGCCCTGGGTATGAGGGGAACTCTGGCCGCGGCGGCGGCGATCATCTCGGGATTGTCCTTCCTGATTGCCGATGAGTATACGACCACCTCGCTTCCTTTGATGTTCTCCGAACTGTGACCCGTGTGAACGACAGCTCCCAGAGAAGCCAGACGTTGCGTTATCTGGGTTTCCGCGAGGTCGGAACCGCTTACCTCAAGCCCCATGTTGATCAGCACTTCGGCTATGCCGCTCATTCCTATGCCGCCTATACCGATGAAATGGACTTTCTTTATCTTGCCGTACATTCGATTACCCGATTATATGCTCGATTTGGTTCACTATCTCCCGGGCGGCGTGTGGCCGTGCGAGTTTTTTCGAATTTTCCGCCATGCGACCGAGGGTGCCTTGCTCAAGGGTTTTCTCAATAACCGTGCGAAGACCTTCGACCGAAAGTTCCTTTTCCTCGATCACCGCCGCCGCCGCGTTTGACTCTAGTATCCTGGCGTTTTTCAGCTGATGGTCGTGCGTGGAGGAGGCAAGCGGGATCAGTATTGACGGTATGCCGAACGCCGTTATCTCGGACAGCGTTCCGGAGCCGGCCCTGCAGATCACGAGATCCGTTTTTTCATATATCCGCGACATGTCGTCTGTAAACCCGAACACTTCGGCCGAAATGCCGAGTTGACGGTAAGTTTCCCTCACGCTTTCTATGTGGGCTTCCCCGGTCTGATGGGTCACTCCTGCCTGAATGCCGAGTTTTGCCAGTGACTGGGGAACGATTTCGTTCAGTTTCTGCGCTCCCTGGCTTCCTCCGAGTACGAATACGTTTCGCAGGGTGCCTTGGCGGGGTTTTCTCTCCTCTGCCCCGCGTGCGAGATCACTTCTTATGGGATTTCCGGTGAGCACGGTTTTTTCCGCCGGAAGATGTTTTCTGCTTTCTTCGAAAGTTATGAATATCTTGCCGACGAACCTCGAGAGGATTCTGTTGGCAAGCCCCGGAACGGAGTTCTGTTCGCAAACGGCGGTCGGTATGGAGCTCATGGAGGCGCAAAGCAGGGTAGGTCCGGATGCGTATCCACCGACTCCTATAACTACATCGGGCCTGAAATCTCTGAGTATCCTAAGGGAACTCAGCATCGCTCCTAGTATCGAGATCACCGCCATCACTTTCTGGGAAAAACTTTTTCCTACAATTCCCCTTGATTTTATAAATTCGACTCTGTATCCCTTCTCCGGAAGAATCCTTTTTTCAATTCCCTGTTCGGTTCCCACGAACATAACCTCGTTTCCGCTGTTTCTCTCAAGTATTTCCTCCGCGATTGATATCGCGGGAAAAACATGTCCACCTGTTCCTCCTCCGGCTATTATCACTCTCATCTTTCCTTAGCACTGAATCTGGAGACGCTCAGGATGATTCCGAACGCCGCAAGTGTCGATACAAGAGAGCTTCCTCCGTAGCTTACAAGAGGCAGCGTCAGCCCCGTGGTAGGGAAGAGGCCGACTGCAACTCCCATGTTAAGCGCCGCCTGGAGCGTTATGAGCGCCGTGAAACCGAATACCATATATTTTGAGAAAGAATCTTCCGCCCGCACGGATATCCTTACGCACCTTGCCAGAATCATGAGGAAAAGCACGATTAATGTTATTACCCCTATGAATCCGAATTCCTCGCCTATTATCGAAAAAATGAAATCCGTGTGGGCCTGGGGAAGGAAAAGCAGCTTCTGGGAACTGTTTCCGAGTCCGCTTCCGTATATTCCGCCGAGACCAAAAGCCATGAACGACTGAACGGCTTGGTATCCCGAGCCGAGGGGGTCTTTCCACGGGTCAAGAAACGACATTATTCTCTCCATTCTGTAACCCTCGTTGATGATAGCCAGTACGAGCAGTCCCGCAGACCCGATCCCGATGCTGAGCAGGTATCGGAGTTTGGCCCCTCCGACAAAGAGCATTATGAAAAGAATCGCCAGAACAAGGAAAGAGGTTCCGAGGTCCGGTCCGGCTAGGATAAGCCCCACGTAGGCGCCACCGGCAAGCAGGGGAGAAAAAATGCCGATCCAGAAGCTGTCCATCTTGTCCTCCTTTTTGAACAGGAAGTGCGCCATGTAGATGACCAGCATGTACTTGCAGAACTCAGACGGCTGAAACGAGAATCCCCAGACCGAAATCCACCTTCGGCCCCCGCCGACTTCCTTTCCTATTTCTGGCAAAAGCACTACTACGAGTAAAGCGAGTCCGAGCAAATAACCCGGGTAAACCAGTTTTCTTACAAAAGACGGCTTCACGTGCATCAATGTCACCATGGCCGTTATTCCAACGAGAAGATATATGACGTGGAATTTGAGAAACCGCATCGAGTTGTTGTAGGTTTCAAGCGAGTATATAGAGCTTGAATTGTATACGGCTACCACCCCGATTCCCGCCACTATAAGCACGAGCCCGAGAAGCAGTATGTCAAAATCCCTGTTTTTGAAATCAAACATCTCTTACGATCTCCTTAAACAGATTTCCCCTTTCTTCGTATGAGTTGAACATGTCAAAGCTTGAACACCCGGGCGAAAACAGGAGCGTGTCTCCGGCCTCCGACAGTTCAAAAGCGCTTTGCATCGCCTCTTTCAAGGAATCCGCGCACGTTGTCTTTGCCAGATCGCCCAGCTGGACGCGCATTTTCTCTCTTGTTTCCCCTATCAAGACTAGGGCTTTTACCTTGCTTACCACTGCGTCCTTAAGGCAGTCGTAGTCGATTCCCTTGTCCTTTCCTCCGGCAACCAGTATGATCGGGGAGGGCAGGCTCTCAATCGCTCTCAGAGTCGCGAAGGGGGTTGTGGATTTTGAGTCGTTGTACACATTTACCCCTTTTATCGTCAGCACGAATTCCATTCTGTGCGGAAGCGGGCGGAATTCGTTTATGCTTTCCTGCACCGGGTCTCGCTGACATCCCAGTACTCCCGCAACGGCCACCGCAGCCATTATGTTCTCCTTGTTGTGTTCTCCGACAAGCGCCGAATCCCGAAGGCAGAAGGAAACCTCCCCGAACACTATTTCATCTTCCCTGCAGTAGACGTCGGTTTTCTCCTTGCCGGTTCCGAAAGATATTTTCTTCGCCCTAAAACTGTCCGAGCCTTTAAGCACCGCCGGGTCTTCCGCGTTGAACACGGCCCAGTCATCTTCTCCCTGGTTTGCGAAAAGCCCGAGCTTAGCCGCTTCGTACTCTAGCATGCTCGAATGGTGGTCCAGATGGTTTGGTGATATGTTGAGGATCACTGCGACGTGGGGCGAGAAATCCTTTATTCCCTGGAGCTGGAAACTGCTGAGTTCAAGCAGCAGAAAGTCGTATTCGTCGTCTTTTTCGGCTACCGATATAAGCGGTGTCCCTATGTTTCCTCCTGTAAAGATTTTGAGGCCGCTTCGTTTGAGCATTTCCGAGAGAAGGGACGTGGTCGTTGTCTTTCCGTTTGTTCCCGTTATGCCTATTACTGGTTTTGATATGAAGTTCCACGCAAGCTCGATTTCGCTTATTACTGTTTTTCCCGCTACCTGAGCGTTTCTGATCTCGGGAAGATCGAATCTTACCCCGGGACTCAGCACTATCGTATCGGCCCATTCGAATAATTCGGGCGCATGAGTCCCGCAGCGGATTTCCATGCCTCCTGCCGCAAGTTTTTCCACTACGGGTCCGAGTTCTCCGGCCTCCCTCGAGTCTGTTGCCTTTACCGGGGTTCCTTTGGAGCGGAGGAATTTTGAAGTCTCAACTCCCGTTATCCCGAGACCGACGACCAAGAATCTGTTTTCCCCGAGTTTCATCCGATCACCTTATCTTCAGACTTGAAAGAGCCACAATGGAGAGAACCACGCATATTATCCAGAAACGCACCACCACTTTCGATTCCGCCCATCCGGCAAGCTCGAAATGGTGATGAAGAGGTGTCATCCTGAAAACCCTCTTGCCTGTAGAGCGAAACGAGATCACCTGGATTATCACCGAAAGCGTTTCCACGAAAAATATTCCCCCTGCCACTATCAGGAGCATTTCCTGCTTTATCATCAGGGCGCTGAATCCTATAGCCGCTCCCAGAGAAAGGGAACCCACGTCCCCCATGAACACCTCGGCCGGATGGGAGTTGTACCAGAGAAACCCCAGGCATGCTCCTCCGACTGCTGCGAGAAAAATGGCTATTTCCCCGGCTCCCTGTACGTGCGGGATCTGCAGGTAGCTTGCAAACTGCAGATTTCCGGCGAGATAAGCGAAGATTATGTAGGTAGTGGTTACGATAGCGATCGAACCGATGGCCAGACCGTCAAGGCCGTCGGTGAGATTCACCGCGTTTGAAGAACCTACGGTGACCAGGAGGGCGAAAAATATGTAAAGATATCCAAGATCCACGACTGCCTGCTTTATGAACGGAAATACCACCGAAGTCGAGGAATACACTGCGCTTTCGCCGGCTCTCATGGACATTGAAAAACTTCCGCTTTCGTTAATGCAGAGAATTACCACGAAAGTCACGGCTATGAGCGTCTGGCAGAGAAATTTTACCCTTGCCCTTATTCCCTTTCCTCTCCTTACCTTCATGAAATCGTCGAAAAATCCTAGAATGGCAAAACTTGCCGTGAACAGAAGCACGAGCATGACTTTGTCTACGAGGAAATTTGTCCAGAGAAGGGATGAGATCATTATGGCCATTACGATGAATATCCCCCCCATCGTCGGAGTGCCGGCTTTTGCGCCGTGACTGCTGGGTCCTTCTTTGCGTATGGTCTCTTGGAACTGTGCGGCTTTTAGCAGGTCGATCAGCTTTTTCCCAAGGAGGACGCAGAGGATAAATGAAGTCAGCCCGGCCCCGAAAGAGCGGAAAGTTATATACTTGAAAACATTTAGGAAAATAAAGTCGTCTTTTAGAAGATGTAGAAAGTAGAGCATGGCTTATTTCCCGTAAAGCATCTGTATTACCGTTTCCATTTTCATTCCCCGGGATCCCTTTACAAGCACTAAATCGTCCTCTCGGCACACGTCAAGAAGCAGGGCCGCTGCCTCCTGCGGGTTCTCCGCCACATGACACGCCGTCTGTCCTCGTACGTATGATACGAGCGACCGGGAAAATTCTCCCATGGCTACCACCATGTCAAGACCGAGCTGCGAGATATGTTCCCCGATCATTTGGTGTTCCCTTTCGCTACTCTCTCCTAGCTCCAGCATGTCCCCGAGAACCGCTACCGCCTTCGCCTTGCCGTGCCGGTGAGCGGCGAGTTCATCAAGCGCCGCACGCATCGAGTCGGGATTTGCGTTATATGAGTCGTTTATGATTCTGAAGCCGAAAGGGGTACGGATAACCTCAAGGCGCATGGCGGAGGGAACATATTCCCCAAGACCTGTCAGTATCTCGTTCATTCCGCATCCAAGCGAGTACGCAAGAGCGGAGGCGGAAAGGGCGTTTGAAACATTGTGAGCGCCTATTCCCCTTATCCTCGCTCTGGCAGACTGCTTGCCGATGTGTATCGTGAATTCGACAAACTCCATTTCCTCGTGGCTGATGTCTTCTGCCCTTATGAAAGCCTCTGGAGAGGCAACTCCATACGTGATTTTCCGGCAGCGCACGCGGTCTGCTATCTTCTCCACCCAGGGATCGTCAATGTTTACGCAGAAAGTGTTTTCCCCTCCGAAGTTTTCAACCAATTCTCCTTTAGCCTTTGCGACTCCTTCAAGATCCTTCATTCCCTCTAGGTGAGCTTTGCCTATCGTGGTGATCGTCCCCACATCGGGCGAGGCGATATCTGCGAGGGTCCTTATTTCCCCGAAAGAGTTCATTCCCATTTCAAGCACGCAGAAATCGTGGCTCTTCTCCAGTTTCAGTAGGCTGAGCGGAAGACCTATCTGATTGTTCAGGTTGCCGTGGGTGCTGAGCACGCTGCCTGATACGGACAGTATGCCGTGGGTCATGTTCTTGGTTGTAGTTTTTCCGTTCGAACCCGTAATGGCGGCGACTTTTAGGTCAGGAAACGAATTTCTCCAGTGTCTTGACATCTCGAGGAGGGCTTTTTGCGTGGATTCGACCTTTATTATCGCGCCGCAGTTGCGCTTTGAGTCCTGTATTTGCGGGTGTTTCTCCACTATTGCTCCCGCAGAACCTTTTTCAAAGGCCTCGGCGACGTAATCGTGCCCGTCGAAGTTGGGCCCCTCTATGGCGACGAAGAGCTGGTTTTTCTCTATATTTCTGGAATCGATAGAGATCCCCGAAGCTCCGATCGGCATCTTGCCGCCGACGAGGCTGCCTCCCGTGGAATTTAGCAGAAAGTCAAGGCTGAATCTCAAAGTCCTCTCCTGTCCTTGGCTTCAAGGTATTTTTCTGCGACCTCCCTGTCGTCAAAATGAATTTTTTCAGTGCCGATTATCTGGTAGTTCTCATGACCTTTTCCTGCTATAAGGACTGTGTCTCTAGATCCGGCCTTATCCACAGCGTGCTTTATAGCTTCTTCCCTGTCGGTTATTACCACTACCCCTGGATCCTGGGGTTCTATTCCCTCGGTCATATCCGCTATTATCCTTTCCGGGTCCTCAGTTCTGGGGTTATCCGAAGTCACTATCAGCATGTCCGAATACCTGCGTCCTACCGAGGCCATAAGGGGACGCTTTCCCCTGTCTCTGTCTCCTCCGCAACCCACAACAGTGATGAGTCTCTGCGCGCAGAGAGGTTTCAGACACGCAAGCACGTTCTCAAGCGCGTCCGGAGTGTGAGCATAGTCAACAAAAACGTCTATCCCCAAGGCGGTTTCAATTCTCTCGAGTCTTCCTGGGATGCGCCTGAGTTCACTCAGTGCTCTCCCGGTTGTCCTTGGGGACGAACCGAGAGAGAGGAGCGTTCCGGCTGCCGCCATCATGTTATAGAGGTTGTGTTTCCCCATGAGTTTTGAATCAAGTTCCACCTTGCCCCACGGGGTGGCCAGCTTGGCCTTTATGCCTCCAGAATCAAGCGTGAAATTCTCCGCGAATACGACTGAGTCTTTTTTTTTCGTGGAAAACGTTATTTTCTGCCCTTTTTTCGGGACGGATATCCTGTTTGCGAAAGGATCATCCGCGTTTATTATCGAGAACACTTCTTTTTTTGCGCTTTTCTCGAGAATTTCCGAGAAAAGTCTTTCTTTAGCCCTGAAGTAGTCTTCAAGTGTCTTGTGGTAGTCCAGGTGATCCTGGGTGAGGTTCGTGAATATCGCCGCGTCGAAGTGACATCCGTCGACCCTTTTTAGATCAAGGGCGTGCGAGGACACCTCGAGCGTGACGTTTGTTGCTCCGGCGTTTTTCATTTCACGCAGCATGCTCATAAAAGCTATGGGATCGGGCGTTGTAAGGGAGGCAGGCTCGGTCTTACCCATGTATCTGTTCTCTATGGTGCCCAGAAGGCCCGTGTTTATCCCATCGGCTTTCCAGCCGGCTTCTATCATGTGGGACACCGTGGTTTTCCCATTTGTCCCCGTCACCCCAACGACTTTCATTGCAAGGGAAGGGTGGTCGTGGAAATTGGAGGCGACGATGGATGCTGCGGCTCTAGAATCGCTTGTTTTTGCGAAGGGAATTCCGAGGTCCGGTATTTCCGCTGAAACTTCCTCAAGCAGAAGCGCAGCAGCTCCCTTCTTTACCGCGGAGGCAACGTAATTGTGCCCGTCGGTGACTTTGCCCCTGATGGCAATAAAAAGGGATCCTGGTTCCACGTTCTGCGAGTTGAGCGTTATTCCCGTAATTTCCGTATCTCCCGGATTTTTAGATCCAGTTAGAGCTTCAATTCCTGCGTTTCTCAGAACATCTGCTAATCTCATATGTTCTGTTTGAGGGTAAAAGTGCAGTCCGTTCCCCTTCTTACCTTTTCTCCTGAAGGTGGATGCTGGCTGACCACGTAGCCACTTCCTATGAACCTGACCGACACTTCCTCCTTTTCTGCCCATTTCATGACGGCTCTTGCACTTTTGTTCACCATGTCCGGCATGACCGTTTCTTCAATTTTTTCCTCGCGAGGAGGTATTTGCATGTAAAACAGGACTTTTTCGGTTATGGACTTGAAAATCGGCGCCGCGACTACCCCTCCGTAGCTATGTTTTCTCGGGTTCTCGACAATTACGACGAGGGCAAGACGCGGGTCATTAGCAGGGGCGAAACCGATAAACGACGAAAGATATCTGCTTTTGTAGTAAGTGCCGGTCTCTGGATTGGGCATCTGCGCCGTGCCTGTTTTTCCAGCGACTCTGTAGCCGAGAATACTGGCGTTTTTGCCCGTGCCGTTTTCCACCACTTGTTCAAGGATTCTGGTGACTTTCAAAGCCGTATCGTAGGAAATGACTCTTTTAACAAGTTCCGGGTTTCTTTCCATGAGAACCTTGCCCTCAGGCGAGACTATTTTCTTCACGATATAAGGCTTCATCAGATATCCGCCGTTTGCTATGCTCGAAAGAGCGGTTGCCAGCTGCATTGCCGTTACCGATATTCCCTGCCCGAACGATATCGTTGCCAGTTCTAAATCTCCCCAGTTCCTGAGATTCTGTATTTTTCCGCTGGCTTCCCCAGGAAGGTCCACTCCGACCGTTTCCCCGAAACCGAAATTCCTTAGCGAGTCGTGAAGTTTTTTCTTTCCGAGGGTTTTACCCATTTTCCAGGCGCATATGTTGCTTGAATACGTTATGGTCTCGGAAACCGTCAGGATTCCGTGGCCGTGCACGTCTTTTATTACTTTCGGTCCGATTCTCCTCTTTCCGTTTTCACAGTCATACTCGGTATTCTCATCCCCCATTTTTTCTTCAAGGAGCGTCGCCGCCAAAAATACTTTCAGTGTGGAACCCGGCTCGAAGGACATCCACACGGGAAGATTTTTTCTCGTTTTCTGGGAGAACTCGCCGAAGCGGTTAGGATCAAAAAACGGATAGGAGGCCATGGAGAGTATCTCACCAGTTTGAGGATTCATCAGGAGGGCGGCTCCCCTATCCGCTTTCATTTTTTTTATGCCTTTCTCGAGCGCAACTTCCGTTATGTGCTGTATATTGGAATCCACGGTAAGCAGCACATCATTTCCCTTTGTAGACTGTTCTTTCGCATTTAGCAGGACGTCGGATATACGATTTCCCTTGCCGTCGGTTCTGATCCTCGCCGTGGCGGGTTTGCCGGCAAGCATCTTTTCGAAGCTGTATTCAAGACCCTCCACTCCCTTAAGATCTATGTTGGTGAATCCAATCGCCTGCCCGAGCAGGGAACCGTTGGGGTAAATTCTTTTCGGTTCCTCGGCGAAACCGACCCCCGCAAGGCCCATGGCCTCTATTTTTTTTCCTGTTCCGGGATCTTCTCCTCTTTTGATCCATACAAAGGGCTTGTTAGAACGTGTAAGACTGATCAGTTTCTTGCGGGACAGACCCAGCGGTTTCGATATTGCCCGCGCAAGTTTGTCCGGGTCTTTTACTTCCTTGGGATTCAGATAAATCGAAGTTGCCCAGACGCTTGTGGCCAGAGGTTTTTTATTCCGGTCAAACAAGGTTCCCCGTACCGGAGGCATCTTGTAAACCCTGCTGTGCTGTTTTTTAGCTCCGGCGGAAAACTTCTCGCTTTGGAGAACCTGGAGTTCAAAGGACCTGTATCCCAGAGCCACAAAGAGGCCGGTGATAAAAATCGTGGTAATATAAAATTTCCATCTTCCTTTTTTTGGCTTTTTCATTCTGCCCTTCCAGCAAGCACTACCTCTTCAACGAAAACGACATCTTTATAAGTTGCAAACCTGAAACCCATTTTCTTCGCTACTGGCTCCAGAAATTCGGGAGATTTTAGCTTTGAGAGCTCGTAGCTAAGAATCTGGCCCTCCTTTATGAGTTCCATTTGCTTTTCTTTGTTCCTCGAGATCTCGTAACCGGTTCTCGTGTATTCAATCTTGACGCGCAGAAAGCAAAGGGCCGTTACAAACAGGACCCCGAAAATGATCGCGGTGCGCAGGGGAAATCCTCTTTCTCTTTTTTTCTTCACGGCAAGCTTTTTTCTCATTTGTGGCTATACCCCCTCTGCTACTCTCATTTTTGAACTTCTCGCCCTAGGATTCTCCGCCACTTCTCTTTTTGCGGGCCTTACAACCGAGCGGGTCACCCTTCTTACCTGCTGAACTCTTCCGCATGCGCATACGGGAAGGTCCGGAGGACAAGCACACGGAGAGTCGAGTTTTCTGAACATGTTCTTAACTATTCTGTCTTCAAGCGAGTGAAAGGAGATCACCACCAGCCTCGCTCCTGTATTAAGGATCTTTACGGCTTCTTCAATGAAGATCGCCAGATTGTCGAGTTCGTTGTTGATCGAGATTCGAAGTGCCTGAAAAGTCTTGGTTGCGGGATGCGTTTTTTTCGGATGAAACTTTTTGGGAATTGAGTTCGATATTATCGAGGCCAGTTCGAAGGAAGTCTGTATGGGTTTTTTCACCCTGCTTTTCACTATTGAGTTAGCGATTCTCCGCGCGAACTTCTCTTCGCCGTATTCTTTCAGTATGTATTCAAGCTCTTCGCTTTTCATTTCGTTTACAAGATCGTAGGCGGAGAACTGAAGACCCGCGTCCATCCTCATGTCGAGGAACTCGTTTCTGTTGAAACTGAATCCCTTACCACTGCGCTCGAGTTGGAAAGAGGAAATCCCCAAGTCAGCCACGATGCCGTCCACGTATTCTATTCCCATGGAATTGACCGTGTTCTTAATGTGTATGAAATTTCTGTTCACTATCTCTACTTTTTCCGCACTGGCCGAAAGCCTGCCTTTTGCAAGAGAGATCGTGGCTTGGTCGACATCCATGCCTATCAGTTTCGATATCAAAGGATATTCATTAAGAATATGTTCGGAGTGTCCGCCGAGACCCACAGTCGCGTCGACCACGATTGCGCCTTCCGGCAGGTCGAGATATTCAACTACCTCTCTTACCATGACCGGTGAGTGGAACTGTTCCTGCGGCTCGGAACTTGCGTCCGCGGCTCTTATTTTCTTAGAGACCATATCCGGCGAGCACCTCCCTGCTTTGTATGAAAGTCTCAAATGCTCCTGAGCCGTTTTCCTTCTCCCATATCTCCTTTGACCATATTTCTATTTTTTTCAGCATGCCAACCAGAACGACTTCAGTTTCAATGGCGGCGTATGAACGTAGCGACTGAGGAATTAGCACTCTTCCTTGGTTGTCTACGGGGCAGTCAACCGCGTTTCCCATGAGATAGCGTATTGAAGACGTAACCTTGCTGTCGGTTATGGATATCTTGGAGAGTTTTTTTTCGAGTTCGTTCCATTCCCTAATGGGATAGGCGATGAGGTAGCGGTCAAAGTTCGTGATTACGAAAGTCTCGTCGGAATATTTCTTCCTGCAGACCTCTCTGAACTTTGAAGGAATACTGACCCTTCCGGTCTTGGTCATAGTGTGTTGGTATCTTCCTCTGAACATTTTATGCTATCTTCTGCCATTATATGCCATAATATATTCCTGCTATGCCAATTCATAAATTATAAAAAAACATGCAAAAAGTCAAGTAACATTTTGAAATAGTTAATCTTTTCAGCGTTTGAGCGGTAAAAATATAAGGCTAGATATTACTTTAATAATGGATACTGCTGTGAGGGGATTTAAGAAAAAATACTATCCGTTGGGGCCGCAATTCTACTTGTTGGCTTATTTTGTATATACTCTCATCCGAGGACAGGATGGTTTGGAAGGTGAGATTTTATATGGGGGTGTTTCAGGAAAAATGTCTGTTTTTTTTATAAAACTTGCGGACAGGAGTTCCAATGTTCTTTTGCAGTCGATACTCGGCACCTACGGGCACCTGATGTGGGTGAGAACCGAGATTCCGAAAGAGATGATAGTGAAGGTGATTACCACTCCCGGACTCGCTTCGGAAACGCGCGGGGTGCTCGAAGCGCTCAGGGGGGAAATAGAGTTTGAGTTTGTTGATCCTCCCGAGAGCGGGGATCTGGCGGAGGACTAGGATTTTCATGGAAACAAGGGAAGACCATAAGCGCAAGTGGGGGTTAGTAAGTTTTCTTACCCTACTGAGCAGGATCGTCGGATACCTGCGAGACGTCGTGGTGGCGGCGCTTTTCGGAGCGGGTTTCCAGACCGACGCCTTTTACGTCGCGTTCCGTATCCCCAACCTGCTACGACGCCTTTTCGCCGAAGGC
This sequence comes from Candidatus Dadabacteria bacterium, assembly GCA_026710625.1. GTDB lineage: Bacteria > Desulfobacterota_D > UBA1144 > Nemesobacterales > Nemesobacteraceae > Nemesobacter. The sequence continues at coordinate 9,714 of JAPOQQ010000141.1, read as the reverse complement.
TCTCTGGCGGCGATTTTCGTACCCATATTCTCGGAGTACCTTGAATCGGGGGACAGGCGGGAGGCAAAGGACGCACTGCGTTCCGCGTTCACCGTGCTTTTCATCACTCTCGTTTTAGTTGTGGCGCTGGGGATAATTTTTTCCCCCTGGCTGGTGAAGCTCTTTGCCTATGGATTTGATCAGAAGACTTTCGATCTGGCGGTCTATCTTAACAGGCTTATTTTTCCCTACGTGCTTTTCATATCTCTTACGGCTCTGGCGATGGGGGTTCTTAACTCCGTACGGCATTTCTTCGCTCCGGCGTTCTCTCCGGTTCTTTTCAACCTGTGCATAATAGCAAGCGCCCTGTTTCTCTACAGGGAATTTGAAGTGCCTATAGTTTCTCTCTGCTTCGGGGTCCTTGGCGGGGGGGTGCTGCAGCTGCTGCTCCACCTGTTTTATCTTCGCAAAGAAAAGTTCATGTTCGGTTTTGCGAAAACTCTCAATCACCCTGCAGTCAGGAGACTTGCGTTTCTCATGTTCCCGCAGCTTTTCGGGATAGCGGTCTACAACCTCAACATACTCGTAAACACCCAGTACGCGTCCTTTATGTCCGAGGGAACCGTTTCCTACCTTTATTTTGCGGAGAGGATAATAGAGTTCCCCCTCGGGGTGGTGGCCGTTTCCCTGGCGACCGTTACGCTTCCCGCGCTCTCAGGCTACGCGGCGAGGGAGGATTACGGGGGATTCGGCACAGAATATCAGCGCTCCCTCAGGCGCATGCTTTTTATAATGGTGCCCGCAATGGTCGGAATAGTAGCTCTGCGGGTGCCTCTCTGCAACTTTCTTTACCAGCATGGCCAGTTTGATTACGTGGCGGTTATAAATACTTCTCAGGCCATCCTGGGCTACGGACTCGGACTTTTCGCAGTGGGAGGAATTCGAATTACCGTGCCCGCCTTTTTTGCCCTTCAGGACACGAAGACACCGGTCAAGGTGGCGTTTTTCTGTTTTCTGCTGAACGCGGTCTGCGGGTTCGTTTTGGGGTTTGTCTTCTCGCTTGACCACTTGGGTCTTGCGCTTGCGAGTTCAATTTCCTCGGTGGCGAACTTTGTTCTACTGGTCGTTTTGTTGAATGGCCGCCTGGGACATTTTCTTTCCCGCGACATACTCTTCTTTTCGCTCAAGATTCTCGCGATCGCAGTAATCATGGGTTTTGCGGTAAGCGCCGTCGCCGGTTTTTCTACTTGGAGTGAAACCGGTTTTTCTCTTGATAAAGTACTGGCTATGGCCGCCTCGGTGGGTTTAGGCGTCATGCTTTACTTCCTGCTTGCCAGACTCGTTGGTATAAAGGAAGTGGAGATGTTTTCTTTTCTGAAAAGAGGGTAGCTCCGGGCCGCGACGGCGTCTCGGTTGGTGTTGTCCGCTCCACCGCGTTGCGGTATTCTTGGTAAATCGGTGCCGATTCGATTTCTGCGTATACTATTGCTCAGAGTGCACTGATAAAAGGCGTGGCGATTCCCGAGATTTGTAAAAATAACGAGGCTTATGGACGAGCTTAAGACTCTGAGTCAGCGTGAGCTTGAAGCGCTCAGGGAAAAGTACGAATATACCTTGAGGATGTTTCCCGATTCCGATTCGCTTCTTGCGCTGGCGGAAGTTCATCTTGCGCTTGGAGAGGTGACCAAGGCGAGACGCACGGTTTCCGATTTTACGGAGAAAAAAGGTGATAGCAGCCGGGCGAGACTCATTCTGGCCAAGGCGCATCTTATGTGCTGGAATGCCGCTGCTGCGGAGGAGGAACTCAAAAAAGCGCTTTCTCTGGATCACCGGAACACGCAGGCATCAGACCTGTTGATACATATATACAAAAGCGCAGGTAGGACAGCCGAAGCCTTCAGGGTTGCCCTGTCTCCCGTTCCGGATCCGTGGCGCCGGAGGGAGGATGCCAGCAAACCTGAAGAGCCTTCCCCAGAGCCGCAGGAGAAAAGCAAACCGCGGGCCGGAGTTTTCGAGACGGATACGATGCTTAACCTCTACGTCTCCCAGGGACTTTACAAAGACGCTCTGGGGATAATTGAAGTTCTCTGCGAGATGGAACCCGATAACCCGGTTTACAGAAACAAACGAGAAGAGATAATGGTTCTTCTTGGCAAATAGAAGCCTCGTTTGGTTTTTCTCAGCCTTTTAATTATCATTACTCCCGGTATTTTGTCCCATGGAAATCCTTGTCATCAACGGTCCGAATCTCAACATGCTGGGCAAGAGGGAACCTGAGATTTACGGAAGTCTTACCCTTTCTGAGATTGAATCTTTTCTTTCTTCGAAAATCGATTCCCTGGGCGGAGATGTCGTACTTTCCTTCTTTCAGTCGAATTCAGAAGGGGAGATAGTCACTGCTATACAGGATGCCTACGGGAAGTTCGACGGAATAATCATAAACCCCGGCGCCTATACCCATACAAGCGTGGCAATAAGGGACGCCATACTCTCAACCGGAATGCCTGTTGTGGAAGTTCATATTTCCAACATATATAAAAGGGAGGACTTCAGGCAGAAATCGTTTGTCTCGGGAGTATCGCTCGGCGTGGTATCGGGCTTCAGGGCACACAGTTATTACCTCGGGCTTTTGGGACTTGTTGAACATCTGAGGAAAGAAAGCGTCTCTTCCTGAATTCCTCCCCGCGGAATTCTTATGAAGAAAAGAAAATGGGTAGTGGCAAAACCCGCCAAAGGGCCGGTTGAGAAGATTTCGGTAAAGCTCGGCATTCTGCCGATAACCGCGGGGCTTCTGGTAAACAGAGGAATAAGTTCCGCTCAGGACGCCGAGGCGTTTCTTTCTGCATCCCTCTCAGACCTGCCTTCTCCCTTCCTGATGAAAGGCATGGAGGAGGCGGTGGCGCGCCTTTGCAGGTGCATTTACGAAAAGGAAAAAATCGCCGTTTACGGAGACTACGATGTTGACGGCGTCACGGCGACCTCTCTTCTGACAGGTTTTCTGAGAGCCCTGGGCTGCGACGTTACCTACTATATTCCCAACAGGTTCAAAGAGGGTTACGGAGTGAATTCCAAGGCGCTTCGCGATCTTAAGCAGAAGCAGGTAACCCTCGTAATCTCGGTTGACTGCGGAATCACGGCCGTGGATGAAGTGGCGCAGGCGCGCGCGCTGGGAATGGATTTCATAGTCACGGATCATCATAGCTTCTGTGGCCAGCTGCCCGAGGCTGTCGCCGTTCTCAATCCCCGTCAGGCGGACTGCAGGTACCCGGGAAAAGAGGTTTCGGGCGTTGGCGTAGCGTTTAACCTCGCTCTTGCTCTTAGAAGGACCCTGAGGGAGGAGGGATTCTTCGAGACCGTCGAGGAGCCCAACATGGGGGACTTTCTTGATCTTGTTTCGCTTGGGACGGTCTCTGACCGCGTACCGGTGGGAAATGTGAACAGGATCATGCTGAAAGAAGGTCTTAAAAGAATGCGGAGCCCCAAGCGCTTGGGACTGTGGGCTCTTAAGGAGGTAAGTGGCATAGGCGATGGCATAGAGATATTCGATCTCGGTTTTCGTCTCGGTCCTAGGATAAATGCAGCGGGGAGGCTTGATTCCGCAGACAAGGCGGTTGAGCTTCTTCTCGCCGACAGCGAAGAGGACGCTTTCTTGCTCGCGGAATTCCTTGACAAACGCAACTTCGAGCGCCGCGGTATTGAAGAGAGGATGCTGCGCGACGCGACCCGGATGGTTGAGTCGGCGCCCGAGTACTCAAACAGCAATTCCTTTGTTCTCTCGTCTCGCGAATGGCACAGGGGAGTCGTAGGCATCGTGGCTTCCTCCTTGGCGGGATCTTACGGAAAACCCGCTTTTTTGATTTCGGTTGACGAAAACGGCGTGGGCAGAGGAAGCGGGAGATCCTTCGGAGGAATCAACATATTTTCCGTTCTCTCAAAGTGCGGGGATCTTCTAGAGGAGTTCGGCGGGCACGCCTACGCGGCAGGGGTGACGGTTCTTGAGGAAAAGATCGGTCTTTTCAGGGAGCGGTTCTCAGAAGAACTTGAAAAAAGCGGTCAGAAACCCGAGAGCAGGATTGATATAGACTCAGAGATCAGCCTTGCTTCCATAAGCGATACCCTTGTTTCTGAGATTGAAAGCCTCTCGCCTTTTGGAGAGGGAAATCCCGAGCCCCTTTTTCTCTTGAAGGCTGTTCATGTGGTGGGTCAGAACCTGCTTAAGAACCAGCATCTTATGTTTAGGGTTAAAGAGAACGGCTCTGAGTTCAACTGCATCTGGTTTTACGCTTCCCAAAAACGTCTCCCCAAAAAGATAGATCTGGTTTTCGCTCTGCGTTTTAATGTCCGAAAAGGGGAGAGGGAGACCCGCCTTTTCATAAAGGACGCGAGGGAGACCCTCCGGTGAGTCTCCGGATCTGGACTTTTTTATGGGTCTATGTTTTCGGATAACTCTTATTATAATGTTATGAGCACGTAGCATCTAACGGAGGTATTATATGAAAGTGAGGAGGCAGTTGCCTAAACTTAATATTTTTTATCCGATAATTTTTATCCTGTTGTTTTTTCTGGTGACAGGAGTTTTCGTAATAGTTGAAAGCGGGCATGTTGGAGTTGTGCGCACCCTTGGCGCCGTGCAGCCCGATGCGCTTGCCGAGGGATTTCATATGAAAAAACCTTTCATGGATAAGGTCGAACAGATCGATATCCGTCTTACCGCGGCAACCGCAAAAGCTGTTTCCGCTTCCAAAGACCTTCAGACGGTACAGACTCAGGTCACCCTTCAGTATTCGATTACAGGTGATCTCGCTCCTCTTATATATCAGAAGATAGGGAAAAGAAGTACCGTATCCCTGACTCTTATAGAGCCCGCAATACAGGAATCGGTAAAGGCCATTACGGCCAAGTACACCGCCGAAGAGCTGGTTACCAAAAGAGCGGAGGTGAAAGTCGAGATACAGGAAGCCATAAACACTTTCATATCAATTACTCTGCGCGACAAGGAAATTTCTCCCAACGCCCTTAGAATCGCCAACGTAGCCATAACCGACTTTGATTTCTCCGAGGAGTTCAACAAGGCGATCGAACTCAAGGTAAAGGCGGAGCAAGAGGCGCTTCAGGCTCTAAACGAGAAAATAAGAAGAGTGACCCAAGCAGAAGCCGCCGCGGAGGAGCAAAAACTCGCCGCAAGCGCCCAGGCTTTCGAGATAGAAGTGGGATCCAAGGCAAGAGCCGCGGCGATTGAGAGGGAAGCTAATGCACTTAAGAACAACCCGCAGATCATTCGGCTTCGAATAGCGGAAAAATGGGACGGCACTCTTCCCAAATTCTCGGGTGGTAACATGGTACCTCTGTTAAACGTGGATTCTCTTCTAAAGGAAGAGTAAGCCAGGGAGACGCCATATGTACCCGGTACTTTTAGATCTCGGCGGAGGTCTGGTCATCTATTCATATTCGGTGTTTCTTGCACTCGGATATCTGGTTGCCTACTGGGTGGTATCCGCAGAGGTAAGCCGCAGGAAAATGGATCCGACGCTTCCTTCTACCCTTCTGCTCGCATGCTTTATCGCCGGGCTTGTGGGAGCCAAGATACTTTTTCTTTACCAGAACGCTACTTTGACTGAATTTCTCTCTAACCCGACGCGCTACTTCATGTCGGGGTTCGCATCGGTAGGGGGTCTGGTCGGGATATTCTGTGCCCTGTGGATCGTCTCAAGACTTAAAAGAACAGATTTCCAAGTGCTTCTCGATATCGTTTGTCCCGCCCTCATCCTTGGTTACGGGGTCGGGAGGATAGGATGTTTTCTAAACGGCTGCGACTACGGAATCGTGTGCTCCCTGCCTTGGGCGGTTTCTTTTTCCGAGAGAGTCGTCAATGTCCATCCCACCCAGCTCTACGATACGCTGTTTATGGCTTTGCTTTTTGTCTTTCTCTGGAAAATCAGAACTGGAAACCGTCCCACGGGTTTTGTCTCGGCAGTGGGGTTCGTGATTCTCGGCACCCAGAGATTTCTGATCGAGTTTATAAGGGAGACTACCCCGAGCTTCATAGAGGGTCTTTCGCAGGCGCAGCTTGTGGCCTTGGTGCTAGTGGTTGTCTTCGGGATAAGGCTGTTTCAGTTTTCCGGCAGCGTTTTAAGGAAGCAGACACAGAGCTAGTTTGCTGCTATGCAGAGAATTCTGATAATAGGTCTGGGGCAGGTTGGAAATTTCCTCTCAAAGGAGCTTTCCAAGAGCCAGGAAGTTGTGGTGATTGAAAAAGACGCCGAACTTATAGCCAAGGCCAAGGAGACTCAGGATGTCTTGGCAATTCAGGGGAACGGAGATGATCCCGTCGTTCTAAGACAGGCGGAGATAGAAAAGGCCGACATAGTTCTTGCGGCTACCGGGGATGACAGAACGAATATACTCGCTTCGTTTATCGCCCATGCCTCGGGAGTTGAAAAAATCGTCGCCGCGGTAAAAGACGCGAAGTATGCCGAATACGCGGGAGTCATAGATAACTCGAACATCTCGGTAGTAAGTTCAAGTGGCATAATCTCAGAGAAGATAAGCGCACTTATAAGCGCTCCTTTCGCGGGAAGGGTGGAATTTTTCGCGAGCGGACAGATAGAGCTTCTCAAGCTCCGGGTGCATGAAGGGGTGCCAATAATAAATGAGAAGCTGAGGAATTTCGTCAGTAGCCCAAGAAACTGGACTTTTGTCGGGTTGCAAAGGGAGAACAGGATAACCATTCCGCGGGGAGATACGGAACTTCGCCCGGGAGATTTTGTCTTCGCTCTCGGGGTCCCTTCGGCACTTGAGAAGCTCAAGAAGCTTTTTAACCTGAAAATCCAGAAGGTCCATTCCGTTATCATAGTCGGTGGGGGCAAGGTAGGGTGTGAAGTGGCTTCCGCGCTTCACGAAAAAGGACTTTCCGTAAGGCTCATTGAAAGCGATCATGACAGGGCTAGGGCTGCTGCCGAGGAACTTGTCGGCGTGATGGTGTTTGAAGGTGACGGAACCGACCTCGGAATACTGAAGGAAGCCGGTGTTGAAAAGAGCGATTATCTGCTTGCGCTTACCGGCGATGATGAAAACAACGTCCTTAGTGCGCTTCTTGCGAAAAATCTCGGTATTGACCGCTGCACAGTGCTTTATTCGAATCCCGATTACGTGGAAGTGCTCGAAGCGATCGGAATCGACAGGGCAATAAGCGTAAACATGGCCGTGGCAAACGCCATTCTGAACTCTCTTCATCTCGGCGGAGAGGCTAACATATCGCTTCTTTACGAGGGATCGGGAGAAATCCTCGAGTTTGACGTAAACGAGCATACGAAGATTCTAGGGGTGGCTCTTTCTGAGTGTAAAATGCCCCACGATTCCGTTATAGGCGTCTGCATAAGGGACGGGAAACCGATATTCCCCGGCGGGGATTTCGTAGCGCAGGTCGGGGACCGTCTGGTAGTGTTCTCCCTGCCGGCCGCCGTGCAAAAGGTTGAAGAGATACTGGTTTCGTGAACGTTAAGTTCTGTTTTCAGGTCACGGGAAAGTTCGTGATGTATCTCGGGCTGCTGATGCTCGTGCCGGCTGTCTGTACGTTGTTTTACCCCGAGGATGATCTTTTTGCATTCCTGATCTCAGCGCTTGTAACATCGATTGCGGGGCTTACGCTTATCTTCATTTGCCGCATTCCCGAAGCCCCGACCGAAATACGAAGAAGAGAAGGTTTTCTGATCGCAGCGCTTTGCTGGGTGTTTGCGAGCGTTTTCGGCGCCATTCCTTACTACATTTACGGGGTGTTCGCCAGTCCAGTCGACGCGCTTTTCGAATCAACCGCAGGTTTTACCACCACTGGAGCCACCGCGCTTGTGTCCATTGAGTGGCTTCCCAAGGGAATTCTTTTCTGGAGGAATTTTACTCAGTGGCTTGGCGGCATGGGAATAATAGTCTTGGGAATCGCGATTTTCCCCAGGCTTTTTGTCGGCGGGGCGCAGCTAATGGGGCTTGAGACCACGGGACCGACAACGGAGAAGTTTGCTCCGAAAATAGCCGAGACTGCCAAGAAGCTCTGGATTGTATACATTGCCCTTACGGGTGTGTTGACGGTACTTCTCATTTTCGGCGGAATGAGTTTTTTCGACGCCCTGACGCATTCTTTCAGCACCCTCTCAACTGGAGGTTTTTCCTGTAGGGATGCGAGCATAGGGGCTTATGACAGCGTCTACATACAGGGATTGATTACGTTTTTCATGTTCCTCGGCGGAACTAGCTTTGTGCTTCATTTCTACTTTTTTACCGGGAAGCCTGGGAGACTTTTCAGAAACTCCGAGTTTCGGTTCTATTTCTTTTTCGTCATCGCCGCGACGATGTTTATTGCTCTGGAACTCATCCAGACCGGTGTTTACGGAACCTTCTCCGAGTCTCTGCGCTACGCTTCTTTTCAGGTGGTTTCGATTATCACCACAACCGGATTTACCACCACGGATTTTGACGCATGGCCGGCTTTTGTGAAATGGGTGATTTTCATGCTGATGTTCTTCGGCGCGTGCGCGGGGTCGACTTCCGGGTCGGTAAAGGGGCTGAGAATCATGGTGCTTTTCAAAAAAGCTCACAGAGAGATACGAAGACTCGTTTATCCGAACGTGGTTTCTCCCATAACCATAGAGGGAAAGAGCATAAGCGAAAAGGCAGTCTCAAGCATAACGAGCTTCTTTATCCTTTACATTTTCCTTTGCGGTTTCGTTGCTCTTGTGGTTCTTATGCTTGAGGACATATCCTTGGAATCCGCCGTCTCGGCCGCAGTCGCGTCCATAACCAACGTCGGACCCGCTTTTGACGAGGTCGGTCCGACAAGTCATTATTCCCACCTTGGGTCGCTTACGAAAATCATTCTCTCGCTGACCATGATAATAGGGAGGCTTGAACTCTACACGATTCTGGTGCTTCTTATGCCGTCTTTTTGGAAGAGGTAGGAAAAGTTGTCGACCAGCTTAACAGGATAGTTTCTCAACTAGGAACCATACAAAGAATAGAGGCCTTTGCGATGTTATAGCGATTTTCAGGATTTGGCTTCCGCAGCGAAAACGGGAGGAACTCTGACTTCCGGGGGCCTTGCGGCGAGGAGCTCCGGTCAGGTTCCGGCATGAGCGAAAAAACCAGCCTGCGCCGGCCTGTCCCTGTTCCGCCGTTTGTTTCCAGGCAGAGCGGAAATTCTCAGTCCCGGGCTCTTGTTCTTCCAAGCACTGCAAAGACAAGAAGAGCGAGGAGAAACAAGCTGAATGCGGAAGAATTATTTTTGGGGTTTAGGGCGCAGCCTCCAGAACTTCTCGTTATCATTATCTCCCTGAGCCTTTTAAGTTCGGAACTGCTCTCCGGAACCTCTCCCAGCACTCCTTCTCCAGTAAGATCAAGCTCTACGACTCTTCCCTCTTCATCCGTCGTGACTCCCTCGTGCCAGTCCTCGAAGTTATAGGGGTCCTCGTAGTTCTCAAACCACTCGGGGTTAATGTCAAGCATTTCCGCTATGTCTCTCAGCACCGCTCTCTCAACACGAAGCACAAGTTCATCCGGCACTTCTCCCGAAAGATCTTCTTCGTTTCCCCACAGGGCAAGCTCCTTCAGTTCCGAAAGACACAGAAGTTCTCTTGCCGGCATATCTCCCGAGAGAGCGTTATGCGAAAGACGCAGGGATACTACGTTTCCGTCTTCATCCGTTTCTACTCCATACCACTCCTGCGGAGGTTCTGGGGAGTTCCAGTT
>JAPOQQ010000140.1 GCA_026710625.1 Candidatus Dadabacteria bacterium | reverse complement strand
GGCTTTGGCGATGAAGGCGTTCAGGATGGCCTGGCGGGATTTGCGGGGTCTGCCCGGCAGATAACTACTGTCGCAGAGGATGTTCGGGGGAATCTCTGACTTCACCGCGGAGATGGCGGTGGCCAGCTTGTGCATGGGTTCGGTGAGTTTGCCCAGGTTTTCCTTGAGCAGGGGGAACAAATCCTGTTGCAAACAGGCGTGGAATCTGTATAATGGGATTGTATGGGACATGGTTGTTCTCTCTCCTTCATTATTAGGCTCTTATACCAAATAATGTACCTTGGAGAGAGGACCATGTCTTTAAGTTTGTCTCTTCATCTCAACAAAAAACCACTCGCTTTATGAATTTTGCAAGAAGCTCGTCGTTTTGAATTTTATTCTGGGAAAAACGAAATGGAAAAGCTCGAATTGCTCCTTGACATCGAAGTCGAAACCTATCTTCGCAGGGTGAAAGACAAAGAGGAAATAAAGGATCTTGTTTCAGGGAACCTCTCCCGGGAAACCTACGCAAGATTCCTGTTCACTTTTTATGTAATTGAATTTCTGAGTCAAAGAGCAGTTAACATGGCGAGCGTAAACACAAAAGACTCCGATCCCTACCTAAGCAAAAGGTTTCATTCCTGCGCTCAGGGAGAACTCGGACACGCCGAGATTGCCCTTCGTGACCTAAAAGATCTCGGAGAGAAAGAGATCAATCCTTTCTGCCTGGAGATCGTAAGGGAGTACGATGAGTTTCTGCAGAACGCCGCTGAGCAGTTTCCTCTCGCGATACTTGGACATTCCTATCTGTTTGAAAACGTATCGGGGCTTCTTTTCCCCGAATTAGAGACAGTTCCCGACCCTTCAACGTTCATAGAGGTTCACGCCAAGGAAGATCCCGCGCACTCCCTGGCGATAAAAAAGACGGTAAGAAGAATCGAAAAAGATCTAGGCGAAGAAAAGATCGAAAAGATAGTCCAGTTCAGCAGGGAAAGCGGAGATTACCTGATGCGGCTATTTGATTCCCTTGCCTAAATCCAGGATCTCCTCGTAGCGAAAACACGAGACCAGGTGATCATTAATCACCCCGGTCGCCTGAAGATGCGAGTAGACGATGATGGGCCCCATGAAACGGAAGCCCCTTTTCTTAAGATCTCTACTCACCCTCACTGAAAGTTCAGTAGAAGCCGGTATTTCCGAGAGTTCCTCCCAGGCGTTTATAACCGGGACTTCACCGGTAAACCCCCACAGGTAATCGGAGAAGCTCCCGAACTCATCCCGTATCTCAAGGAACCGCACGGCGTTGTTTATCGAAGCCTCTATTTTCTTTCGGTTGCGTATTATTCCGCTGTCCGACATGAGCTTCTGTATCTTTTCCTCTCCGTACCTGGCGACTTTTTCCGGATCGAACCCGTCGTAAAGGCGCCTGTAGTTCTCCCTTTTGCGAAGAACAGTAAGCCAGCTGAGGCCCGCCTGGGCGGACTCGAGGACCAGAAACTCAAACTGCTTTTCGTCGGAGAAAACGGGCACTCCCCATTCGTTGTCGTGGTAATCCCTCTCAAGGTCGGTTCGCTCGCACCATGGACATCTTTGCATTCTATCTCTCCCCACGGTTCAAAGAAAGGCGTTGTAGAGAAACCCGAAGAAAAGCACCTGAGGGACAGCCACTACGGGGAGGAGCAAGGCCGTCTTTCTGCCTATGTTAGTCCAGAGAAGTCCGATCTCCGTATAGTCGGTCACAACCCCCGCCATCAGGAAAACGAATGGATTTCCAAACGCCTGGACCTTGTCATAGATCTCAAACGCAATAAGCGAACTTCCCTCGCTGCAGACCTCAATCACGGTGGCTCCCACAAGGGTGAGTAAAAGGCCGCCTGTGTCCGGACCCAGATACTGCATAAAAAATTCCCCGGGCACGTATACGTCTATCAGAACCGCCGCTATAAGGCCGACTATAAGCCACCAGAGAACCATGTTGGAAAGATTGAGACTTCCCCTGAGAACTCCCGGAACACTTTCCCTCAGGGAAAAATTCTTTATCTTCTCCCACTCGTATGCTTCTCCCAAGCCAGTGACGTCGTTTTTCTCCAGGTAGCCGCCCCGCTCAAGCGCCTCAAAGATAAGGCCGGTAACAATGGCGATAAATCCCGCCGTAACTATGAACAGAACACCTTTCCACCCGAAAAAGCTTATGAGAAGAATGGTTACGGGAAAATTCGCCCAGGGAGAAGCGAGAAGAAATGTTATCACAGCCGGGACGCTCGCCCCTTTCTTGTAGATCTGGATCGCTATGGCGAGTATTCCATGGGAACAGGAAGACATGAGAAAACCTCCCGCAAGCGCGTAGAAAAGCGATGGCTTGCCCGTTTTTCCAAGGTATCTGTATATAAACCCCTCGGGAACGAGGTAATCTATTGCCCCTCCCAGAATAAAACCCGCAGCAAGCGGAATGGCGAGCAGCTTCAGATAACCCATGAGGGAAGCATTAAGGGCCGAAAGCGTAGGCAGGAATGAAACGGCAATCAGGCAGAGAAGCAACGCAAGAGAGATTTTCAGATTCCGGCTGACTCGGAGAGGTTCGCCGGGCGGCGGAGTGTGGCAGCAGGAAGCCTCGTTCATTTTATTAATTCTAACATAATTCAAAGTCCCGACCGAATGCTCCGTACTCTTTGCCGCGTCGGAACGAAGAAAAAGCTTCTCCGTTTGTCCGCTTTTTTTTCTAAGGTAGAATCCTTGCGATGACGAGAAAGAGAATTGTAGTAGCCATGAGCGGAGGGGTTGACAGTGCCACCACGGCCGCCCTTCTTAAGTCCCAGGGGCATGAAGTCATAGGAATGACCATGCAGCTTTGGGATTACGGAGAGAGCGAGGGGGGATGCTGTTCCGCAGACGAGGTCTGCGACGCGAGAAGGGTCGCCTACGAGATAGGCATACCCCATTACGTCGTAAATTACATGGATTCCTTCAGGGAACTCGTGGTTTCTGACTTCGTAAGCAAGTACGATTCGGGAGAAACACCGATACCCTGCGTGCTCTGTAACCAGTTCATGAAGTTTGATTTCCTTCTGAAGCGGGCTCTTGAGCTTGACGCGGATTTTCTCGCCACGGGCCACTACGCGAGGATATCCCGCAGTGCTGAAACCGGCGAGTACTCCCTCGGACGGGCCGTTGATCCCACAAAAGATCAGTCGTATTTTCTTTTCACCCTAGGTCAGAGAGAGCTCCAGAGGCTCATTTTCCCCTTGGGAGACAAGACAAAGACCGAGGTGAGGGAAATTGCCAAGAAGATGGGTCTCAGGGTCGCCACAAAGGCCGAGAGCATGGGCGTCTGTTTCATCACGGGGGACGGCTACAGGGAATTTCTCGAGCCTTACCTAGATAGAGGAAAAAGAGAGGGGGACATAGTGGACATGGAGGGAAACCCCGTTGCCAGACACCGTGGAATCGCGTCTTTTACCATAGGGCAGAGACGCGGACTCGGGTTCGCGAAGGGAAAGCCGATGTATGTCGTCGGTATCGACGCCGAGAGAAACGAGGTCAGGGTCGGAGAGGAAAAGAACCTCTACAGCAACGCCCTTACGGCACAAAATCTGTCGTGGGTAAGCGAGCCTCCGGAAGGAGAAATCGAAGTGCGCTCGAAAATAAGATACCGCCACGGCGCGGTTCCCTCCAGAGTAACGGTCAGCAACGACGGCAAGGCCACAGTGAACTTCCCGGAACCGCAGAAAGCCGTAACTCCCGGCCAGGCGATCGTTTTCTACAGGGACGAAACCGTCGTGGGCGGCGGCTGGATAAAAGAGGCGCACATGCAATGAGAAAAATCTCTGTTGTAACGCTGGGGTGCAAGGTTAACCAGTATGACACTGCCGCCTTGCTTAACCATCTGCCGTCCTCCGAATTTGTAAAGAACGAAAAATTCGACGAGCCGGCGGACGTGTACGTAATAGATACCTGCACCGTCACGCACAAGGCGGATTCTGAAGCGAGAAACTACATATACAGGGCGAAACGATCAAATCCCCGCGGCGTGGTAATAGTGACTGGCTGCTACGCCCAGGTCTCACCCGAGCAGCTCTCGGCCATGGAGGAAGTCGACTACGTAATCGGAAACTCCCACAAGTCCTCATCCCTTCTCGGAGCCATACGCCGGGGAGAGGTTCAGAGCGAGCCGAAGGTTCTCATATCCGATATCTTCAAGGAAAAGAAAAGAAAATTCGACACCCCGGACATAAGGTTCTTTCCCGACAGGACAAGGGCGTTTCTCAAGGTGCAGGACGGGTGCAACTACGCCTGCACTTTCTGCGTGATCCCGAGGGCGCGCGGACGGTCCCGCAGCCTGGAGGCGGATGAAGTTATCTCAAGGCTGAAAACTCTTGCACAGGGGGGTTACAGGGAAGTCGTCCTCACCGGCGTTCACCTGGCAAGTTACGGAAGGGACATAGGTTCTGACCTCGTCGGTCTGCTCGAAAAGATTGAGGAATCCGGGGCAGTGCGCAGGATAAGGCTGAGCTCGCTTGATCCCGCGGACACCACGGAGGAACTGATCAATTTCGTCTCGGAATCAGAAATCGTCTGTCCGAGCTTCCACGTAGCGCTTCAAAGCGGAGACAGGGATGTCCTCAGAAAAATGAGAAGAAGGTACAGCCCCGAGCAGTTCCTTGAGTGCACGGACTCGATACGCAGCGCATTGCCGGAAGCTTCGATCGGTACGGACATAATGGTCGGGTTTCCCGGGGAAACGCAGGAGCAGTTTGAAAATTCCCGCGACGTCGCGGCCGCTTCGGAACTCACCTATTTCCACGTGTTTCCCTATTCTATAAGGAAAATGACCCCAGCCGCGAATATGAAAGACCAGGTTTCCCCGCAGGTGAAGAAGCAAAGAGCGGCGGAGCTTCGCGCGCTTGGAAAAACGAAAAAAGAAAACTTTTACAGAACGTTCATAGGCAAGACTCTCGGTGCCATTGTCGAGAGCAAGTCAAACTGCACCACGGAAAACTACATAAACGCGAAGCTGATTGAAGGCAACATCGATACCGGAACGGAAATAAAGATAAGGATAGAGGACGTAAAAAACGAAGTTGCCTACGCAACAGCCGTGTGAACTACTTTCCTGAAACTGTCCTGCCGACTGTCTCCTTGAATCCATCCTTGAATAAAAATTCCACATCATTTGATGAAGGTCGGCTTTTACGTTACCCAAACAGAAAAACCTTGTAATTTCGGAGTCTGTCTCCCAAAATACACATATGCTGGAAAGATGGATTGCGGACAAGCTTGATGAAGCTCTAAAACGCGTCGCCGCGGTTGCGCTTCTTGGGCCGCGACAGGTCGGCAAAACTACATTGGCGCGAGAAATCGCTGAAAAGCACAATTCCCTCTATCTGGATCTGGAGTCACCGGAAGACCTGCTGAAGCTGCGCGACCCCGTTTCCTTTCTTTCCGGGAGCAGGGAAAGACTAATTATTCTGGATGAGATACAACGTGCCCCCGATCTGTTTATGACCCTGCGTGGACTGATTGACGAAAATCGGCTGGCAGACAAAAAAGCTGAGCAGTTCCTGTTACTCGGTTCCGCAACGATGAACCTGCTTCGCCAGCCTTCAGAAAGTCTGGCGGGACGCATCCTCTATATTTACATAAACGGCCTTAATATCCTTGAGGTTCCCCATGCCAGCCCGGATGATTTTCATAAACTATGGCTTAGGGGCGGTTTTCCCGAGAGCTATCTGGCATCATCAGACGCTGAGAGCATGCAATGGCTTGAAATGCTCATCCGAACCTGTCTGGAGCGAGACGTTCCGCAGATGGGATTCCGGGTGCCCTCCAGTCGCCTGAGGATGCTTTGGACAATGCTTGCTCATCTGCAGGGAGAAGCGCTGAATTATTCAAAACTGGGCAACAATCTCGAAGTTGACGGGAAAACCGTTATCCATTACCTGGACATCCTGGCTGGTCTGCTGCTTGTACGGAGACTGAGTCCCTGGTGCGGAAACGTCAAGAAACGATTGGTCAAATCTCCGCGGTTTTATGTTCGGGACAGCGGAATCCTGCACAGGTTGCTTGGTATCGCGGATTATGATGCGCTGCTCTCCAACCCCGTTCTTGGAAAAAGCTGGGAAGGATTCGTAATTGAAAACATAGTCTCCATCCTGCCAGACAGCGTGGAGTCTTATTACTATCGTGCGTCTTCCGGCGCGGAGATCGATCTTGTTCTCAGGATATCAAGCAAGGAGTTGTGGGCGATTAAAATCAAATATGGCGTCGCACCCAGAATAAGACCCGGCTTTCATCACGCATCGGAAGATATCGGCGCTACCAGAAAATTTGTTGTCTACGGCGGCGGTGATGAATTTCCGATTGAAAAGGGTACAACTGTGATTTCTCTTCCGAAGCTGATGGATAAACTGCTTGGCTTGTAATCCCTGAACGACGCAATGATGGAGAGAGTAGGGTTTTTCTCACCCCTGGTTTCTGTATAGTAGATATTATGAGGAAACAGAAGGAAGCCGACCGGAAACGAAAAGCAGAAAAGAGAAAAGCCGACCGGGGGAATGAAACCCGATGTGAAATCTGTGGTAAACCACTGACGGATCCCCGTTCCATTATCC
>JAPOQQ010000139.1 GCA_026710625.1 Candidatus Dadabacteria bacterium | reverse complement strand
GAGGTTTGTCCGAATATCGGAGAAATTGGATGATTTAGTAGTTCTGTAGGGTATTTGGGTTTTGGAAGGAGCAGGGGCCCGGGTGCCATCTGGAATTCCGTCGGAAAATCGACGAAAAAAGACCTTTTCTGGCAGACACTATCTATCAGCGTACATATTCTTGGACCGAAAAGGAGTGTCGCCAGATATGGAACGATATAATGCGTACAGGTCGTGCCGACGCTATCTCCGCCCATTTCGTCGGTTCCATAGTCTATATTGAGAAGGGTCTTTATCAAGTTTCCGGACTGTCACCTCTTCTTGTGATTGACGGTCAGCAGAGACTGACTACGCTCACATTGATCCTTGAAGCTTTGGCGCGACAATTAAGAAACCGCGAGATCTTCGAAGGTTTTTCGGCAAGAAAATTGCGCGGATATTACTTGCTAAACGAACTAGAGCAAGGAGATGGCAGATTTAAACTGTTGCTCACACAGACCGACAAGGAGAGCCTTCTGGCCTTGGTTCAGCAGAAACCACTACCCACCGACTATTCCCTGCAAATTAGAGAGAACTTTGACTTCTTCAGTAGACAGGTAAAACGACTCGACACTGATGGTCTTGTCGTGCTTTGCAAAGGCTTGGCGAAGCTCGTAATAGTCGATATTTCACTTAGTCGAGATCAGGATAACCCTCAACTCATTTTTGAAAGTATGAATTCAACAGGACGGGAACTCAGCCAAGCCGACTTGATACGTAATTTTATACTTATGGGCCTAGAACCGGACCAACAAACCCAACTGTACGAAGACCACTGGCGACCAATGGAAGTAGAGTTCGGTCAGAGTGCATATGGGGAGCATTTTGATAGTTTCATGCGATACTACCTCACATTGAAAACTGGGGAGCTTCCAAATGTACGTGCTGTGTATAAAGCATTTAAGGACTACGCTCTTACACCTGAAGTGGCGGCTGATGGAATCCCTGAGCTGGTAGCCGATATTCAGTCCTTCGCAGGTTATTACTGCGCCATGGCTCTGGGCAAGGAACCCGACAGCAAACTGAACAAGGCTTTTAATTCTCTGCGAGAGTTGAAGGCAAACGTTACATACCCTCTTTTGCTTGAGCTCTACGACGACTATAAAAATGGAATCCTGCCAAAATCGGATTTTTATGAGGCTGTAAGGTTAGTAGAGTCGTACGTGTTCCGTCGTGCAGTCTGCTCCATCCCTACCAACTCACAGAACAAGACATTCGCCACTTTTGGGCGATTTCTTCAGAAAGACCGTTATCTTGAGAGCATCCAAGCACACCTGCTGATTCTGCCTTCGTACCGCCGATTTCCCAGAGATGATGAATTCAAAAGCAAGTTATGCGTGCGGGACCTCTACAACTTTCCCCGTCGAAGTTACTGGCTACGTCGCCTTGAGAACCATGGTCGCAAGGAACAGGTTAAAGTTGATGAATACACTATAGAACACATTCTGCCACAGAATGAGAACCTGTCCGTGGAATGGCAGAAGGAACTTGGACCTGAGTGGGAACGCGTGAGGAAAACATGGTTGCATACGCTCGGAAATCTCACGCTCACCGGATACAACTCCGAATACAGTGACCGTCCATTTGCAGAAAAACGTGACATGGAAGGAGGTTTTCGAGAGAGTCCCCTGAAACTTAATCAAGGCATGGGCGAGGCAATGCACTGGAATGAGGAAGCTATCGAGGCTCGCGCTGAGCAGCTTGCAACGATCGTCTTGGAAGTCTGGGCGGCACCTTCTCTATCGGATAAAGTGGTCGAGTCATATCGTCCGAAGGGTGAACAAGTCGTTGGTTACACAATTGATGACCATTCGGTGAATCTTCCGCCGGGATCGTCGATGCGCAACCTTTTTGATATATTCCGAAAAGAGGTGCTGGCGCTTGATCCGTGTGTCACTGAAGAATTCCTTAAACTGTATATAGCCTACAAGGCGGAGACTAACTTTGTCGACTTAGTGCCCCTGAAACACCGCTTTCGGCTGTTTCTGAACATACAGTTTCACGAACTCCACGACTCTAGAGGACTTGCCAAAGATGTAACCAACCATGGCCATTGGGGCAACGGCGATGTAGAGTGCAATCTTAAAAATGTACAAGATATACCTTATGTTATGGGTCTTGTGCGCCAAGCTTTTGAGAAACAGACAGGAAATGGAGAATGAACACATCTAGATTACCTGAACTCATAGCAAACACTTGCCTCTCATCGGCGACCGGGGAGAAAAGGTGAGTCACAAAGCGAGGACAGAATCTAAGTACTCAGGAGAACGTCCACGAGGTAATAAAAAGAACAAAATTGGGCAATTTAATTTACTTCCAGCAGACGAGAACGCCTGACTTGTCAAAAGGACTTTCTCTGATAGTATTTAGCCTAATCGTTTTTTCCCTTGAGCCCCCTCTATGCCCAAGATAACCATCGACGGAATCGAACTTGATGTGGACGACGGACTGAACGTCATCCAGGCCGCCGCGGTGGCCGGGATAGAGATCCCTCACTTCTGCTATCACCCTTCGCTAAGCGTAGTCGCCCAGTGCAGGCAGTGCCTCGTGGAAGTGGAAGGCGTTCCCAAGGTCCTTCCCGCGTGCAACACGACCGTAAGAGACGGCCTCGTGGTCAAAACGGACACCGAAAAAGCTTTTGAAGCCAGAAAGGCGGCAGTCGAATTCACGCTGATAAACCACCCGCTTGACTGTCCAATATGCGACAAGGGCGGGGAATGTCCGCTCCAGATGACCACTTTCGATCACGGTCCCGGCTACAGCAGGGTCGGCGGCCCCGAGAACAAGAAGGTAAGGCAGAAAAGCTACCTGAGCGACCGCATAATGTACGATGCCAACAGGTGCATCATGTGCACCAGGTGCGTGCGTTTCACGGATGAGGTGACAAAAACCCATGAACTTGGAACCACGGGAAGAGGATTTCGGAAGAAGATCTCCGTTTTCCCCGGGAAGACGCTTGATAACGAGCTTGCCGGAAACGTGATTGACATCTGCCCGGTCGGGGCCCTGCTCCCCAAAAACACTCTCCATGAAGAGAGGGTCTGGTACATGCAATTCACGGACTCCGTGTGTTCCCTCTGCAGCACCGGGTGCAACATCACCGTGGGCGTCGATCCGAGGAAAGGAGAGGTCTCCCGCATACGCCCGAGAATAAACCAGGAAGTTAACGGACACTGGATATGCGACAGGGGAAGATTCGACTACAAGGAGGTCCAGGAGTCAACCAGGCTTAAGGACCCCATAATGAAAAGCGATAAGGACTACGAGATAGCCTCCTGGGAAAACGCTGTTAACAGCGTCGGGGCCAGGCTCTCGGGAATAAAATCGGGCGGAGCGGGCGCCTGCGCAATTGCGGGATCGGCCAGGCTTACAAATGAGGAAATGTTTCTTGTGGCGAAGCTTTCATCCACACTTGGAGACTGCACGGCGATCTGCGCCACGGGAACCGAGAAAATAGAGAAAAAATTCGATCTCGTAAGCAACGATCCGTATCCAAACAGCGCGGGAGCAAAGAATTTCATGATGCAGGCAAACGGAAACGATACGAAAACGACGATCGACTCGCTGCTTGCCGGCAGGATCAATACGCTGGTCGTCATCGAAGCTGACCTGTTTGAGATGGTTTCAGGCCACGAAAAGTACGCTCTTTCCCGGGCTCTTGAGAAAATCGGCTTTCTCGCCGTTATCGACTACAGACTAACCGAGACCGCTAGATACGCGCACGTAATACTTCCGGCGGCAAGCCCCTATGAAAAAGACGGAACTTTCACAAACGATGCCGGACGGGTTCAGAAAATAGGAAAAGCCATCCCTCCTCCCGGAAAGGCTAAGCCCGGATGGGAAATACTGTGCATGATCGGGGAGCGACTCGATAAAGCCCTGTTCAGCTACGGCTCCGCGTCGGACGTGATGGATGACATAAGCCTCAATATCCCCGGATACGGGGGGATCAGCTACGACAGGATAGGTACCGTCGGGAAAGTTCTCGAACACGGCGCAGGCAGATGACTCCACTTCTAATATCAATAGCTGTCGCAAAGATAGCGCTTGTCTTTTTCGTCGTCCTGACGGTTGTCGCCTATCTGACTTTCGCAGAAAGAAGGTTAAGCGCCTTCATACAGGATCGCTACGGACCGAACAGGGTCGGACCTTCGGGGCTGCTCCAGCCTCTCGCCGATGGAATCAAGTTCATCTTCAAAGAAGACATAATTCCGAAAAATGCAAACAAGACCATGTATATAATGGCCCCGGCGTTCGCACTCGTCACGGCCCTGGCGGCTCTCGCCGTGATTCCAATAGGAAAGGGGTTTCACACGGATCTCTTCGGATTTCTCCAGGATCCCGTATTCATAAGGTTCCAGATAGCCGACATAAACGTCGGTCTTCTCTACGTGCTCGGAATAAGTTCGCTCAGCGTATACGGCGTGGTGCTCGGCGGGTGGGGTTCCAACAGCAAGTACTCACTTCTGGGAGGCCTCCGGGCGGCCGCGCAGATGATAAGCTATGAACTCGCTCTGGGTCTATCCATACTGGGGGTAATCGCCATAACGGGTTCGCTTCGCCTCGGGGACATAATCGAAGCGCAGGAGAAGATGTGGTTTATGATCCCGTCCTTTATAGGCTTTGTGGTTTTCGTAGTTTCCGCGTTTGCCGAAACCAACAGGCTTCCGTTTGATATGCCGGAAGCCGAGCCCGAGATAGTCGCCGGCTACCACACCGAATACAGCAGTATGAAATTTGCAATGTTCTTCATGGCTGAATATACTCATATGATAGTTGCTTCGTGCATGATAACTTGTTTGTTTTTGGGTGGTTGGTATCCCTTACCAATCGGAGGGTGGTTCGGCATTGATATCAACACGCATTGGTATCTGCCGCCTGCCGTTTTTATCGGCAAAGTCCTTTTCTTACTCTTTCTGTTCATCTGGGTGAGATGGACTTTGCCACGGTTCAGGTACGATCAGGTAATGAGTCTCGGCTGGAAGAGGCTTTTCCCCCTAGCAATAGTTAATCTGCTCCTCGTAAGTTTTCTTATCGTTTCAGGAATCCTTTAGTATATAATTGCATTTATGAAGGATTCACATTCCGACCTTGACAGTCGAATGCGGATGGCGGCCTTTGAGCGGATCAGACACCTTGAAGCGATACATGATCACATCCCATGGGCAAAAATCGATAAAGGTTTTTTGTTTGAGGGTTCGAAGATATCGCTTGCGAGCCGCCCGCGAGGGATTTTCAAACCGAAGGAAATGGAATTCCTTCTCTCGATCAGAACCGTAATCCCCAGAGCTGGCCGTAGCGTCTGGTACGAAGATCAGATAGACGTTCACAGAAAATTTTTCGAGAACACAGAGTCAGTCGACTACGATTTCATGGAGGGAAGCGTTGACAGCGCCCCGAACAGATGGCTTCGGGAAACGTGCGAAAAACGGATTCCCATAATCTACCTGCTTGGAATCGCTCCCGGGCTCTACCAAGCGATATTGCCCGCTTTTGTCACAGACTGGAATCCGATCTCAAAAAAAGCAAGGATATGTTTCCACGCACCTGATGACCGCCGGAATGAAATTCCTGAGACCCCGACCCTAGAGGAGAAACGTTATGCCTTTCAAATGGTTAAACAGCGGGTTCACCAAGGACAGTTCCGCGAATCGATTCTCGCTGCTTACAAAGGACGATGCGCTTTGTCCGGCATTCCCGAAAGACGCTTGCTTGACGCCGCCCACATAATCCCAGATGCGGATCCAGAATTTGGCCAGCCAGTAATCTCAAATGGCCTGCTGCTCTCCAAGATCCATCACGCAGCGTTTGACAGTCATCTCATAGGAATTGATCCTGACTACGGACTTCATGTCTCAAAGCACCTGCTTGATCAAAATGACGGGCCAACGTTTGAAGCACTCAAGCAGCTTGGGGGCAGAAAAGTCAGACTTCCAAAACGAAAACAGGATTGTCCCGATAGAGAACGCCTAGCAATACGGTATGAAGAGTTCAAAGCGATGGAATAAAGTCTGTGCTTCTTGAGAAATTCTATAAATTATCGCACCAGGCGGAACAAACAGGGTTATCAGATATCCAGATTGCTCACGCTAAGAGCGTGTTGTTCAATAAATTTTTTTCTTGGTTCAACCTGATCACCCATGAGCTTTGAGAACATCTCATCAGCTTTAACGGCATCTTCAACCTGTACCTGTTTCAATACCCTGTTCTCGGGATTCATGGTTGTTGACCAAAGCTGCTCCGGGTTCATCTCCCCAAGGCCTTTATACCTCTGTATGAACTGACCCTTCTTCCCTCTCTCCATGATGAATTCAACGAACCTCTCAAGGCTTCCGATCTCTTCTTCTGCTCCATCATTAACTATGTGGCAAGCAGAGTCCCAAAGCGGGCTAAGAGAATCGGCAAGTTTCCTCAGTTCCCTGAAATCGGGAGATGCGAGAAAGTTAAAATCAATAAAGGAGGAACTTACCCTTCCGTTTTCTCTGAATTTATATTCAATGCTGTGTGAATTATGCTCGGTATCCTCTACAAGGTCCCTGGTAAGAATAACTATTTCGGGATAATTCTCCCCGAGCCATTTTCTTATCTCGGCAAGATGAGTATTCAGGGAGGCTTTATTCTCACGCTTGAGGGCGGTTTTACCGAAATCGGTTCTTCTGGCGAAACCCTCAACTATCCCCCTGTTCCTCCCCCACCTGCTCATGCGGTCAAGAAGTTTTCCGTACCTGATGGCTTTCTGCACGAGATCGAAAAGCTTCTGTCCCTTGATCTGTTTTGCGTGGCCGTTTGTGCCCCCGGAGGCAACTTCTAGGTTTTCAACCCCGAGCTTGACGAGAAGCTCTTCGTATTCCTGGTCGTCCTTGAGGTAAGTTTCCTTTCTTCCCTTTCTCACGAGATAGAGAGGAGGCTGCGCAACATACAGATACCCTTTATCTATTACTTCCCTGAAATAGCGGTAAAACAGCGTGAGAAGAAGGGTTCTTATGTGCGACCCGTCAACGTCCGCGTCGGTCATGAGTATTATCTTGTGGTAACGTATTTTCGATATGTCGAAGTCGCCTTCCTCGGCCCCTATCCCGGTGCCCAGGACGGTGATAGTGGTTCGGATCTCCTCGTTTGCAAGCATCTTGTCAAGCCTGGCCTTCTCGACGTTCAGGATTTTTCCTTTAAGTGGCAGAATGGCCTGGTTGAGCCGGTCTCTTGCCTGCTTCGCGGACCCGCCCGCCGATTCCCCCTCGACTATGTAGAGTTCGCTCTTCTCGGGGTCGCGCTCCTGGCAGTCGGCCAGCTTCCCGGGAAGCGAGCCGGATTCAAGGGCGCTTTTTCTCCTGGTAAGCTCCTTTGCTTTTCTCGCGGCGTTTCTCGCTCTCGCGGCTTCTATGTTTTTTTCCACTATGCGCCTGGCCACGGCAGGGTTCTCTTCAAAGAACACCCGAAGCTTCTCGTTAAGCAAGGACTCGACTATGCCCCTTACGGAAGTGTTTCCGAGCTTGGTTTTGGTCTGACCTTCAAACTTAGGATCCGGAATCTTTACGCTCACAACCGCCACCAGACCTTCTCTTACGTCTTCTCCGGCGATCGCCATCTTGAGGTTCTTCAGAAAATTCTTCTCCTCGGCGTACTTGTTTATGGTTCTCGTAAGGGATGTGCGAAAGCCCGAGAGATGGGTTCCGCCCTCTATGTTGTTTATGTTGTTCGCGTAGCAGAATATGGTTTCCCTGTAAGTGTCGTTATACTGCAGGGCGACTTCAACCGCAGTTGAGTCCCTCTCTCCCGAAACATAGATCACCTCGGGGTGAAGCGCTTTTCTGTTCTGGTTGAGTTCCTCGACGAAAGCGACTATTCCCCCTTCGTAGAAAAACTCCTGGGATCTTTCCGTCCTCTCGTCGTTTAGGGTAATTCGAAGGCCCTTGTTAAGAAAAGCAAGCTCCCTTATCCTGTGGGCTAGTATATCGTAATTGAACTCACTAACCTCGAATATCCCGGAATCGGGCCTGAAATGGATCTTGGTTCCGCTCTTTTTTGTTTTCCCGGTGTTTTTAAGGTCTTTTACGGCCTCTCCTTTCTCATATTCCTGATACCAGACCTCCCCTTCCCTCTTGATCTCTATTGAGAGGCTCTCTGAAAGGGCGTTTACCACGGTTACGCCTACGCCGTGGAGCCCGCCTGAGACCTTGTAGACCTTGCTGTCGAACTTTCCCCCGGCGTGGAGCATGGTCATTACGACTTCAACGGCCGGTTTTCCCGTCTCTTCATGGACGTCAACCGGAATTCCCCTTCCGTCATCCTCAACCGTAATGCTCTCATCCACGTGTACGGTAACAGAGATGTTGCTGCAGAAACCCGCCAAGGATTCGTCCACGCTGTTATCGAGAACCTCGAACACGAGGTGGTGGAATCCCCGGGAATTGGTATCCCCTATGTACATGTCAGGACGCTTTCTTACGGCTTCAAGGCCCGGAAGAACCTTTATCTGCTCGGCGGTGTAATCATCACCAGAACCGTTATCCTGCCGCAATTCGCCCATTATTTCGGATTCTTGAGATTCGCTCAAAACAAGTACCTCCCGGTCAGAGATAATGTGCTTATTATAATACCTGAAGAAAAGAAAAAAGTCCGTAATATCCGGCAGTTCAAGTAAAAATTAGAATTTTCCCAGATATAGTTAACCCAAGTGGTCCTTTATAGGAAATGTCACTTATCGGAAACCTGTCATCGGGAGATTATTGTTTTCAAAATTGCCGAGATTTCGCAACTGGCAAGAACCTTGAATCTTCCGCCTACAATTTGATTTTATTGACTGGCGCTCTGCTTATCCGTCGCCCGTCGATAAATTCGATTTTATAAATGTAATCTCAAATGTCTTGCACGGACGAAATTTTTGGATGCGATTTTCAAAGGTGAAGGCATCGTTCATTTCATAATGACCGAAAATATCCAAACCCCGATCGAGTAGAATTTTCCAACCGTGGTCTGTAACAACGTGACGTGCATGTATTGTTCCGGTTTCGTCAAACTCCCATGTGAATTCAACACCCACCGAGATAGAGGATTCTTGAATCTTCTCAAACCACTCCTTTTGCTGCTCTACTTTGAACTCGTCTCGTGATGTCACCAGATGAACAAGCACCTCTTCATCTTGGGCCTTGTGTTTCACTACGGTCTCAATAAACTCCATGAAGTTACGAACCTGATAGAACATGCGGACATATGGATCCGTAACTGTGACCCTTTTCGCTCCGCGTAGATAGGGACCCAGCAGCACATCAAAAGATATACCCTTCTGGTTCTCTTGAAAGGACAGATGTTTTTCTTTAGGAATAGATTCTGCAGCCATTGCTTGAGCATTGGTTGAAGCTAGTTGGGAATCATCAGGATCGTCTATTCTGCTCGTTCCATTTTTATCTTGACCAGCAGTCTTATGGTAGTAATCGGGATATTCTTTTTCCTCAAGAGTGGCAACTGGCTTGATCTCCTCCAAGGAATTCAGATAAGCAAAACTGACATCGCCGTAAGTGGAATCGATACGCATTAACTGATCCTTGACACGTTTCCGCCCTTCTATAGAAAGTTTGAGCAATTCTTCAACCTCTTCTCTCGACTCACCTCCACCAGGAAACAGAATTTTCATCAGTCCTGAAAAAGTCTTTTTGATACCATCACGATCCCGAGTCGATATGTCTGAAGAAAGCGAAAAGTGTTCTGTATAGCGATCTGAATAGTCGTGATTTCGGAGCGACCGTAGAATCTCAGCAAGATAGTCCACAACGAAACCGTAACCGTCTGAAAACATTTCCCCTCGGATAATACTGACCTCCCAGCCAGGTATGTAGAAGTGGATACGGTCAAGAAACGCAGAATCATAGAACTTATCCGGCAGGCCGCAGAACAAATCTGAATGCTTCAACATGTAAGGTACGGTGTGCCGGGTGTTGCCCACAAAAACCATAGATGCCTCTGCACCTAGAGTTTCAATCCCTCTGGAAAAGGTCTTGTTGGCCATGTAATTTTTGAGGATATCCACAAGAGACTTGCTTATCTGTTTCTGCTTTCCGGCAAACTCGTCAAACGCAACGCAGTCCCAGAAACCCACAAGCCCTATTTTGCCGGAGGCATTGTTCACGAAAAGCTTGGGAACGGTCACTTCGCCACCTGAGATCAATATGCCGTGAGGGGAAAATTCCGAGTAGATGTGGGATTTCCCGGTTCCCTTCGGACCAAGTTCAATCAAGTTATAGTTGCGTTCACAAAACGGAATCAGGCGAACCAACTGGGTCAGCTTGTTACGTCTACCAAACATTTCTGGGTTAAAGCCAATGCTCTGAATCAGCAGGTCAATCCACTCATCGGTAGTGAACTTCTGGCGGGCTTTCACGTAATCATCAAAGTCGAAATTTGAAAGTTGTATGGGCTTAAGCGACGACAAAATCCAAGGACTGGTGTTTTTTTCATCGGTGAACTCATATTCAATATCGGCTATGCACCACACGCCGCTTACAAGAAGCTTCGGATGGGTCTTTACCGTGGTGGAATCAACCAGCACCTTCTTTATTCCAAGATTAGAAAACTGCGCCTCATATACATCGGTTTTTTCGTTAAGCGCGACACTTATCTTGTCAATTACCTTATAACGGCCCTTTTCCCTTATGTTAGAGCGTACAAGACCCGCTTCGTTACGATGCACGTAGTGCTTGCGCAGAATTTCCCTGACTGTCTCGATGCCAGTTCGGATAGTCGCCTCGTCGCTTGTGGCACAGTACTGTCCCAGCAGGTACTCAAGTACATAAGTAGGAACTATCGCATTACCTTTTACCGTTTTAACCAGATCCTTACGGACAACAAGCCCTGCGAAATACTCATTGATTTTCCGGTCAAGTTCATTCATGCGTCACATTCCTTCTAAAAGTCAAAATCGCTTGTAAACGATCGCCTCATAAGATACCGATGCGATTTGTACTCCTTGTAATGTGAAGTTCCTCCATGCTTCTCTTCAAGCTTGAGAACAACTTCCTGATAGTTGGCTTCATCGGACTTGCTGGTAAGCACGAAGCGCACCTGATGCTCTCTGTCTCTCGGGTTATTCGAGGTCAGATCAAATGTTATTTCATGACTGTCTGAAATCAGTTCTCCAGTTTCCGTATATATGCCCACACGAAGCGTTCTTGGCTGAACCTTGTCGGTCACCGCAGCAGCCTGGTATAAAGTTACTCCTAACTGCCCCGAGGTAATTACCGAATTCGCTCCACTTAGGATGTTTACCTCCACACTTGTAACATCGCTCCGCCGTTTCTTGTTGATTTTAAGTACCGGAATGACCACCTCTTGCAAGGATGCGCCACCGTGTACGAAGCGGCTGCCGGAACCCTTCAGCCGTAGACGATTAATCGACTTCGGAATCTGCACCTCTACTTCGCCAACTAACCCTAGTTGTGCAGAGGTAAACTTGCGTAGCCCGCGTGCTTCGGTCAGCCCCCTGCCAAAAACAAAACGGCGGTCTCGAAGAAATATCTCTTTTCCTTTTGCCTCAGTTCCCGAGAAATCACTCTCGTCAATAGCTCGGTTCTGATAGATAAAGCCATGGTCCGAGGTTACAAAGAGATTGTTCGCGTTGGCCCCAGTCAGCTTCTTGATCAACTGAATCAGATCCCGAAACGCATCTTCCACAGCCTCGAAAACTTGCTCCTCGGATTCCATCTTATCACCTATGGCGTCAATACGATTGTGGTAAACATAGATAACATCGTGGTCACGCACGCAAACCCGGCAATCATCATTTTTCATTGCCATCAGATCATCCGCTTTAAGTGCCATAGCTCGCCCCGGCAATTTTCGGTCAAGGATTTTTGTGCGGTTAGCAGTACCCTGCGACACTTGTCCATCCACTTTCACTGTCCCCGTTTTATTTTCAACAAGTTCAAGCTCACTATTTGGAAGAAGTGCGGCCATTCCCATCTGTGTGTAGCTTGGCAACATACAAAGCGCAGGTTCAATTTTCGCATCGTAGCGGTCTTCTTTCCGGATTAGTCTCAGAAGCTCTTCGCCAACTTCGTAGCGCATGGCATCCGAAATAATAACGCAGACCTTGTTTTTCCTTAGCAAAAACGGTCGCACCCAGTCCCGAAAGAAATCTTTCTGTAATGGGATACTTTGGACCTTCCATTCACGCACTCCATCAACGAAAGACTGAAAACGATCGTTTATCCTAAGCAAGTAGCTGTTCGAATAAAGATTCTCAATCCGGTCTGTCAACTTGTCCATTAAAGACGCCTCGCCTGACATCGCTACGTTGTATGTATATTTGCGATAGAGCTGGTCGAGTTTGTACCATGAACCACTATAACGCTTTACTGCATCTACCATGTTATCCATGGAGAAATCCGCATTTTCGAGAGAGTGTATGAACCGCGCGGCACAATCGATCGCTTGATAGAGGTGACGGTATTCGGAATACCAGTGACCCTCGCGCCGCTTGCGTAACCACATCTCCACATCGTCGCTTGATACAGTGCGAGACACCACCGCGTGGACAAGGTCGCCGACAATCTTTCGGTCAATAAGTTGAAAGTAATCAAGTTCTATCAATCCACGGAAATCCCGTCTGGACAGATCCAACTCGATGTTAAGAGCCTTGGCATACTCATCGGAAAGTTTCTCAAAAGCTCCTACATGCTGACGGCTATCTTTCCAGCGCCTGAAAAATACGAGAGCTTCACCGTTTAGCCGTGCCTTATCACCCATACCAATGGCGTAGCAAGATTTAAACAGTTCGATGGCAAAATCCTCAATGCCCGGTTCATCTGATTCGTATGCAAAGTATTCGTCCAGTTGCTTCCACAGGAATCCGTCAAGATTGAAGCGGCTGATCAGCCTAATTTTTTCGTCTTGGCCGTCAGCAAGTTCTCTCAGCAGGCTTTCCATCACAGCATCCATCCGAGGCTCACTTCCGGCACACACAGCCAGCATCTTAAGCCGCAGAAGAGTGCCATTATCGTCGGGCTTCAAAATCTTCTTAAGTGCCTTTCTACGTTTGGCCACCCGATAAAACCCTTCATGGGACTTTACAATGTCGGCAAGCTCAAGCCCTAGTCCTAACTCCGAAAGCCAGATTGCTTCCTGGTCGGTCTGGAATTCTTTATGGGCCAACTGCATATCAAGCAGCCAGTTCTCCAAGTCGTCAGGTTGTGGACCCTTTCGGTAGAGTAGGAACTTCTGCTCCGGTTCTTCGCGCAGCAGACGGTACTTGATACCGTACTCGTTGTTGTTGAGTTCAAGCTTCTTGACGCCGGGAAGCGAAAGCGCTTCGAATTCGTGGTACAACTCGTGTTTGGCATCACACCAGAAAACAATACGATTCTTGACAAAGAGCTTGGCCAAGGTTTGTACAATTCTATCATTCATGTCTTCTTATCCCCATTGCCAAGTTTCGCATAGTTTGAATCGATCATTGAGATTATATTATCCAACCTGCGCAAAAGGTCGTCGTAAGTAATAATGTCAATTATATTCGCATATTTTCGCTTGATGATCTCAAAATCAAATTTCTGCTGACCCGTAAAATCACTATCTCTTCCAATAAGAATCATCGCTTTGGGATTAGTTATGTTGATCTCAAAATCAGGAGGTAGTTCTGATTTTCGCTTCTGGACAATATGAAGCTCTCCGTCGCGCCCCCATTTGCTCAGATGAAAAATGTATTTCTCAGCCTGCATTACGGAACCAGAAAGTTCTTTTTTCGGGGTATAATTATCTCTGTACTTCCCTGTTGAAAGTAAGCACCTAGCAAAGGGTTTCTTGATTTCAACAATATCAATCGACCCGTTGGCATCAACAAGCGTCAGATCAATCTCACGATATTTGGTCTTCTGCGGATCAGAGTATGAATCTTTAACACGTAATTTCTGAAGTACAGCAACATATTTTGGAAAAATCAGAAGCAAGAAACTAACTATCAGGTTCTGCCAGTCTTTTTCTGTGTATTCATCGGCGTTTTTAAGCATCTCGCTCAATTCTTCACGAATATATTCAAACTTTAAAGGTTCGTACTCCCGAACAAATTCGACTCGCGAGGGTAGTTTTATGCTTTTTCTTTTGTTCAGATAATCATCGAGTTTTTTCTGGGCATCGGAAATTGTTCCGAAGTAATCCTTAAGGACCCGTGTGATTCTAGCCCCCGAATAGTGGGTTAATTCCGTCGAGGTTGGAAAATTCCGAAGCAATTCTTCGAAATCCTCAACGGGAATCGCATTTTCTGAATCTCCCCCAATTACAATAGG
>JAPOQQ010000138.1 GCA_026710625.1 Candidatus Dadabacteria bacterium | reverse complement strand
CTCCATCCCGAAGTCTGGCAGTGGGTTCTGAGCATAAGCGACCCTGGGTTCTTGGGTTTAAACTGCTTGACGATTTTGGCCCATAACATTCTCGCAGCTCTCATCTTTGCGATTTCCATGAAGTGATCCATGCCTATTCCCCAGAAAAAAGAAATTCTGGGGGCAAAATCGTCGATACTGAGTCCCGCCTCAACGCCCGCTCTCAAATACTCAAGGCCGTCTGCGAGCGTGTAGGCAAGCTCTATGTCCGACGTGGCACCCGCTTCCTCCATGTGGTAACCGCTTACGCTTATCGAATTGAACTTCGGCATGTTCTTCGACGTGTATTCGAAAATGTCCGAGACTATCTTCATCGAGAATTCGGGTGGATAGATGTAGGTGTTTCTTACCATGAACTCCTTGAGTATGTCGTTTTGGATCGTGCCGCTCAGTTTTTCTGGACTCACTCCCTGTCGCTCCGCGACGACTATATAGAAAGCCATGATCGGCAGAACCGCGCCGTTCATGGTCATGGAAACCGAGATTTCGTCAAGAGGTATTCGATCGAGAAGAATTTCCATGTCCAGTATCGAGTCTATTGCCACACCCGCCTTCCCGACATCTCCCGAAACTCTGGGGTGATCCGAGTCATACCCCCTGTGAGTCGGAAGATCGAAGGCTATGGAGAGTCCCTTCTGGCCAGCGGCCAGGTTTCTCCTGTAAAACGCGTTTGATTCCTCCGCGGTGGAGAATCCCGCATACTGTCTGATGGTCCAGGGTCTTGTGATATACATGGTCGGGTAGGGCCCGCGAAGATAGGGTGGAATTCCAGAGACAAATCCCAGATGTTCGGAGTCGCTGAGATCGTCGTGGACATAAACCGTTTTTATGTCTATTTCCTCCGGCGATTCCCGTATTATATCTCCGTTTGCCTTGGCATTACCGCTCGAACCGGCTCCAAGCTTTATTTTCGAAAAATCAGGTCTCATGGTTCGACCTCGTCTGAGAGAAGAGGTTTCTGGTATCTTTCGAGCATGTCGAGGACATCGGAACCCGCGTGGATGAAGTCATCCGCCCCCGCCTGCGCAAGCTTCTCCCGCATGCTTTGTCCGCCGCCTGAAACAACAGCTTTTATTTCCGCTTTTCCGCTTTTGATTCTTCTTATCGCTTCTTCCCCAGACTGCTCGTAATCTTTGTCGGAACCGCAGATCACCACCGCAAGCGGACTCTCGCGCAGAGCCACTGCAACTCCTTCATCAACTCCCGGATTTTCGGCTCCGTCAACTACTGCAAATCCCCCGCATCCGAAAAAATTCATCGAGAAAACCGATCTTGCGACTGTCTGCGGAGAATCGCTCAGATGAAGCAGGAAAACTTTCGGTGCCTCGCTCGTTTTTTCCGCGTGTTTTTCGCTTAGAAGCCTTATTTTCTCAAAACCTTGAGCTGCTCTTGACTCCGCAAGGGGCGCTACTTTAGGGGCCGAGCCATTCATCTTTTCTTCTATGGGCAGGGCTTTCTGGATGTGCACTGACATCTTTTCCAGCAGGTTGGGAAACTCGTTTGTTCCGATGAGCGTTTTTTTCCTGCGTGAAATGTCAAGGAGTGTCTTTTCTCTGCTGTCCTCGATCGTCTTCTGTATGAACCCGCTTTTCACGCACTCAAGGTAGCCGCCTTTTTCCTCTATTTTCTGGAACAGTTCTAGGGATTTCTGCGAAATGGACTGCGTCAGTTTTTCTATGTGATAGGAACCGCCCCCGGGATCGATCACCGCGTCGAGATGGGACTCATTTTTTATCAGAAGCTGGATGTTTCTCGCCACTCTCCTTGAAAGTTCATCGGGTTCGCTGTAGTGGGCGTCAAAGGGTTCCACGGTCAGAGAACTTGCCCCCCCGATTACCGACGCCATGGCTTCAAGCGCCGTCCGCAGTATGTTTACGTGTGAGTCGTAAATGGTTTTGTTGAAGGTCGTGGTGCGGCAATGAATTCTCATTTTTGTAGATTCAAGGGAATCGGGTGAGAACTGTTGCGCGATGTTCGCCCAGAGTGCTCTTGCGGCGCGGAGCTTGGCGATTTCCGCAAAGTAGCTTGAGCCGGTGGAAAAGGAAAAAACGAGGTGGCGGCAGGCACGGTCTGCGTCAACGCCCCTTTGGCGAAGCATGACCAGATATTCGGCCGCGGCGGCAATAGTGAAAGCGAGTTCCTGGGTTATCGTTGCCCCTGAATTTTTAAACGTTGAACTTTTTACCGAAAACGCTGCGTAACCGGGCGCGGCATCGGATAGATATTCAATGGTTTCCGCGATCTTCTCCATATTCTTTTCAAGTGCCGTTACTGAAGACCCGCCCGCAAGCATCTGGGAGAGGGGGTCGAAAAACACGGCGCCGTCAATTTCTCGGGTATCGATTCCTTTCTTGCTGCAGGCGGAAATGAAAAGCGCGGAGACTTTTTCCGGATCTGCTCTTAAGGCAAAATTGAGGCTGGTCCGCAATGGGTCTATATTTTTTACAAGAGCTTCGATGACCTCGGGTTTCATTTCTGTTTCCGGGATGAAGGTGATTGAATCCGCTCCACCCTTGATTGCCGCAAGCGCGTCGCGCGTCGCATCTTTCGGAGCGACAAGCTTTATCTCTTCTGTAAGAATCCAGCTGTTGTCTTTTTTGCCAGTTCCCCGGACAAACGGAAATTCTCCCGGAAGAGGATTTTTCCCCGTGAAAAAATCTCTTGCTTCTTCTTCGGTGTAGAAGGGTTCAACTGCTATACCGTCTTCAGTGGTCCATATAAGATCTTCGTAGGATCCCGGCTTTGCGATCTTTTTTTCAACTTCTTTTTTCCAGCTTTCCTTCGATATGCTTGGAAAATCATCGAAAAGAAGAGTCTGTACGTGTTTTTTTTCCGTCTTACTCATAAAATCTGCGTTTTTCCTCTCAATCTCTTGGGTGAATAAGTATATAAGTCCCATCTGTTTCTGCCAACATACTGAAACTGTTTAAGTTTCAATTTTTCCCGTCTGTCGTCACAGGAGGGGTCCGGTCGGGGAATTGTTATTTGTTTTTTTCGACTTTAATATTAAGAAGGTGTCTGGAAAAGCGGTTATCATGATTTCGGGAGGCGTGGACAGCTCGACTCTCTGCTACAAGGCGGTGCGGGAAGGTTACGAAGTCTTTCCTCTTACCTTTATATACGGACAGAAGCACGAGAAGGAGATCCGCTCCTCAGAGAATATATGCCGTCATCTGGGACTTACCCCCAACATAGTCGACCTTTCCTCAATAAGGACTCTTTTCGGCGCCTGCGCGCTTACCGATCGGGAAGTCGAGATTCCGAGAGTCTCCGCGACGGCGCGCAATTACGATACTCTTTCCGCCACAGTCGTTCCGAACCGAAACGCCATTTTCCTTTCTCTGGCGGTTGCCTATTCGCAGGGCATCGGCTGCGATACGGTGTTCTACGGTGCGCATCATTCCGACAGGGGAGTATATCCTGACTGCCGCATGGAGTTTGTTTCCGCTTTCGAGGAGGCTGAGAAACTTGCGACCGATAATGAACGGCTGACGATAATTGCTCCATTTGTGGATCTGGACAAATCAGGCATAGTCAGACTCGGTTCACGTCTCGGGGTTCCTTTCAAGGACACGTGGTCATGCTACGTGGGCTCCCGGATGCACTGCGGCACCTGCAGTTCCTGCAGAGAGAGAAAAAGGGCTTTTGTCGAGGCGGACATAACCGACCCGACCGAATACGAGGCGTAATTGCGGTGAAGGTAAACGAGATCTTTTTTTCAATACAGGGTGAAGGAATCCATATCGGGCTGCCGACGGTTTTTCTCAGGCTCTTTGCCTGCGATCTCAGATGCAGTTGGTGCGATACCATGTACGCCGTGGAGGGAACCGACTTTCGGGAAATGGAAACCAGTGAAGTGCTGAGCCAGATTCTTAAATACGGCTGCTCCCGGGTCTGCATAACCGGAGGGGAACCGCTTATCCAGCGGGAAGCCGTGGAGGAGGTGACGGAAGTTCTGCTTGATAGGGATTTTGTGGTCGTGCTTGAAACAAGCGGGAACAAGAGACCTCCCCGGATTTTCTCCCATCCCAATTCGGTTGTGAGCATGGACTGCAAGTGCCCCGGTTCGGGCATGGCCTCCAGAATGGATTTTCCCCTCTATGATACCTTGGAGGAGAAGGACCAGCTTAAGTTCGTAATAGCCGACGATGCGGATTACGAATACGCAAGGGATATTATAGGGGAGCGTTGCGTCAGAGCTTCAATCATATTCCAGCCCGTTTACGGCACAAAAGCGGACTGGATAGCGGAGAGAGTTCTCCGCGACGGCATGGAAGATGTAAGGGTGCTTCCGCAGCTTCACAAAATATTCTGGGGAGAAAAAAGAGGAGTCTGAGACCTCTTGCCTCTTTCATCGTTTTAAAACTTTGCTTAGGAAACTTGTTGAGAGCAAAGCAAATGTTATTAAGAACAGATTGAGCAAGGTGCTTTGAGAAGTATTGTTGATTGACGCTATAGCGCACCCACCATCATTCTCTTCTTCCATATCTAGATAAATTCCAGAACCAACAAGAAAGAAAGACGGTGTCGGACGGCGACCCCTAGTCGTATCCACTACTTGAATATAGCTTTCCTTAACCGATCTGCCCGGAACTACGCTTCTTTCGAGATAATCACTGACTTCATCACCATCAATTCCAGGGTGATCCCAATGATATTTAACAAAACCGCTATTTCCATCTGCTAAATCTGCTAAATCGCCACTTCCTTTTGTCACCACCTTTTGAAAAGCAACAAGGATGTTTGATTCAATATCTCCTTCATCGTTATATGGGATTGGCATTGGGTCTTCCAGTGAAACGCTTAATCCATCGAAGGTCAAAGTCTAATCCATTTAGAAATGCCACTCCGCTTGTCGGATCCATAATGAAAGGATATATTGTGCCGTATTTAAAATCCCCCGAAGCAAAGCAGGAGACTGTTTCACCAATTCGCACAAGGATTTCCTGTTGCCCTTCCGGAGTATTGGGGTCAAAGCCGTCTCTTCTTATTTCGCCAATCGTAGCAACTGCCAATTCCAGTGTCTTGTTGATAATGTTTTTCACATAGCTTTGAAGCAACTCTCTTTTCTTCTCTGGATTTGTCTCGTCTTCAACCTGCTTGGCGGTAGTGTCGAGTCTAAAATTGGAGCAGTCAGGTGATTGTACGAAAGAAGCGTTAGGCTCATGATGAAAACCTACTATGCTGGTTATAAACCCAATAGTTGTTATGTTCTGTTTGATCGCGCATGCTGTTCTCTCTTGGCCGCCCTCACTATACCTTACGCAAACTGGATCGGCGCTTTCTTGAAATTCAGGAACATTATCAAATAAATCGTTTAGCGGATTTTCAGCGGAAAGATTGAATTTATCACCAAACGATTCTGGATATCGACCATGATTTAATATTGTCTTTCTCGAACTGACAACGGTTATAGAGTAAATATCGTTGTGATTAAAAACTCCAGGTTTTCTAGTTGTTCGTGCGAAGATTGTGCGCTCTTTTCCCTTTGCGTGCGATGTTTCAAGGGACTCGTCCTTATAAATTTTATCAATATGCGTGGCTCTATGGAGAAGAAGCTTTTTTATCTTCGCCACATCATTGGCATCGGCAACATCTTCTGCAGTTATATCAAGGTTTGCTGAATGACTATAATGTTTATACTGATGAGCGGACGCATTGATGGTAAGTGCAAAAAGCAGAACTAAAAATATTCCATATG
>JAPOQQ010000137.1 GCA_026710625.1 Candidatus Dadabacteria bacterium | reverse complement strand
GTCATACTAAGACCGTCAAATGTCTGGGGAGCCGGCGACACGGTCATACTTCCGAGAATAGCCGATGCTTGCCTGAAAGGGATTCTGGTTAACATGGGTTTCAACAGAAAGATCGTTTCTCCATGCCATGTGCTTAACCTTGTTCACGCCGCGGTGCTCTCAGCTCTTTCTCCCGCCGGGGCGGGCAATATCTACTTTGTAAACGATGGGGCGCGGATTGATAACCGCCGGTTTGTCTCGGATCAACTTTCGTCAATAGGAATTGAGTGGAAGCCGGGAATCACCGTACCTTATACCCTTGGGTATGCAGTTGCTTTCATTCTTGAGAAAATCTTCGAACTCAAGAGGTCAAAAACTCCTCCTGTGCTTACCCGCTTCGGTGTCTCTGCCCTATCAAAAAGCAGAACCTACAGTATAGGGAGAGCTAGAAAGGATCTGGGGTATGAACCTGTGTGCGGTTACGAAGCG
Organism: Candidatus Dadabacteria bacterium; assembly: GCA_026710625.1. GTDB lineage: Bacteria > Desulfobacterota_D > UBA1144 > Nemesobacterales > Nemesobacteraceae > Nemesobacter. Next base: position 24,120 of record JAPOQQ010000137.1, on the reverse strand, counting down.
GGAATGAAGGGACTTGCGGAGTGGATTTCAGAGATTGGCGGTTATGAAAAAATCCTCGGAAGGGGAAAATGATATGCAACCCGGCGCCTTTGCGATAGAAACCAGGGGGCTTGAAAAGCAGTTCGGGTTTTTCCCAGTTCTTAGGGGAATTGATTTTGTCGTCGGCCAAGGGGAATTTCTCACGATTTTCGGTCCAAACGGCGCCGGCAAGTCAACCCTGCTTTCCATCCTTTCAACATTCATAAAGCCCGGTGGCGGAGAGGTCTTCGTGGCGGGCTTTGATGTCTCCAGGGAAAAGGAGCAGATAAGAAAACTGATAGGGTTCATTTCCCATAACACGATGCTTTATGAAAACCTTACCGCCCGGGAGAATCTTGAATTCATAGGGGCTTTCTACGAAGTTCCGGACCTTCAGGAGAGATGCTCCGATATTCTCGAGAGGGTAGAGCTTTACGCCAAGAAAGACGCGCTTGTAAGTACGCTTTCTTTTGGAACACGCCAGCGCCTTGCTATCGCCAGGACGCTTCTTCATGACCCCCGGATACTTTTTCTTGATGAACCGTACAGTGGGCTTGATTACGGCGGAGCCGCCATTCTCACTTCAATCCTTGGTTCAATGAAGATGGACAAAACCGTAGTTATGACGACCCATAATGTCTACGAGGGGCTTTCGCTGTGCGATAAAGTCGCGATCCTTGATCACGGAGAGGTGGTCTATTCCTCCGCGCAGAAGCCCGGTCGCGACGAATTTCAGGATATCTACATGTCTTGCGTCAGAAGCGGTGGCGGCCAGTGAGAAAAATACTTCTTATATTCAGAAAGGATTTTCTTGTTGAGTGGCGTTCAAAGCAGATATTTCCAACTATGTTTGTATTCTCGCTTCTGCTTCTTCTGGTCTTTAATGTCGCCTTTGAATTCCGCTCGGATATTAATTTCCGGACTGTCTCGGCCGTTGTATGGATAACCTTTATTTTCTCGGGACTTCTGGCCCTTGGAAGATCTTTTTCACTTGAAAAGGAGAACAATGCCTTCGCGTTTCTTCTTCTCACCCCTGTCAGCAGAAGCTACATCTATCTTGGAAAGCTGCTTTCAAACGTGGTTATGGTTCTGCTCTCGGAGCTTTTCATACTTCCGCTCTTCCTTCTGTTTTTCCTTTTTGACGCAAAGGGGATCTCTCTTTCCCTGACGGGTGCTGTACTTCCTTTTCTCGGGGTCGTGGTTCTCGGAACGATAGGGTTTGTGTCGCTCGGCACTTTTTTTTCTTCAATGGCTCTTAATACCAAGCTTCGCGACATGATGCTTCCCCTGCTTGTTTTTCCGCTCATCATACCCGTTGTGATAACCTCGGTTGGAATATGCTCTTCAATACTGGAAGGAAAACCCCTTGATTATTACTCTTTTTCTTTGCAGGTGCTGGTTTCCTTTGATATAATCTTCGTCCTTTTATGCTCCCTTTTGTTCGAGTATCTTATTGAGGATAGCGGGGACTGACCCGTTTCCTTTTAAAAAAATGCGAAAAATACTGTTTTTCCTGACGTTTGCGCTGATGGTTCTTGCTACCTGGATGACGCTTTTTTACGCGCCCACGGAGGTCGTTATGGGCCATGTGCAGAGAATTTTCTATTTCCACATGGGCACGGTCTGGGCCGCTACGGTGGCGTTCACGGTGGTTTTCGTGGCGAGCATATATTATCTGAGAAAAGAGACCGCGAAATGGGATACGCTTGCCTACTGCTCGGCCGAGATAGGCATGCTGCTTCTCACCCTTACGATCATCACCGGGAGCATATGGGCAAAACCGGTCTGGGGAACCTGGTGGACATGGGATCCGCAACTGACGACCACGTTTATTCTCTGGGTTCTCTACGCCGTATACCTGATTCTGCGCTCAGGCGCCGGCGGGCGGGGGAAAAAGGCGAGATACTCGGCCATATTCGCCATAATAGCCTATGTGGATCTTCCCGTGGTCTATGTCTCGGCCCGTATAAAAAGGGGGATATCCCCGGTTGTTTTCGGACCGGGGGGAGGGGGAATAGATCCTGCGATGATGCATACTCTTTTGGTCACGCTGCTTGGGTTCACGCTTCTTTTCGTTTTACTCCTTGGTGAGAGGATGAGGATAATGAACATGGAAAACACTCTTTACGCCCGGAGCGGGCGAGGGGGATAGACTGCTATGGAATATTTCCTCTGGTCAAGCGTGGTTGTCTGGGGTTCTCTTATCGCTTACGTGCTTTACCTGCGTGCGAAGTCGGCCTCCGTAAGGAAAAAGCTGCTCTCGGGTGGAGACGGCCCGGAAAGCGGAGGTGAAGATTGAAAGGGAAGCTTAAATTTATCCTGCCTCTTTTGGTGATAGTGTCTTTGATTTCCTGGCTTGTCTTTGCGGGGGTAAAGGACTCCATGGTCTACTACATAACGGTTGACGAACTGCTTGAGGATGTCCCGGACATCTATGGGCAGAAGGTGAGGGTCTCAGGAACCGTAGTTCACGGTTCAATAAAAAACGAGCTCGACGATTCGCTTCGGTTTACCATAGCGGATGGCAACGGTAAAATCGACATTGAGTATGACGGCATAATCCCCGACATATTCACAGACGGGGTTGAGGCGGTAGTTGAGGGCAAGCTCTCCGCCGATAACGTCTTTGTGGCTGACCTTCTGCTTGCAAAATGTCCAACCAAATATGAATCCGACGAAGCCCCCTACCAGAGAAAAGAAGGTTAGAAATGTCTGATATTGGAAGTATAGCCATACTTCTTTCCTTCTTTATCACCATCTACAGTCTTGTTGCCTGCGCTGTTGCCGCGAGAACGGGAAGCCGCGCGTTCGCTCAAAGCGGTGGAAACGGTCTTGTCTCTGTCGCCTTCCTTCTTCTGGTAGCGGTATGCTGCCTTGTTTACGAACTTGTGACGCTTGATTTTTCGCTCAGGTACGTGGCGCTTAACACGAGCACAGACCTTCCGGTGATATACAGGGTGACGGCTCTTTGGGCTGGGCAGGCGGGATCTTTGCTTCTCTGGAGTCTCATTCTCTCCCTGTATATGGCTTTCGTGGTCCTGAGGAGCAGAAAAAAGGGCGGGGACCCTTACGTAAATGCCGTTTTATGCGCCGTTTCCCTTTTCTTTCTTTTTCTCATCGCCTACGTGGAAGACCCCTTCGAGAAGCTGGGCGTGGCGGTTGGGGAAGGAAGAGGGCTTAATCCGATTCTCCAAAACGCATACATGGCCATCCACCCGGTCACTCTTTATGTGGGATACGTGGGGATTACCGTGCCTTTTGCTTTCGGCATAGGGGCCCTGCTTAGCGGACGCCTCGGGGACGAATGGATAAGGAACTGCAGGAAATACGCCCTTTTTTCCTGGATGTTTCTCTCCGCGGGACTTCTTCTCGGGGCCAGATGGGCATATCTTGAACTCGGCTGGGGAGGATACTGGGCATGGGATCCGGTTGAGAACGCCGCGTTTATGCCCTGGCTTGCGGGGACCGCGTTTCTTCACTCCGTTATGATTCAGGAGAGAAAGGCGATGCTTAAGAAATGGAACATGATCCTGCTTATAATCACCTTTTTTCTCTCAATATTCGGCACCTTCATAACCAGAAGCGGCATAGTGTCCTCGGTTCACTCCTTTGCCCGCTCGGACATCGGTCCGCTTTTTCTCGGCTTCATGATCTTCATACTGCTTTTTTCCTTCGCTCTTCTTGTCTACAGGTCAAAAGACCTTGAAAGCGAAGAGAGGTTCGATTCCGTACTCTCAAGAGAAAGCGCCTTTCTGTTTAACAACCTCCTTTTTCTCGCGGCGGCGTTCTCCGTCTTTCTGGGAACAATTTTCCCCGTACTCTCGGAGGCTTTCACGGGGAAGAAAATCCTGGTCGGTCCTCCTTATTTCAACGCGGTAGGGGTGCCCATAGGACTTGTTCTTATCCTGCTGATGGGAATAGGTCCGCTTATATCGTGGAAAAAAGCTTCTACGGCAAATCTCAAGAGAAATTTCGTTTTTCCAGGGGTGGTTTTTCTGGTGGTTCTCCTTGCGCTTTTTCTCTCCGGCATGAGGGAACCGATGGCGCTTTTGAGTTTCGCTCTCTGCGGGTTTGTCTCTGCGACAGTGTTCTTGGAGTATTTCAGGGGTATAAGGGTGCGAAGCGGCAGGGGGGAGAACCCGGTTTCGGCCTTTTTTAATCTTGTCTCAAGGAACCGCCGTCGCTACGGCGGATATATCGTTCACCTGGGAGTGGTGCTGCTGGTAGCGGGAATCACGGCTTCTTCGCTGTTTGTTACTCAGAAGGAGGTTGTTTTGGACAAGGGGGATTCCTTCTCTCTTGGAAGATACGATCTGGTCTTCCGTGGAGTGCGGTATATATCAAATGACGCTAAGGACGGGTTTTCAGCGGAGCTTTCGATCCAAAACGACGGTAAAAGCGTTGCGACCATGTATCCCGAAAAAAATATCTACAAGTACGAGGGAAACAGGGAGATAAACCAAGAGACCGAGGTCGCGCTTCGCTCCACTTTCAGAGACGATCTTTATCTCATACTGTCCGAGGTTGATGGAAGCGGAAAGGCAAACATAAGGGCTCTTCTTAACCCGATGGTGAACTGGATATGGGCTGGAGGCTTTGTTATCGTTCTTGGAGCGATTGTTACGATGTGGCCCGAGGGACGAAGAAAAAAGGAGCTTGGCGCGTGAGCGAATACATAATTTCTCTTCTGCTAGTGGTGCTGGTCTCGGTTTTTACTATTTACCCTCTCTTTCTGGGTCGCAGGAAGCAAGGTGTAGCGGATAGCTCCGGGGCTAACCGGCTTGAGCAGCTTTACGAGAGAAGGGACCTCTATTACTCCTCCATAAAGGATATAGAGCTTGACCGTGATATGGGGAAACTCAGCGAGCAGGACTACGCCGAGCTTATCTCAAGGTACAAGGAAAAAGCGGCGACCGTTACAGAGCTGATTTCGGAGCTTGAATCTGGTGAGAGAGATGCTTAAGATTTCTGACGGAGCTTAGTCAATGGAAACGGAAGAGAAAGTCAAACGTGGCAGCGGTAACGTATTTGCGGACCTAGGCTGCCCCGAAAGCGAAATCCATTTGTTAAAAGCGGAGCTTGTCACTCGCATTGACAGGATTATTCGCCATCAAAAGCTAAAACAGGTCGAGGCAGCGAAGTTGCTTGGCTTGTCTCAATCTGATGTCTCACGCCTTCTGCGCGGAGATTTTCGGGATTACTCCGTGGAGAGGCTCCTGCGCCTCTTGACGGTACTGGGACGGGACGTAGAAATCATCATTCGCGAACCACGCTCACACCGACAAGGCAGGCTCAGTATTGGAGCATCGTAGATACAATGATGCTAGGGCTAGGTTGTGAGCCGTTTATTCCATACGCCTCAAATTCAGTGAATAAAACGATCATGAAAAAAGCGTTTATATGCGGTTCTTTCATTCTAGTGTTTCTTTTTTTCTTTTCTTCTCAGTGGGTGCCACCTTCCGCACAGGCGCAACCCTCCGGCGAGGAAATTTTTACACAAGGGAAATGCGTAAGATGCCATACGCTTGGGAGGGGAAGGTTCGTAGGTCCCGATCTTCTGGGAGTAGGAGAGAGATACTCAAGGGATGATCTGATCAAGTGGGCCCGGAATCCAGAGAGCATTTACGCGGAGAAAAAGAAAAAGCCGGTAAACGACGGCTATCCGCCAATGCCCCCAATGAACCTATCAGAAAACGACGCCCAAAAGGTTGTCGATTACCTTCTAAGTTACGAGTCTCCCCCCGGTCTTTCTGAAAGCGGGATGATAAAGGGTCGCGTAAGGAACGTTACTACTGGCAAGCCCGAAGCGGGGCAGGACATCGTTCTGATTTCATACATGGGAGACAGGAAGGAAAACCGGCACTTTGCCAAGTCGGACTCTCTGGGCAACTTCTCTTTTTCTTCTCTTCAGTGGGACAGAAGTTATGAGATCATACTTTTTCATCAGGGAGTTCAGTATGTTTCCGGAAAGATGGTCTTTCTTCCCGGAGAGGACAGAATCACCCTTGACCTCCCGGTCTACGATACCACGAGTTCGGATGAGAACATCTCTTTACGGTCGCTCAACTTGATTATCTACCCGGATAACGGGGGTGACAACGTGAATGTAACCTCCCTTTATGTTTTTGAGAACTCGGGCGAGACCGTTTTTATGGGGGAGCATACAGGCTCGGATACTACGACCCTCGTTTTCTCTATTCCCGAAGAGGCGGCGAACGTTACTTTCTCAGACGGAGTCAATCCGGAGGCGGTGGAGAGAAAGGGGGAAAAGCTTTACAACAAACTTCCTTTTCTTCCGGGGATGAAAAGAATTGCTCTTGGCTATTCCCTTCCTCTTTCGCAAATTCGTGGGAAATTTCAGACAGGTCTTGACTATGAAGTTGCTGATCTCGGAGTGTTTGTAAGAAAAACAGAGCTTGGAATCCGGCTTGAACAGCCCGGGGTGGCTGCAGAAGAGATCATGATTCACGACGAGGCGTTTTTGAAATACGAACTGTCAGACTTAAAACCAGGCGGTGTCACGGTAATTATTTCCGATGCTTCCTTTTTTAAGAGCAACCTTAGCAAATACCTGCCAGCGATACTCTTTTTTGCCTTTGTCGCTGCGGGAGTCATGTATTTTTTCTACGGGAGAAACCGGCTTTCAAACATGGGTTCAGAAAAGTAAAAGCCGTTTTCGGGCTGGAGTGATCCCTTTTTCTTCTGAAAAATGAGCGACGCGCAGAAAAATCCACCACCCTTGCTTAACAGGAGTTTTGTGCTCGTAACCTTTCTAGGGTGTCTTTACTTCTTTAATTTCCATTCGTTTCTCCTTCTGCCCATTAGAATTTCTGACCTGGGAGGAACCGAGAAGATTGTGGGATTCGTGATGGGCATCGCGGGACTGAGCACTCTTTTTCTTACTCCTTATGCCGGCCACGTAACCGACAGGTACGGAAAAAAGCTGTTTGTGCTGCTGGGGTTCGCGTTGCTTGCCGCCTCGACATTTCCACTCGCTTTCTTAGACAGGGTCGATTATCTCTACTACATTATCAGGATAGTTCACGGCTGTTCTTTTTCCCTTTTCTTTGTCGCCGCCGGAGCGCTTACGGTTGAAGTTTCAAGTGAGCAAAGGAGAGCGCAGGCACTCGGCATATACGGTGTTTTCACAATAATAAACTATGCAATCGCCCCTTACGTCGGCTCCATTCTGATAAAGAATTTCGGTTTTGATTTCTTTATTTTCTTCCTTACCGTTACGGCGCTTTTTGGCCTGGGAGTCTCTTTTATGATCGGAGAGGGAAAAAAAACAGTGGCGCCAAAAGACACGGGACCAAGCTATATGGACTGTCTTCGTGATAAGGCTACATCTGTGTCCTCGGTTACGCTTTTTATATGTGGAGCGGCGTTTATAACAACGTTTAACTTCATATCCATTTTCTCGCTTTCAATAAACATAGAGAACTTTCACGTTTATTTTCTTTCCTACACCGTTTCGGTGCTTGCGATCAGGCTGTTTCTCGGCTGGGTTCCCGACAGGTACGGGAAGTGGAGAGTCGCTTCCCCGTTCGTTTTCTTTCTGGGACTGAGTGTTCTCATGCTGAGTTTTGTGCACGAGGTCAAGCTTCTTGTTCTCTGCGGAATCATATTCGGCTGTGCACACGGATTTGTATATCCTTCAATATATTCAATCATAATAGAATCGAATCCGAAGGAGGCAAGGGCAAAAGCTTTTGCCATAAGCAGCGTTTCATTCACTGGCGGAGGAATGTTGGGGTCTTTTGTTTTCGGGGTGGTAGCCGAGCTTTTCGGATTCAGGGCGATGTTTGTTTCAATAGCGCTTATGGTATTCCTAGGTTTTTTATTTTTCGCCAGAAGTTCCGTCTTAAAGGAGCGTAAAATATGAGCAGCAAACCCATCAGACTTCCTTCCGGTCATCCGAAAATTTTTGACACGATGAAAATAGAGATTCTCCGCATGGAAAACGGGGAATCGGAACTTTCCATGCCGTTTATTGAGGAGTATACGCAGCACTACGGAATGCTCCACGGCGGGGCCATTTTCACCTTGGCAGACGCGGCCTGCGGAGTTGCCGTTGCCAGCGTTGCAAGAGAGGGGAAAAAGTTCCTTACGTCCGGGATGAATATAAATTACATCGAACCCATCAGGGAAGGCGTTACTATCTGCCGTGCCAAGGTGCTCAGGCAGGGGAGAATAATGCCCGTTGAGAGTGAAGTTTTGAATTCGGGTATCTGCGTGGCGAAGGCTACCGCTATTTATACTCTGGTTGACTGATTCCGTTGGGAGATTTTGACTGTCGCGGCAGGTTACTGTACCCCGTGATTAGATATCGCCGAAGTGGGACTGGAGAAGTGCCAGGCTTACCACTGAAGCCGTTTCCGCTCTAAGTATTCTTTTTCCAAGTCCGAGGGCTGTGTAACCGTTTTCCTCAGCCAAGGCCACTTCTTTTTCAGAAAAACCTCCTTCGGGACCTATATAGACGTTTATGCTGTTTACGGATTTTGTGAGGGAACGTAGGTAATCTCTGAGCATCTCGTCTTGATTTTCATAAAGTATTATTTTCATCTCGCTTTGCTCTCTGATTCCTAAGGAATCCTGAAAATCAATCGGCTGCGAAACCACGGGAGGCGTCGCTCTTCCGCACTGCTTGGTAGATTCTCGGGCTATTTTGTTCCACCTGTCTATCTTGGAGGTCGACCTTACCTGGGTTCTCTCGGAAATTACCGGAGAAATTCCCGATACACCGAGTTGAGTTGCCTGACTTATTATCCCGTCCATCCTGTTTCCCTTGAGAATTGCCTGGAAGAGATTCAGTTCAAGTTCAGGTTCTGTTCGCAGCAGGCGGGTGTCGTGAACCTGGAGGGCGATGGTTCCAGAAGAGATCTCCGTTATTGTGCCCTCGTACTCGGTGGATTCGGTGTCAAAAACGGTTATGCGGTCCCCGGGCCCTAGTCTCAGCACTTTCGTTATATGCGTGTAGTCGCTCTCGGATATTGTTCCGTGGAGAATCCCGTCATCTTCTGTGGAGGGCTCTTTTCTGATCGGGAATCTGGGCATTTCAAGCAGCCTGCCTTTTTATGAGAGATAAAAGTTCAGGATTTTTTCTTTAAGACCCCGGGTCGTATGAATGTCGGCGGTTACTGCCGGGGTAAAACCGTGGGCAAGCAGCGTCGCGGCTGTTACGGGACCTATGCAGGCAAACCCGGTTCTGGCGAAAAGCTCCGGGTCTTTCCCGAGAAGCGAAAAGAAATTCGTTACGGTTGAGGAGCTTGTGAACGTTACGAGATCTATCTTTGCGTCGGAAATTTTTTCTTTTATCGCATCGAGCTCTTGCTTCGAGTAGTCAGGAGTAAGAGTTTCATAAACGCAGAGCACTTCCACCGTGGCTCCCATTGCCCGTAGCGTGTCAGGAAGAATTTCTCTTGCCACAAGCGCTCTTGGTATAAGTATTTTTTTGCCGTCGAGGTTTAATTCCTCTGCGAGTGAAATTATTCCTTCGGCAGTATAGACAGCGGGCATGTAATCCGGCGTAAGGTTGTACTTCAGGATCTCCTCAGAAGTTTTTTCTCCTATGGCTGTTATTTTTTTGCCTTTTAGGTCGCGCGAGTCTTTTCCGTGGGATGCCAGCACATCAAAATAGTTGCTGACCCCGTTTACACTTGTGAACACCAGAAAATCGTAGTCTTCTAGGTTTTTTACCGAAAATTGCTGCTCCTTGGTATCTCTTATGGGCTTTATTTCGATCGTGGGAAATTCGACGGTCTTTGCCCCGCAGGAGGCGAGAAGTTCCGAGAACTCGGATGAAGCCTCTTTTTCTCTTGTTACCATTATGGTTTTTCCGAAAAGAGGCTTTTTTTCATACCACCCTGTAGCTTCTGCGAGTGCGGCGACCTCTCCGACCACTATGGTGGCCGGGGTCTGCACGTCAAGGGCCTTGGTTTTTTCCGCTATGTCGGAAATAGTTCCGACAATGGAGGTCTGCTCGGGCAGCGTGCCGCAGGATATGACGGCAACGGGGGTAGAGGGTTGCTTTCCGGATTCAAGCAGTTTTTTCATTATACTCTCGATATTGTTTAGCCCCATGAGAAATACCATCGTTTCTATCTCGGCCGGATTGTAGTCAGAATCCTCTCCTTGGTGATGCCCGGTAAAAACTGCGAAAGATGAATTGTATTGTCTGTGAGTAATGGGAATTCCCCCGTAAGCAGGCACTGCGGTAAGGGAGCTAACTCCCGGGACAATCTCGATATCAATGCCGTTTTTAACTACCGCCTCGGCTTCCTCTCCGCCCCTTCCGAAAACAAAAGGGTCGCCGCCCTTTAGCCTTGCAACCGTCTTTCCTTCTTTCGCCCTGCTTATAAGAAGTTCGTTTATCTCTTCTTGGGACATATGCGCTTCTCCCATTGTTTTGCCTGCAAAGACGAGTTCCGCGTCGGCGCGGCAGAACCTTAGGATTTGCGGATTTACAAGAGAGTCGTAGATTACAACCTGCGCTTCACCGAGGAGATCCTTACCCTTGAGAGTGAGAAGACCCGCATCGCCGGGCCCCGCGCCGATAAGATAAACCCTGCCTTTTTTTTCGCTCATGGAATCGTGGTCCGCTCGGGAAAAACTCCGGAAAAATTCACCTGTCCGTTTGTTTTATACATTACACCGCGAAGGGAAAAACGAAGTTGCAACGACACCACTTTTCGTTTTCCCTCTGCTCCAGAACATTATTTCTCATAGAGGTATTTCTGTAAAATCACTAATAGTGCGATAACAAAGACCTAAGGGGAATTGGTCTTAATTACGTGAAACCACTAACCGCTTTTAGATAGCAAATTTGAAGTCTGAGATTGTACGGTCGGGCGGTGTTTTTTATATTAGAAGCCTGTCAACTTAAAAAAAGGGGGATAATATACTTAACTATCCAAGCCCTTGAGAATCTCTAGCTTACGGGGACGGAATCTTGCCGTTTATTTCTTCCGGTACTCGTCAAGTACTCCCTCAAACGCTTCCTTAAGCTTTTCTTTCGTTATTCCGCCTTTTTCGAGCGTTTCTCGGTCTCCGGCGGGCAAGCGTTCCCAAGCTTCATCCACACCTCCTTCTCCAATAAATTCCGAAATCGCTCTCAGCCTGCACGCCTCATAACGAGGCTCATTCTTGTAGAAACGCACACAGGTCTCCGCTTGTTTTCCGATGCTTCTCATCTCCCATGAACTGTAAAGATCACTATCGTCCTTATTGAAAGCCTTCATTTCTTCTTCGAATTCAAGGCATTCTTGAAAAATCAATAAAGCCCTATCACTACATTCTGTCCTTGTTTCGGCGTAAACTACCCCTGTGACCGCAAACAGGGCCACAAAAACCAGCAACATTCTCATAGCAATCTCCTAAGTATTTGGGTTAACAGAGGTGGCACAAGGTGCCTCGACACATGGGTGTCGGGTCTTGCTGACATTCAAGAGACTTGAAAGTTCCGCTTATTTCCCGGAAGGGTATTGTATTCTTGCGGAGACCCGACATGGGGCGGGTTCTCCTGAACGTCAGCATTCTGACTATAGCACACTTAGGCGGGATTATCTACGAGAAATGCAATCTTGAGAAACACCCCCGATTGCGTATAATCCCCGCCAACCAAACTTAGGAGAGTTCTATGACAGAACCACTACGACTAAAATGGCAGTATTGTCCCTTTAATGATTCATCTTCTCGCTACTTGGAAAGAATCAGTGGCGTATGTGTAATATGGGAAAAAGAACCAGGGAGAGCCCTTTATGTTGGCAGAGGGAACCTAGAGGAACATGTCAGTAAACATCTTAACGATAAGAATGGACCTATTTTCCTCGCTTCTAGGAAAAATACTTGGGTTGCCTATGCTAGAGTGGCAGAAGACAAACAAGCGGGAGTTGAGAGCTTCTTGATTCAACACTATGAACCAATTTACGGACAGATTGAAGTAGACCCTATCCCATTTTAGCACGGGTTGGAGGAATTTTCCCCTCCATTCTTTCCTGCAACTCCCTAAGACGGTTACCAAGTCTCCGGTAATTGACAAGTAGAAGAGGAGCTGTTTTATGACTAGTTGCTTTCTGTCTTGCCTCGACCAGCTCAAGAAATTCAGGAAGTTTTTCCCTAATTTCTTTGTCTATATCGGATAAAACTATTTTTTGCGACTGGTTTTCTTGAGTTTCTGGTAGTGCTTCCATCTTCTATCTCCGTAGAGGATCATACTGGCCGTTTTTCTCTCTGCCAAGCCCCTCGTTCCTAAGGGTTGGTAATTCCCTTAAATCACCCATTTACTTTCAGGTGGCAAGTCTGCCGTCAGTTCTTTGTATGTCAGCCTCTTGCCGAGCATGGATTGAACTACACTCGATATCTGGTCCATAGTTTCTTCTTGTCTTGAATTGTGCCTGCCTACATATTCGTCTACATATCTTTGCAGGTGCTTCTCGGACATTTGATGATACACGCCGATATAACCACGTTTCAGCATAGACCAGAAAGACTCAACGCCGTTAGTGTGTGCCTGGTCTTTTATGTACTGTCCCACGCTGTGATTTACGGGAAAATGCTTGTAGTTCTTTTTCTTAAGCCCTATATATCCCATGTGATGATCTGTATACACGGTAGACCCCTCTTTGACCGTTTCCTTAACCATCCTTTGAAGGGTAACGCTTGAAACAGGCTTAGTAACTCTCGCTTTGACCTTTTTCGTCTTGCGGGACTTAACGCCGACTACAGGGGTTTTGCCCGTTAGTCCAGATCCTCCCATGAGCATTCTTCTTGAAGCGTGCATATTCTCAAACTTGCCTCCGAAGTACGACTCATCAGCTTCTACCGGTGAGTCCAGCCTAGCCTGAACTTGGTCCTCGTGAACCTTGCGGATCCTGTGAGCCAAGAACCACGCCGTTTTCTGCGTAACGCCTATATCTCTTGCCAGCTTGTAACTCGATACGCCTTTAAGATTCGTAGTAATCAGAAAAATAGCCAGAAGCCACTTGTGAAGAGGGACCCTGCTCTCGGCAAGCACACTGTTTGTCCTTACGCTGAAGTACTTGCGACAATCCTTGCACCGATAGGGCATAGGTTTGTGATTCTTGATTTCGGAAGTTCTTACACTTCCACAATGCGGGCAATAACGTCCCGCCTTTCCCCAACGCTCTTCCTCAAAATACAGCCTCGCAGACTGTTCATCCGGGAACTTCTGAAAGAGCTTGTAGAAGCTCACCTTTTCTTTCTTTTTCCTTTGTTTCATAACCCTAATTATACCTGAAAACAATAGGAATATCAAGGAGTTAGAGGGAGAAAATGGAGAGAGGGATAATTAGGTAACTCAATGCCTTTGGATAGTTAAGTATATTATCCCCAAAAAAAGGCAATTACCCCTATAACTAGCCAAAAAGTAAAATGAGGGAGCGGTTGCTGGAGGACGGCACTTTCCTTGGGGTTTACGGACTTAAGTTTACAAGTTCTCCAAACCCTGCATCGCTTCCTCGAACCCGCAGTGTAGTGCTTTAAATTCCAAGAGCCATCTTATCCAGGCAACATCTTTGCTTCCCGTGGAAGCAGGCAATTCATCGGCCAATGCGGAAAAAGTTGAAGAATTCCACTCACCCGAGTGGAACAGGGGGTGGCTTGCTAGGACCATACGTTCCGTACTGCTCTGAAACAACTTAATTTTTACTTGACAAACAGTTAAACGGAGGAATAAGATTTCTACTAGTATTGTATGGAATTTTCATAGGCTACGATGTTCGGTTGGCGTTGGTAATCTGTCAATCTAAAAAAATAATTCCTTAACAATATCATAAAGCAAGCGGCTAGTTATAAGGGTAATTACCTAAAAAAACAACATTCTAAATCACTGAGACTTTTATTTCGATTAACTAGGGAGGGAGAATCAAAAACATGAAGAAAACAACGATAATCGCGCTGCTTTTCTGCTGTGTTTCTGTTCTTGCGGTTGTTTTTGCCGATACGCGCTCCGCTTTTGCGGATCACGGCGTGACTGCCGAGCAGGCGGCTAGTATTGGGACTAAAGAAGCCATGGAGAATTTTCTCCAGCATGTCAGAAGCCACTTTGAGCAAGTCTTAGTTGAGAATGTGGAGTTCCGCAACACTTTGAGAAGGGATGGCGGAGATTATAGGCATAATAAGACATACTCCATTATTGTTAATCAGACGAATCCTGACCTAAAAGCGGGTGAGCTTATATACGTTCATGCGGAACACCGCACTGCTTCGAGTGGGTCGTTGAGGGATATCGAAGTTTTTGAACGACTCATGACAGAGGTAGAGAAGGTAGGTGAAGAAGAGGTAGCCTGCGTTGAAGACGATGGGACACACGGAAATCATATCTGCGCCGGTAAAGCTATCGGTACATCCGAAATCGGATCCGCCCGAATTCCCGTTATAGTGATTGTCGGATTTCATAACGAATTGGACGAGGTAAAGTTCATTGTTGAGTGTCCTGAGTTCACTCCCGAGGATCTTCAGAGCAGAGGATGGCAAAGCGCCGAGATGGTAAATGACGAGGAAAGTCTGAAGCGTTATCTAAAAGGGGTAGAAGCTCACATTAGCGAAGAGGTTCAAAAACCATTCTTTCCCCTTCTTCCCCTTATCCAAAGGATCCGAAGTGAAGGGCGGTTTCCTACCCCAGATGAACAAGCAGAGCTAGGGAAAGCAACGGCGGAGGCAGTCCAACTGCTCATCTCTCTCCAGCACTGCTGGAGACAGGCGCCTTGGAAATCAGGTTCCATATATTTCTATATGATTCAATATGATTCTCCTGAAGGTGCTCCTGCTGGTACTCCTCCTGATGGTACTATACAATTTGGAGTCTTTAACGGGATCACTGCGGAGTTTCATGATAGACATTTCCGTCTCTATGACGGCTGTCTTAATGTCGGCCGGGCCGTGTTTGACGAGGTAACCAAAGATGACGACACCCCGAACGAAGGTTTTCTCAGATACTATTGGACTAATCCGGATCTGGAAGGGGCCGATGGAGTGAACGATGAAAATGGAAATCCCATAGAGGGATTGTCCCCGGGTACGTCGGTTAAGCTCGGCTACTTCATAAGGACAAACTTCGGTCTTGGTGAAGACTATCTTGTTCTCGGTTCCGGTATTTATCCGGAGGGCGAGACATATTACGAGCCCGAGTCCGGCAAGTGTGAGGACCCACCCGATACGCTTCCTGAGTCCTCACGCGAGTATCTCAGCAACTTCCCATCCCCTCCGGAAAAAGAGGATGATGGAGGATGCGCGATTGCCTCAGGGGGGGACAACAAGCTTAAGATTGCGGCGTTTAACCTGTTTTTGATTGCCGCAGTTCTGTTTCTGGCGGTTTCGCGGAAAAGCCGCTTAGGTGGAAAGTTCCAGGCTTAAAGACTGCGAGGGTTAAGGAAGAACCGGTACTCAAGAGATCGGAAGAATTCTATTTCGCCGTGATACCAGAAGTGTTGCCTTGATTCCGGTATCCCGGTGTGCCGTGAATAGCTGGCAATGTTCAGGGTGAATTCTGCGTCTTAGTTTTGCTTGTAGTTATCGACTTGACCTACGGACGGAAGGAATCTTTTCAAAAGGTTGACCAGCATGTTCTTTTGCTGAAGGCCGCGTGGCAGTCTGGACGGATCACGCGGCCTTCAGCAATCACTACTTAACTCAAGGCCTTGAGGCGGAACTTGAGGAATGTTTTTACAAATCCTCCAAAGTGCCGGGAGATTTATCCCTGCCCTCTTGATATTATGCGATTAATTTTAATTGCTACTTTTCTTCTGTTTGCGGGAAATTCAAGATAGTCGCACTGGTGGTTAAAATAGTCCGTGATATGAATTCCGGAAAATCTCTGTTTAATCTCAAAAGCCCTTTTGAACCCAAGGGAGATCAGCCCCGTGCCATTTCCGCTCTGGGCGAAGGGTTAAGACTCGACTGCAAGGATCAGGTACTCCTCGGAGTTACCGGAAGCGGCAAGACCTTTACCATAGCCCAGGTTATCCGTGACGCCGGACGTCCAACACTGATACTTGTTCACAACAAGACCCTTGCCGCCCAGATATACGCGGAGCTGCGCGATTTTTTCCCCGAGAACGAAGTTCACTATTTCGTGAGTTACTACGACTACTACCAGCCCGAAGCCTATATACCCGAGACCGATACTTACATAGAGAAAGACGCCTCGATAAACGAATACATAGACCGCATGCGCCATGCGGCCACCAAGGCCCTTTTCAGACGAAGGGACGTGATAATCGTCTCAAGCGTTTCGGCTATCTACGGAATCGGGGCGCCCAAGGTTTATTACGGCATGCTTACCGAGATAGAAGTTGGAATGGAACTTTCAAGAAACGATTTCGCCCTGAGGCTCGAGGAAGTGCGTTACGAAAGAAAGATTGACGAGCTTGACAGGGGCACGTACAGGGTGAGAGGGGACGTGGTGGACGTGTTTCCTTCGCACGAGGAATCGGTTGCGCTTCGGGTCGAGTTCTTCGGAGACTCAATAGAGACGATACGCGCTATAGATCCCCTTAGTGGACGGGCTGTCGGGGATGTGCGGGAGGTTTCCATTTTCCCGGGTTCCCATTACGTGGCCCCAAAAAGCGTTTTAGAGGAGGCAGTGGAGAATATAAGCCGGGAGCTTGAAACCAGGCTCGCTGAGCTAAGGGGCCGGGGCATGGAACTTGAGGCCGACCGGCTTGAGGAAAGGACCAGGTTTGATCTTGAGTTGCTCGATACGATGGGCTTCTGTCCCGGCATCGAGAATTACTCAAGGTACATCTCGGGACGGCGCCCCGGAGAACCTCCTTACACTCTTCTTGATTATTTCCCCGAGGATTTTCTCTGCGTTATAGACGAGAGTCACCAGATGGTTCCGCAGCTTCGGGGGATGTATCTGGGTGACAGAAGCAGGAAACTTTCTCTGATTGAGAACGGGTTCCGGCTTCCTTCCGCGTTTGATAACCGCCCCCTTAATTTCGAGGAGTTCGAGGCCAAAGTCGGGCAGGTGATATACGTTTCGGCTACCCCGGGGCCTTATGAACTCGAACGGGCCCGCGGTAATGTCGTCGAGCAGATCATACGGCCGACGGGCCTTGCCGACCCCTTGATTGAAACCCGCACCGCCCAGAACCAGGTCGACGATCTGTTCGATGAACTGAAAAAAGTGGCTGACAGGGGGTACAGAGCGCTCGTTACGACGCTTACCAAGAAGATGGCTGAAGATCTTACGGACTATTACAGGGAACTCGGCCTGCGGGTTGAGTACCTGCATTCTGAGATTGACACCCTCGAGAGAATAAAAATCGTAAGGGACTTGAGGGCCGCCAGATTTGACGTCTTGATCGGAATAAATCTTCTTCGGGAAGGACTCGATATACCCGAGGTTTCCCTTGTCGCGGTGCTTGATGCCGACAAAGAAGGGTATCTTCGCTCAGAAACGTCGCTTGTTCAAATTTTTGGCCGGGCAGCGAGAAATATTTCGGGCAGGGTGATTCTCTATGCGGACACCATGACGGGGTCTATGCGCGCCGCCATGGCGGAAACCCGCAGGAGAAGAGATATCCAGATGGAGTACAACACGGAAAACAACATAATCCCAAGGAGTATCGAAAAAAACATAACCGACGTGCTGGGTTCCATATACGAATCTGACTACCTCAAGATTTCAGGTGCTGAGGAAGAGGATCTCCTCGATATCCCCCCGAACAAGATCCCGGGTGTTATAGCCAAGCTCTCAAGGGAGATGAAATCCGCCGCGAAGAAGCTTGAATTTGAGAAGGCCGCCGAATTCAGAAACAGGATAAAAAAACTGCAGGAACTGGAGCTTAAATACGCCGAAGGGGTCGCGTAAGAATCGGGCATTTTCTTGCCGATTTTTTTGTTTTATGTAGAATTTAAACCGCTTTGGAAAGAGTGGGTCTTTACCCGCTCTTTTTTGTTGAAGGGTATGAAAGATACGGAGAGTTTTTGTGGAAAAGGCTAACGACAAGCTTGAGAAGGCGGTTCTGGAAGTTCTTCACCCGATTGTCGAGGAGAATTCCTGCGAGCTTGTGGATATAAAGTATCTGAGGGAAAGAGGTGGCAGGATTTTGAGAATATTTCTTGACAAGGAGGGCGGGGTTACCGTTGATGACTGCGCTAACGTGAGCAGGGAACTCAGTGTGGTTCTGGATGCCTACAATATAATGCCGCAGCATTCTTATACGCTTGAGGTATCTTCTCCCGGTCTCAGGAGGCCCCTTAACAGGCAAAGCGACTACGAGAGGTTCAAGGGAAGAAAAGTGAAAATAAAGACCACGGACCCGGTCGATGACAGAAGGGTCTTTTCCGGAACACTTCTCGGAATGGAAGGGGAAATGATACTGGTGGAAGTTGATGGCCGTTCCTACAGAGTGCCTTTCGGTTCCATCAGCAGGGCGAACTTGGAAATTGATTTTGGGAAAGGAGCGAGAAAATGATTACGGAACTGACTAGAGTTATAGATTCCGTAGGGAAGGACAAAGGCATTGACAGGGAACGCATAATAAGTGCGGTTGAGGAAGCGGTTCTGTCCGCGGCCGAGAAGCTCCTGAAGTCAAAGAATCAAGAGAAGGAACTCGACGTTTACTATAACCCCGAGGAGGGAGAGGTAGAGCTTTTCGAGTACAAGGAGGTCGTGGAAACCGTAAACGACCCTGAGATTGAGATTTCTCTCGCAGAAGCAACCGAACTTGATCCCGAAACTGAACTTGGCGACATGATAGGAGTCAAGATAAGCCCCGAATACACTAGAATCGCCATTCACAACGCCAAGCAGAAAGTCCTTCAGAAACTCAAGGAGGCCGAAGGCAAGGTCATATACGAGGAGTTTATCGGCAGAAAGGGAACCGTAATCGGCGGGATAGTAAGAAGGGTCGACAGAAGACACATAATAGTGGATCTCGGGAGGGTTGAAGCCGTATTGCCCCCCGAACAGCAGGTACCAAGAGAGTACTACAAGATGAAAGAAAGGATACGTGCCGTGCTTCTCGACATAAGGGAGTCGCCCCGGGGGGAACCGAGGCTTATCCTGTCAAGGGCTCACGTGAGTTTCGTAATGAGGCTTTTTGAATCGGAAGTTCCTGAAATCGCCGAGAGCATAGTTGAGATAAAAGCTATTTCCAGAGATCCCGGTGGAAGGACGAAAATAGCCGTGGCGTCAAAGGATTCGGATGTGGACGCGGTCGGTGCCTGCGTGGGGATGAGGGGCTCCAGAGTGCAGAGCATTATCCAGGAACTCAGGGGTGAGAAGGTGGATATAGTTCCCTGGTCAGAAGACCCCGCCCGCTACGTTTGCAACGCCCTTTCTCCGGCTGTCGTCAACAAGGTTGTCATTGACGAAAACAGCCGCTCGATGGAGGTTATAGTTGACGATGACCAGCTTTCTCTTGCCATTGGCAGGAAGGGACAGAACGTAAGGCTGGCGTCGCAGCTTACCGAGTGGAAGATAGATATAAAAACTGAGTCCAGAGTCAAGCAGGAACAGCAGGAAGTGCTTTCCCTCCTCACGAGCTTGCCGTCTGTAAGCGAGGTTACGGCAAGTCTGCTTTATAATGACGGGTTTTACTCTCTTGAACATATAGCTTTTTGCGAGCCGGATGTGCTCATGAAGATTGGAAGCCTCGATGAAGACGAGGTCTCCACGCTCCAGAAAGCAGCCCGCGTGGCGCTTATGGAAAAACTTGAGGAAATACCTGTTGAGAGCGAGACCGAAGAGATCCCGGATGTAGCAGAAGACGTCCAGATATCATCGCCGGCTGGCGCAGAGGTACAGGATTCGCGAAAAGACGAGTAGGAAACACCGCCGACCCGCCCCGTTTGGAGAGCGGGATTTTTTGGAATATGCCTAAAGTCAGAATACATCAGATAGCCAAAGAACTGGGAATAAGCAGTAAAGAAGTAATAAACCAGAGCGTAAAGCTTGGAATGAAAGTTACGAGCCATCAAAATATAGTTTCGTCAGCGGATGCCGAGAGGATAAAAAAGGCGTTTGCTAAAGTCCCGGAAGACGGTTCTTCAGAAACGGCGGAAGAGCAGAAGGAAACCGTAAAGGTTTTCAAATCCGAAGCCGGTCATGACCTTGTTGAAAGAAGAAAGGGATCCAGGGTCATCAGAAGAAGAAAGAAGATCGTAAAGCCGGAGCCCGAACCTGTTGAAGCAGAGGCCGTTCCGGCCGCCGGGGAACCTGCGGAAATCAAGCCGGAGCCCGAGATTCCTGTTCCATCCGAACCCGTGGAAGCTGAAGCGCCTCAGGTTCCAAGCGCTGAGAGGGAAGCGGTGCCTGAGGAGGCGCTTGGAGTCGAGCAATTACCCGAAGCCGAGGTTCCGCAGGAAGATGGTATTGAACTGAGGACCGAGCCATCCCCCGAATCTGGAAAGGTCGTTGAGGAAGAGGGTGACAAGGAAAAGCCAAAGCAGAAGAAAAAATTAAAAAAGAGTAAGCCCCTTAAAGAGGAAATACATGATGAAGAGACCTTGGAGCAGCTCAAAAGAGCGTTTCGAACCAAGGTTCCGAGCAGAAAGGAATACGTAGTACAGAACAAAAAGCCCAAGCTGAGGCAGAATTTTGACGGAGCCGGAAGAAACAGAGGAGCCTACCCGGCCGATGGCCATGACCCCCAAGTTCTTTCCCCTTTTTCCACCCATACCTCGAAAAGAAACATCAAGGTCGGCGAAACTATAGTGGTTTCCGATCTTGCGAAGATGATGAGCGTAAAAGCGTCGGAAGTCGTTAAGAAACTTATGACCATGGGTACGGGGGCCACGATTAACCAGTCAATTGACAGCGATACCGCTGAGCTTCTCGCCGATGAATTCGGCTTTAACGTAACCGTTGAGAGATTTGTCGAGGAAGACCTGCTTTTTGATCAGGATCAGTCGCTCGATGAAGAGAAAATGCCGCGCCCGCCGGTCGTTACGGTCATGGGGCATGTCGATCACGGTAAGACCACCCTCCTTGACTCTATAAGGGAGACCAATGTTGTTGCTGGAGAGGCCGGTGGAATAACGCAGCACATAGGGGCCTACGCGGTGAAGATAAAGGATTCAACCATAGTTTTCGTGGACACGCCGGGACACGAAGCGTTTACTTCAATGAGGGCACGTGGTGCGAGTATAACGGATATAGTCATTCTGGTCGTGGCGGCGGATGACGGAGTGATGCCCCAGACGGTCGAAGCGGTTAACCATGCGAAAGCAGCCGAAGTTCCCATAATAGTGGCCATAAACAAAGTGGACAAGGAAGGTGCCGATATCGAAAGAATCAGGAGGGAGCTTTCCGAGATAGGCCTCATATCGGAACAGTGGGGAGGAGACACTCTTTTTGCCGAAGTTTCAGCGAAAAAGAAAAAGGGTATAAGCGAACTCCTTGAAATTGTCCTGCTCCAGGCTGATATACTTGAGCTCAGGGCGTCGCCCGATAAAAAAGCAAACGGCGTGGTGGTAGAAGCGGAGCTTGACAAGGGCAGGGGGGCGGTCTCCACTGTTATCGTCAAGGAGGGGACTCTTCGGGTCGGAGATTGCATCGTGTCAGGGGTTCACAGCGGAAAAATAAGGGCCCTTACCGATGACAAGGGTAAAGCGGTAAAAAGTGTCGGTCCTTCAATGCCCGTTAAGATCATGGGTCTCTCGGGAGTTGCCGAAGCCGGGGAAAAATTCCATGTAGTGAAGGATGAGAAGACAGCCAAAGAGGTAACTTCTCACCGTCTGGATAAGATCAGATCCCGCAAGGTGATCACTGCTCCGAAACTCTCGCTCGAGGACCTTTTCAGCTCTATTGAAAATGAGGAAGCCAAGGAACTTTCGCTCATTATAAAGGCGGATACCCAAGGATCGGTTGAGGCTCTCAGGGAGTCTTTGGAAAAACTCTCTACCGAGAAGTGCAGGGTGAAGATCGTTCACTCGGGAGCCGGAGGCATAAACGAGACGGATGTGGTCCTGGCGAGTGCGTCAAACGCCGTGGTGGTAGGGTTTAACGTTAGGCCGGATGCGAATGCGCTCAGGATTTCCGAGAAAGAAGGGGTCTCTCTTGAACTTCATTCAATAATTTACGATGTGGTAACCCGGGTAAAAAGCGCGATGGAGGGACTTCTCGAGCCCATTAGCAAGGAAGTCGTGGTGGCCCACATGGACGTAAAGGAGCTTTTCCACGTGTCAAGAGTGGGTACTATCGCGGGATGCATGGTTTCTGACGGCAAGGTAAACAGGGACAACAGCATCAGAGTGGTTCGGGACGGCACGGTTGTCTTTGACGGTAAGGTAAGTTCTCTTAGACGTTTTAAAGAGGATGTGAAGGAGGTCCCCTCGGGCTACGAATGCGGTATAACGATAGAGAATTTCAACGACGTGAAGCAGGGAGATGTCTTCGAACTCTACAAGCTTGAGGAGATAAAGCAGGAACTTTGATATCTGGGTTTTAAATCAAAACTTAAGAGCGTTTATAATGTTTAAGGCTCTGCTCCTCATTTTTACCTTGACCGTCAGCGGTTCAGCGCTTGCGAGTGGCGTACCTGCGAATGGTTCTAGTAAAGAAACGGAAGTTCAATCGGAAAAATTATCAAAAGGTGAAGGTCGTGGTCGGTGCAAAGCGAAAAGTGGAGATGGTAGCAGCTCTTGTCGTAAATGTTGCGGAGAGGGAACCTAGGCCTATTGCAGAGCGAGTAAAACTACGGCTTCCTGTTGGTATCAGAAAGAATGAATTCAGCTTGTCAGCGATAACACATAATTCCCTTTTAAATGGTTGTAGGCATAGCCAGATTTGAACTCTACATGTCGGGTAACAAGTCTTTGAAAGATAAAAGGCGCCTGATAAAAAGCCTTGTGGAAAGGGCAAGGTCGAGATTCCCGAGCCTCTCACTGGCTGAAGTTGATTCCCTGGACCTAAAAGACAAAGCCACTATAGGGCTTGGTTATGTTTCCAACGATGCTTCTCTGGTAAATTCCGTTCTGGACAAGGTGACTTCCTATATAGAGAGCACGGGAAATTTCCGCATGGGTGAAAAAGAGATGGAGATTATCCATTTCTAAGCGACCGAAGATGTCTCACAACTACAAAAGATCCGCGAGGATATCCGATCTTCTCATAAAGGAGATATCCGAGATGCTGGTACGCGGCAAGATCAAGGACCCCAGGGTGTCGTCGGCAAGCATAACTGCTGTGAGGGTTACAGACGACATGGGCTACGCGAAGGTCTTTTTTACCTCTTTTGATGAACGCTCCGACACCCAGGAGATGCTTGAAGGATTAAGGAACGCTACCGGCTACATAAGAAGCGCCCTCTCAAAGAGATTGAGAATAAAGAAAATTCCCAACATAGAATTCGAGTACGACGGTTTGGTGGAAAAGCGGGCTAGAATTGACGAACTGATAAAGGACCTGTCGGATGGATGAATTTGATAACATCCTTAACCTCATAAGGGCGAACCAAAGCTTCCTTGTCGTCTCCCACGAGAGTCCGGATTGTGACGCTCTGGGTTCAACCATAGCCATGACGCTGCTTCTTCGCGAGCTTGGAAAGGATGTGATCATGTATAACGTAGACGGGGTTCCCGAGCACCTGCGATTTCTTCCCGAATGCTCCGGTGTTACGGATTCTCTTGATTGCGTTACGGACGAAGTGGATGTGGTTATGCTTCTTGACTGTGCCGACGTTTCGCGGCCCGGGAAAGAATTTGAAAATTTTATCTCGAAAAACGGTTTCACGTTTGCGTTTATAGACCACCACGCGACTAACAGCACGGGTTCCGAGTACTGCTTTGTGGATGAAAACGCATCTTCTACTGGAGTTATTCTCTACAGGATGATAAAACGGCTCGGGATTCCCATAAGCCCGGACGTTGCGGAGTGCCTTTTTTCCACCATAGTTGGGGATACGGGTTCGTTCCGGTATTCAAACACCTCTTCTGAGACGTTCACGATCGCTGCTGATCTGGTCGACTGCGGAGCCGACCCCGAGAGGATCTCAAGATTCATTTATGATAACGAACCTCTTAGAAAGGTTATGCTTAGAACCTTGGCAATGAACACCCTTGAGGTAACCGGGAAAATCGCTTTTCTTCACGTATCGAGCGAGATGTTCCGGCAGACCGGCACCGAAAAGG
>JAPOQQ010000136.1 GCA_026710625.1 Candidatus Dadabacteria bacterium | reverse complement strand
GGAGTTCGATCACGTCTATCTTATTGGCATGGTCGAGGACCAGCTCCCGAGCTGGGCGGCGCTCAAAAAGGGTGATGACAGCAGAGAAATGCGGGAAGAGCGCAGAAACTGTTTTGTCGCCATCACGCGCGCTCAGGAGACACTCAGCCTTTCCTGCTCTTCCCGGGTTCAGGGGTGGGAGAAGAAACCTTCTCGCTTTCTGTACGAAATGGGGGTGCTGGAACCTGGACGGTCCTCACCGAAAGACAAGCCGAAATCCCGAGTTCTTAAACCTGCTCCGCAGTGATGTTGCGGAGAAGCTTAAGGATGTTCTCAGCCTGCGTTCCTCAGTGCGGAGTGGATAGACATCATAGACTCAATGGTGAAACAACAGTCAGTCAGGTCGCATCAGGAAGTCACCTCTGGGGCAGGGGAACCCAATGCCGCTTCCTTCCAGAGACGAGGCGTTTCAGTTTCCGCAAGACGCTTAAGAATCGCCTTTCGGCAAGCGTGCTCCGCTTGAGAACTTCGTTGCAACGCATCACTCTTACGTTGAAGAGAGGCTGAATGGTTAGGCGTTTGAAGAGTGTTTGGAGGAAGTCAGGGTCTTCCGAAGGGTTTCCTGGCTGAAGAGTTCGCGTACAAAATTCCCTTTGGAATCAAGAATACGAGCTTCCTGCAACAGGCGCAACCTATCCTCGGGAGTCCGAGTTTTCTCAGATTCATCAACTTTTTTTATCAGTTTTTCTACTGAAATATCAACACCCATATTGATAAGATAACTATTTCAAGACATTTTTGTCAATTTGTTGGCTTGTACCGGACAACGCGGCACGGTAATCGGCTTCGGCGAGATAACAGCTGAAGAAATACACGAATATCGCTTTCCCGTCCTCGACGAATTCGGCGGTCAACAAATATTCCGCCGCATGGTAGTCACCTTGGCATGGTTCTCACCGATCAATCCGGGGCATCGTTATTTCAGGGAAGCTAAGCTGGAAATCAAATCCGCTTCTAAATGGGATGAACCCCCCTGAGACTTAAGCGTGTCGACAGTGATCATAATCAGAACAAACGCGGAACCATTCAGCATGAAGTCCTAGAAGGAAAAAACAAATTGGAACAGTTTCGGCAGAACGAGGAAATTGTTTTGCGGGTTGTCTGCAAAAAAGATGCGACCGAAAAATTAGAGGAGAAAGTCCCATACGGTCTGGCGGTAACTTTAGAGGTCGCTGAAGAAAGCCAAATTTCTGTATATGAAAAAGTCAGACAACGGCTGTCACATCAGGTAGAAATTCAAGAAGAGCTATGAATGCTTCATGGCTGCTAAGCGGACGCTACGCCAGTATTGTGTATTATTTTCGCAAAATATTATATGCTTGGACGACCTCGCAATGAGGGAATTTGCCATGCGTCTGGAGGATGACATAAAAACTAAAACGGTTTGGGGAATTCGTCGTTCCTATCTTTCCCGAATTAAATTTCTTCGGGAAGAGGCGACCGCGGAAGGTGTCATTTTCAACAAAGATTCCGAGCGAGACTTCTGGACATTTATCGAGTTGGTTCCGTTTGTTCGGAGGGGAAGCCTGTTCCTGATGGACAACGGGGACCTTCGAATCGTCTGGGACGACGATGAAGATAACCTTCTCGGCGTTCAGTTCCTGGGAAATTCCCTAGCCCGGTATGTTGTTTTCAAACGTCGCATGGATGATGGACCCGTCTCGCGAGTTGCCGGAACCGACACACTCAAAGGTGTAAATGCTCAGATTAAAGCATTTGAACTGGAAGCTCTCCTGTGCGCATAAACGGTAGCGACCTTCTTGGAAACGATTATGTTGTCCGCTATGTGAAACCGGGAAATCTTGAGTTTGGCGAGCGTCGCTGAATTTCGGCTGCGAGAAAACAGGCTGAATGAAAAACAATTTCGGTTAATTGACTTGAATACTGTAGAGAGCAAGTTATATGTCCCCTTCAAAAATTCGCCGCAAGCGCAAGATAACCGTGTTGATCATAGCCTCAGAGCTGATTGAATACGAAATTCTCTCATGATACAGTTTCCCATAGGGTGAGGTTGCGTCTATGCGTACTGGCATAATCATAACTATAGAATCTGCCGAGTCTGATCGGGAACACGTAAGCCTTAATGATTTCTCATTTCAACTTGAGGCATTGAGGAAAGTTCTGTCCAATACCGAGTCTTTGCTTTCGGGAGAACAGGCTGAAATCGACTGGCAAATTGTGGATTTGAAACACTCCAGCCCGGCGGAAATTGTTCTTCGGCCTGTTGACACCCGTATCGACACGGACAAAGAAGATATAGCCTTTGAAACGGTAAACAAGGTTATCAGTTCTCTCAAGACGCTCTCAGAGAATGCCCCTCCGCCAGCTGAAATGAGCCAACAACTGCTCGGGCATTACAAGAACTTCAGCGACAAAGTTCAAAAAGGCATTCTCAGGGTCAGCTTAAAGAGCGGAACAGACACGGTTAAGGTCAATGAAAACGTGAAAGCCGCCATAGAGGCCGTCACTTTATCAGAGACTAAATCAATCGGTACAGTGGAGGGACGTCTGGAATTTCTGAATATCCACGCTGATCGGAATATGTTTCGCATCTATTCAGCCATACCACCCGAAAAG
>JAPOQQ010000135.1 GCA_026710625.1 Candidatus Dadabacteria bacterium | reverse complement strand
TTCGTGTCTATAGTTTCCTTCCATCCCCGCAGGGCTATTTTTCCTCCCTTTGTATCTACCCCGACGGCTATTTTCCCGGGAAATCTCCCGCAGATATCCTCGAGAAAGTCCCTGTCAGTAAAGGCCGAAGTGCCTATTATAACCCTCTTGATACCGATTTCGAGGTATTTCTCAACGGTGGAGATGTTTCTTATCCCGCCTCCAACCTGAACGTTTGAGGAAACGGAGCGGACTATCTCTTCTACAGCTTCGAAATTTCTGGGATTTCCTTTAAATGCTCCATCGAGATCCACGACGTGAATCCATTCGGCTCCGCACCGCTCCCACTTTTTCGCTGTATCGGAAGGGCTGTTTGAAAACACTGTCTCCGTGCCTTCTTCTCCTTTAAGAAGCCGCACGCAGTTTCCGTTTTTTAAGTCTATGGCGGGAATTATGAACAATTTAGAACCTCATTGGACTTGGACCACCGGAAATAATACACAAGCGGGAAAGGTATTATAAGGATATTTCGAAAAAATACCGATTTAAATTTATGTTCTATTCAGTTTTGAGAATCACGCAGTATTTTCTCCCTGATTTCCCTGAGGGTAAATCTGCGTGATTTAAGTTCGTTTATTAATCTTATCCTCTCAACCATCTCCTGTGCATAGAGTTGATACCCGGCGTCGGTAATCTCGACGACTTCGAGCAAACCTTCCTTGGTCCAGTGGCGTATGGTGGAATTTCTTTGGTTGACTAGTTTTGCCAGTTCACCGATTTTAAGCAGAGGACCCTCATCATCACCTGTATCCGTTTTGCCTCCAGCCGCCTTAAGGTATATATCAAGTGAACGGTCAACCGCACGCGCGACAATTTTCATGTATGCGTCTTTAGAGCCGTCCAGCTGGGCCTTTTCAAGCGAGTCTATATAAGCTAGCCGGTCACGTTTGCGTATTATCGCTGCCGGGTAACCCGACATGAGCAGGATCATGTTCATTAGAAGTCGTGCCGTCCGGCCGTTGCCATCGGTAAACGGGTGAATGGTAACCAGCCGGTAATGAGCTTCCGCAGCCAATTTCACCGGGTGCAGACCGGTTGCAAGCTTGAGCCATTTCGCCAATCTATTCATAAGGTCCGGCACTTTGCGCGGATTTGGCAGTACCACCGCTGAACCGGAAATCCGTACCGGCGTCACGCGATAACGACCGGCACTGAGATCATCAATACCTTTCATAATGAGATAGTGGATATGCAAGATATCCTCTTCGGTCAGCGAATGCGGTCTGCGTTTGACTTGTTCTTTCACCCAGTCAAGAGCATGGGCATGGTTTACGGCTTCCATGTGCTCCAGAAGAGATTTGCCCCCGATGGTGAGACCTTTTTCGATCACCAGCGCGGTTTCACGGCGACCTAGCGTATTTCCTTCAATTGCGTTACTCGTGTAGGTCAGCTCAACCCGAAACCATTTGTCCAGGTTGCTTAAGAGTGCGTAAGGTAGCGACCCATACTCATCCAGCAGCTTCTTTTTTGCGGTCAATTTTCCGTATTTCATGAGATAAACTGTAAACCATAACGTTATGGTTTTCAAATTAAATTAAAGTTGGGCAACTTCTGCGCTGTTGGCAGGCACGTTGAGACGGATTGAGGAATTTTATAGTCGCCCTATGATCATCCCCAAGTTTTTTATGGTTGGACATCCTCATTGCCAGGGGCAGAAGGGTGGCTTGCTAGGACTGAATGTTCAGTATTACCTTGACAAGCTGCTTATTCCAGAATAAATGAACAGCGATTCCGATTTAAAGTGAACACCTGGATCTCTTTTTCTTCTTCCTCAAAACAGACTTTAACACGTCAGGAATTTTCCTGTCAAACAGCGAGCAAAAAGTCTGTTTTTTTTTCTTAAGAATCACCTCCGCTTTTTTCCTTTTCAGCCACTACTTTCCTCATCGACTCTCCTCCAAGCTCAAGGCGGTGAGAGTTATGGACGATCCTGTCAAGGATCGCGTCGGCAACAGTATTGTCCCCGATGGTTCCG
>JAPOQQ010000134.1 GCA_026710625.1 Candidatus Dadabacteria bacterium | reverse complement strand
TGCTGGCGCGTCCCCGGCAGGATTCGAACCTGCGGCCTCAGGATTAGGAATCCTGCGCTCTATCCAACTGAGCTACGGGGACACAGAAGGGAAAATGAGTCTACCCGCTCGGGTTTCCGGTTCAAGGGGAAGCGGAACCGACTTTTATCTCGAAAACCTCGGACCAGTTCTTTCCGGTGATAAGGAAAGTACCGGAAGAGGATTTCCAGGCGATTCCGTTAAGCACTCCAGCCTCGTTCACAAGACTAAGCTTTTCTCTAAGTTGCCCCAGTTTTATCCGTTTCTCCACCATGCCGCTTTCGGGGTCTACGACCACTATGTCGTCTGAGTGCCATATATTGCAGTAGATCTTTCCATCCACGTATTCGAGTTCGTTAAGCCTTGGAACTGGCGCCCCGTTCTCCTTTACTCTCAATACTTTCGCTACCTCGAAGCTCTCGGGGGAGAGAAAATACAGTTTTTCGGTCCCGTCGCTCATTATAAGTTGCGTTCCGTCATCTGTAAGCCCCCAGCCTTCCATGGAATAGGCAAATGATCCCTTGTGCTTCAGGTTTTCTCTGCCGTATATGAAACCTTGGCCGGATTTCCATGTGAGCTGGTATATGCTCTCGCCTATTATGGTGAGACCTTCGCCGAAAAATTCCCGGGGAAGATCTGTCTTTGCGAGCACTTTTCCCGTGGCCGGGTTCGTCTTTCTAAGAGACGATTTTCCGTATAGCCCGGTGCTTTCATAAAGAAAACCGTCTCTGTAGACAAGACCTTGAGTAAAAGCTGTCGGATCGTGGGGAAAAGAGTTAAGCACAGTGAAGCTGTCTTGGGACTTTGAGGTCCTTTTTTCCGCGGAACCGGGAGCTTTATCGGGATTGCTTCCTGAATTCTGCGTTTCGGAACAAGAGGAGAGAAGAAAGAGAGAAAAACAGAGGAAAACCAGAAGACTCGGAACAAGGTTTTTTCTTTTGCCGCGGGGTTTTCGCATGGAGTTTATTTTAAGCCATAAGTACTTCTTTTCGAAACCTGTGGTCTTTGCTTGACAGCGGGCTCATTTTTGCTAGAATTAAAAACAAATTTAGATGAGGCTAAAATAATTTTTTTATTATTTGAATTTTAAAGAGAAAAAAGATGCTTTCACAATCAATAGAGGATTACCTGAAGGCCATTTACGAGGTTGAGACTTCCGAGGGGAAGGTTTCAACGAGTGCACTTTCGGAAAAACTGGGCGTATCTCCGGCTTCGGTGACTAGCATGATGAAAAAGCTCTCGGAGAAAAAGCTTATAACCCATAAGCGCTACCAGGGAGTGAAGCTTACTTCCGCCGGCAGGAAAATAGCTCTTGAGATAATCAGACATCACCGGCTTATCGAGCTTTACCTCAAGGAGGCGCTCGGTGTTCCCTGGGACCAGGTGCACCAGGAAGCTGAGAAATGGGAACACGTGCTCTCAGAAGACCTTGAAGACAGAATTGACAAGTTCCTCGGTTATCCGGTCACCGATCCGCACGGTTCGCCGATTCCGAGCCGAGATGGCACCATGATCGTGAGGGAGTGCGACGCTCTTGTGGACGTGGAGCCTGAGACCTTGGTAAAAGTGGTTGAAGTGAGCGATCATGACCCGGAACTGCTTCGCTATCTAGGCGGGATAGGTCTTTACCCCGAGACCGAGATGACGGTTGTTTCGAAGCAGCCGTTTAAGGGACCTATAATCGTCGAGCTGACCGGGAAGGAGTATCCCATAGGGCGAAACGCGGCCAAGTACATACTGGTTGAGAAAGCGAACAACTGAGAGAGCAAAAAATGAAAATGATAACGGGCATAAGGTTTTTTCTGCTTTCTGCGCTGCTGGTGTTCTGTGTGGCCTGCGCTGAGAGCAGCGGAACCGTAAAAAGAGAAGGTACGATAAAAGTGGTTACGACCACCGCTATGGTCGGGGATCTGGTCAAGAACATCGCCGGGGAAAAAGCGGAAGTCATCTCGCTTATGGGAACCGGGGTTGACCCGCATCTTTACAAGGCAAGTGCCGGGGACGTGGAAAGGCTTGCCGGAGCCGACATGATTTTTTATAACGGCCTTCACCTTGAGGGAAAGATTACGGATGTTCTTGCGCAGATGAAAAAAAGCGGGATATTCACCGTGGGCGTCGCGGAGGGAATCGACAAATCCCTGCTTCTTTCTCCCGAGGAATACGAAGGATACTACGACCCGCATATCTGGTTTGACGTCACTCTGTGGAAAAAAGCGGCTAAGGTTGTCAAGGAGGCTTTCTCCCTCTACGACCCCCAAAACGCCAGTATCTACAAGCAAAACGCCGAATCCTATCTCAAAGAACTGGACCTGTTGCAGTCTTACATACAGGAGAAGACCGCCTTGCTGCGTCACGAAAGAAGGGTGCTTATAACGGCCCACGACGCGTTTAATTATTTCGGAAGAGGTTACGGATTTGAGGTAAAGGGGCTTCAGGGAATAAGTACCGATTCTGAAGCGAGCGTTGCGGATATACGGAATCTCTCAAGGGTAATCGCCGAGCGAAGAATTCCGGCAGTTTTCGTTGAAACCTCCATCTCTCCCAGATACATGCGCGCCCTTCGGGCCTCGGTGAAAGCAAAAGGTTTTGATGTCTGGATAGGCGGCAGTCTTTACTCTGACTCGATGGGCAGCCCGGGAACGGAAGAGGGCAGTTACATAGGGATGTTCAGAAGCAACGTGGATACTATCGTGGAATCCTTAAGCCGCAGCATCGAGGTTGCTGATTCCAAAGCCGAAGCCGCCGGAGATGGGTAATGAGCAGCGGAGAGCAGAGTCCGGCAGTTCGTGTGACGGACCTTACCGTCGCTTACGGTGACAAGACCGTTCTCTGGGATATAGACCTTGAGATTCCAATCGGGTCGATGGTTGCCGTTGTGGGACCAAACGGCGCCGGCAAGACAACCTTAATAAAATCCATCCAGGGACTTGTTCCGCGCGTTGCGGGAGTTGTCTCCATCCACGGCAAACCTTACGAGAAACAGAGGAAGGAAGTGAGTTACGTTCCCCAGAGAGGTTCTGTGGACTGGGATTTCCCCACCTCCGTAGTGGATACAGTGAAAATGGGAAGTTACGGAGATCTGGGCTGGATAAGGCGTCCCGGAAAAAAGGAGCACGAGAAGGCGCTCAGCGCTCTTGAAAAAGTCGATATGCTTGAGTTTGCCCAGAGGCAGATAAGCCAGCTCTCAGGAGGGCAGCAGCAGAGGGTTTTTCTCGCAAGAGCCCTTGTTCAGAGCGCGTCGGTTTATCTGCTTGATGAGCCTTTCCAGGGGGTTGACGCCACAACCGAAAAAGCGATAGTCAGGATATTGAAAGAACTTACCGACGGGGGGAAAACTGTGCTCGCGGTTCATCACGATCTTAACACCGTTTCCGAGTACTACGAGCAGATCGCCATTCTGAATGTGGGACTTGTGGCCTCGGGGAGGGTGGATGAGGTTTTTAATTCCGAGAATCTCATGAAGGCTTACGGCGGCAAGACATCCTTTTTCCCCGAAAGAAAATCGTCCAGAAGGGCAGTGTGATGCTTGAATTCGCGGTTGAGCTTTTCTCTGACTATACGGCCAGGACCATTCTCTTGGGAGCGGCTTCTCTGGGGATTGTAAGCGGCGTGGTCGGCTCGTATGCGGTGCTGAGAAAGCAAAGCCTAGTGGGCGACGTCATGTCGCACGCGGCCCTTCCTGGAATAGTGCTTGCCTTCATAATAATGGGAGTCAAGGAACAGTTGCCGATCTTTATCGGGGCCGCACTTTCCGCCGTCCTGGCAGTTTTTCTGATCAACCTGGTTACCAGCAACTCAAGGATAAAAACCGACAGTGCGATGGGGATGGCTCTTTCTGTTTTTTTCGGGCTTGGGCTCGTTCTTCTCACCTACGCGCAGAAAATGCCGGATGCCAACCAAGCGGGGCTTGATAAGTTTCTTTTCGGTCAGGCGGAGGCGCTTGTCGAAAAAGACGTCCTTATTATAGGAGTTACGGGGCTTTTCGCACTTTTGGTCGTGGGACTTTTCTGGAAAGAGTTCAAGCTTCTTTGCTTCGACCCGGATTTCGGGGGCACTATGGGTTTTTCCATGAAGTCTCTGGACCTGCTCGTTACGGCCGTCATAGTTTCGGCGATAGTGATCGGGCTGCAGACAGTAGGGGTCGTGCTTATGAGTTCAATGCTCATTGCCCCCGCGGTTGCGGCCAGACAGTGGACCGGCGGTATGGGCTCGATGGTGATTCTCGCCGCTTTAATAGCGGCCGTCTCCGGTGTAACGGGTGTTGCGCTAAGTGCCGGGTTTGAGAACGTGCCGACGGGACCCGCGGTTATAGTCTGCGTGAGCGTTATCGCTTTTTTTTCGGTTCTTTTCTCGCCGAACGGGTTTTTCACCCTGAGATTCAAAGACGCTAGAAGCAGAAGGGAGATAAAAAAGGATTATGTTTTAAAAGCCCTGCACGATCTGGCTCTTGAACATGACGACCCCGGCTACGCGCATTCTGAGAGACTGCTAGCGCTTGGAAGCGAGAAGGGGTTTAACGTGAGAAAAAGTCTTTCGCAACTGAAGGCGGCGGGATACGTGGAGAGAGCGGGAGAGGAGAACTGGCGCCTTACCCCAAGCGGTATTCGCCAGATCAGAGAACTTTCTCCGTTGGAGAGGAGCGGATGAGCCCGCATCAGTTTGATATACAGCTGTT
This sequence comes from Candidatus Dadabacteria bacterium, assembly GCA_026710625.1. Lineage (GTDB taxonomy): Bacteria > Desulfobacterota_D > UBA1144 > Nemesobacterales > Nemesobacteraceae > Nemesobacter. The sequence goes on along the minus strand of JAPOQQ010000134.1, from coordinate 1,817 downwards.
AGCCATCATAGTTGCGGCTTCATGCGCCATACCGGGGGCGTTTCTTGTTCTAAGAAGAATGTCCATGATGACTGACGCCATCAGCCATTCCATTCTGCTCGGCATAATCCTCGCTTTTTTTCTCGTAAAGGACCTTTCGTCGCCGATTCTCATAATAGGGGCCGCCGCAAGCGGGGTGCTTGCGATTTCGCTCATAGAGGCGGTTAACCGCGCACGACTCGTGAAAAAGGACGCGTCGATAGGGATAGTCTTCCCGTTTCTTTTCAGCGTGGCAGTCATACTGCTTTCCAAGTACGCGCGAAACGTGCATATTGACACCCACTCTGTGCTTCTCGGAGAGATAGCGTTCGCTCCTTTTAACCGCCTGATTCTTTCGGGTATGGACCTGGGACCCAAATCGGCTTACGTAATGGGTTCGATTCTCCTTCTGAACCTGCTTTTCATCTCCTTTTTCTACAAGGAACTCAAGGTGTCGACCTTTGACGAGAGCTTCGCGTCGTCAATAGGGTTCCGTCCCCGACTCATCCACTATCTGCTTATGGCTGTCGTGTCGCTTACATGCGTCGGGGCGTTTGACGCCGTGGGCTCGATACTGGTTATAGCGCTTATAGTGATTCCGCCGTGCTGCGCCTACCTTCTTACGGATTCGCTTTTCAGGATGATTCTCCTGAGCGTGGTCTTCGGAATCTCGGCCGCCGTTTCGGGATTCTGGGTCGCCAACTGGCTTGACGTTAACATAGCGGGTTCAATGGCTTTTGTGTGCGGGGTGTTTTTTCTGATGGTTTTTCTCCTTGCTCCTCAAAGGGGACTCTTCGGCATAATGAGAGAAAAAAGGAAACAGAGAATGGATTTTGCAGAGGCTTCGCTTCTCGTGAGTCTTTACAACCAGGAAAGAGGGGAATCGGTAAAAAACCATCCCGACAGCAGGAGCATGTTTCGGTCCGCTGATTTTGCCTCAAAAGTGGTTGAATTTCTGAAGCAGAAAGGAGAAATAGCCGTTGCGGGCGGAAAACTTTTTCTTACGGAGAAAGGAAGAGAGAGGGTGCGGACTACTGTGGAGGGGAGGTAGTTTTCGGAGAGCGGCTCAGAGTATTTCAACTAGATCTGCTTCTACGGTTTCGCCTATGCCCAGTTTCCCGTCTACTTTGACTCTGCGTCCCTCGACTATTTCTTCGCACGGGAGATCCTTGTCGTTTCCTCTTTCAATATCGGTTCTTGATGTCAGATTGACTGTTACTTCCGTTTCGTTGCCTTCAGATAATATTTCTACCCTCATGGTTCCACTTGGTGTGGTGTCGTTGACACAGTTCTTCGAATCTACCTGTCCCTCGAAACTTACATTAATGTAATCATATCTTGGGACTCTATCCTCAATTGTAATATCCGCAATATCGATCGTAGCTCCCGGGAAAACGGGAATCCTTATCGTGCCGAGTGAGGAGTTTCCGTTCTCGAGAAATTCAAGTTCAGCTTTCGGATCAAGATTGCCTTCTATGTAAAAATCGTCTCTTACATCTGTTGTATCTTCACAACAGGCCACTGTCTCATCTTTTACTACGCTTGCCTTCACAACAACGTTTGAATCTTCGCCTATGTCAGGAATTACTTCCTCGATAAACCCGGTGATCACCTCGTTTTCTTCCACATCGTCATCTCCGGTTCCACCGCCGAAATCGACATCCAGCCCGCATCCTGAAACTGCGAATAAGGAAATAAAAAGGAAAAACAGGTAGATTTTCACGGCGCTTGCGCGGGTTTTTGTGTGCATTAAGATTCCTCGATTTTTAATTTGCCTGACATAAAAGATAACATGAAAT
>JAPOQQ010000133.1 GCA_026710625.1 Candidatus Dadabacteria bacterium | reverse complement strand
TCCTGTTGTGGTGGTAGGTACAGGTATCATGTGGGAATGGATTTTGGATTCAAGTCGGACGCATTCCTTAACGGCTGTTTTATGTATGCAATCAGGTGGTTACAATACATCCAGCGCAAAACGTTGGGACAGTAGTGATATTCTTTATAAAATCTTTGGCGGCACTTTTGTGGAAATTGTTCCATGCATCGGCTTGATCTTGGTTTAGTGTGATCTGTTCAGTCATTGTTTTCCTGCCGTCTCGTATGAATGCGGAACATCGGGTTTTTATTTTCCCCGAACTCCTCAAGCGTCAGATTGAACCCCTCTTTGCGGAGGCCTGCTCTGGAAATCGAAAGACCGAGACCCGTTCCGCCCTTTTTCTTGGTTTCGCCAAAATTGAAGATGAGGTCTGCATCCCGTGCCGGAATTCCGGGACCGTTGTTACTTATCAGAAATCCTTCTGAATCTGCGTCCAACGTAATGGTCCGTTGTCCGGAACCACCCTCAATCAACCAATAAATTGCATTATCGACGATGTTGGCAAATGCAGTCAGTACCGTGGACGATTTTGCCGTCACCACATGCGATCTGAACTTCGCCGTCGAGACGAAATCGATGCCGTTTTCTTCGGTCCGATTATGGAAAATACGGAACAAATACAGATATATCTTTTCACCGTTAAGATCGACTTGAGCTTGGTTCATACGTCGCCCGATCGGATTGAGAACGTTCAAGTAACCGTCGAGGTTTGCAAAGCTTATTCTGAGATTTTCGTAGATGGTATCAAGACCTTTGGTCTTTACCGCCCAAGGCTTGATCGCCCGAATACCGCTTCTGAGATTGTCGCCGACATGTTCGAACTCATGTTGCAGGATGCCCAATCCCATCCCCATCTGGGCGTAATCCTCATAGAATTTCACTTGTTCCTCAAGGCGCTCGGCGCGTTGTTCCCAAATATAAGCCCTTGTATCAGCCGTATATCCGCTATTGAGGTCTTCGATCAGCGATAGCATTTGATCGCGGATTGCGGCAAACTGGGCTGCCTGTTCAAGATTAATCATCTCCATCTTGGCTTCGAAATCCGAATAGAGCGCCTCGATTTCACTGGGTTTCTCAACGGCTGCCCGGGAGAAAGATTGCATACTTTCAAATAGTTGCGCCTTAAATTCGGCGAACTCGGACTTAACCGCTTCTCTCAATGTGCGTTTGAAAGCTTCGGTCGCCTGATAGGTTTCATCGCGAACCGCCAAGACTTCTTTGACAATGGTATTGGAGCGGTTTTTAAGAGCGGTTGCGGCTTGTTCCATTCGATAAACACTTTCGATTTGTCGTCCGGCGTCTTCGAGTAGTTGGGATATTTCCTGGCGCAGCGGGGCAATAATATCATTGCGAAGTTGCTCGCTTCGCTGTCGATAACTGTTCCAATCTTTGGCGAGGGCTCCGCTTATCGAGAGCCCGGCGGGCTTGGTTACCCGGGCGAGATCTTCCAGAATTCGTATTTCATCGTAGAAACTTGACCGGCATTTATTGAGAGCGTCTGCGTACTCTTGCGGTTCGGCTTTCGGATCCAATGACGAAATCAGTTTGGTAAACCTCTCGGTGATCTGTGCCGCACGTATCTTGAAGTCATCCTCCTCGTATTTATCGAAAAATGCATCCAATCTTTCTCCAAGTTCTCTACGTTTATCATCGGCCATTTTCTTTTGCTTTTGCGCCGCTTTAAATTCAGCGTCCGCTTGGTCTTTAATTTTCCAGAAGGGATCGGATTGATCGCCACCCTTTCGGAAGTATTCCCGGGCCAGCCGATCAAGGAGGTTCATCAGAATGGCCCGGAAATCCCGGTAGGCTTGGTTTTGGCGGAACCCTTCTCGGCCAGCTTTCTCATTGAGTGTGATATTTTTTTGATGCGTTAACGCGATATACCCAGCCATGCGCCGGTATGAGAAAAAAGCATCCTTGGCTGCCTTGGACCGTCTGCGTTCAACATCCAGAAAATCGAAGTCGGAGTTCCCGTAAGGTAGAATACGGATTCCGTCACGATAGATGTACAACCCTCCATACCTGTCACACTTGTCCGAGAGTTCTTTGTGTTTGTCGTGCTCGAGAATACTTTCCCGTGACAACCCCATAAGGTAACCGAATTTAAGAGAAAACGGCCCGCATCGCGTTTCATGCCCTTTCGCACCCGGCCAATTGCAAACAAATTTCACGGGGTCATTCTGGTAAATTCTGACGGTCCCGTTGAACTGCCCGAATTCATTGATTTCCCCTTCAATGAATTGATCGAAATCAGTCAAATCGTCCAAGCTGAAAAACGCACGGTGTTCGATCAGATCGGAAATGGTTCCGTCGATTTTATGATCCCGAAAGCTCGTTAAGATCGGCGGCTCTTCACTCGCCATCGTGTTGCTGAAGCCGAGCAGGTTTCGCTCTGTGAAGGTCGAGTCACTGTCATCACCGCCATCTATATCGTCGTTTATTTCCGGCACGGTAGGCAGCAAAATAAAGTGTGTTCCGTACCCCTGATTCCGGAGGCTGAGCGGCTCAGTGTCGGGGGAACGACCACGTGCCTGTTCCATCAATACTGCATCCAGTTTTTCCGGGTCGGTTTGAACACGCTCCAGAACAGCGATCAGATCGGCATATCGTCTTTTTCCGATGTCGGATCGCAGGTCCTCAATATTTCGACGCACTTGTTTGACAAGCGCCTCGATATCCATTTTGTCGGGAAGGGTGCCACCATCGAGTTCCTTTATGGGAACATCAATTTGTTGCACGTCCAATCCGGGCTGTTCAAACAATCCCCAATGGACAAGCCCGACAACCAGATTCCGCAGACCGTCGGGGCGAACCGCGCGAGTCATAATTATTGTGATCGGTGCGATTGCGGCTATCGCGAGGCGACCGATACCTTTTTCCCCCATGATGAATCTCTTCGGAAGGTTCTTCGGACCGGTCCAAACCTTCTTCTCTTCGTTGGCCCCGATGCGACTTTCGGTGCCTAGGGTTAGCCATCGTTCTTCCACTTCTTCTCGCGTCATGCCGTATCCGTCATCCCGAAGGACGAGAACTCGGCGTTGGCGGAAATAGTCGACTTCGACGCGCTTGGCATATGCGTCATGCGCGTTCTTGAAAAGTTCGTGAATGGCAGTAGGAATACCAGCAATCTGCTGGCGGCCAAGAAGGTCGACCGCGCGCGCCCTCACACTGATTTTAGCCATATTTTCCTCTTATCGAGAATGTCGCGCTATTTCATACTCGCTATGCGCGTCTATTAAACTCCAAGATTAAAATGCATTCATTAGCTTGCAACGTCCTGGATAGCGGATTTGATTTGCTCGGCGAGTGATTGCATCATTAAAGGTGGTACCGCATTGCCGATTTGTGTTGCAATTTCCGAGGCATTGCCAGCGAACAGGTAATCGTCAGGAAACGGTTGAATGCAGGCGGCCTCGCGCAACGTGATCGCACGATCCTCTTCCGGATGGATGTATCGGCCCCGCGTAAAATCGGTGCGTCCCGTTGTAAGCGTTGGGGTTTCCGAATCCCAAGCCATTCGACCATAGCAGTCAGGGTATTTTTTGTCTTTAAGGTTCTTGTGACACTCAAGAACCAAATGTTCTGGCATGGAAATTCGGCTTCCTCCATTTTTTGGTATGTGCCACAGACGTTCCAGGTTCAATGCTCCTCAGTTAAATGTACATTATTGATTCCAAATGTGAATCCTCTAATCAGGCAGATGCGCATGAATGTTGCATGGCCAGAACTGAGTTTAAGGAATTGATTGTTCCATGCTGCTTCTTTCGCTGCCTTTACAGGGTTCTGTCTAAGCTGGTAAGCATTAAAGATTTGCGAGTGGCAAGCCCTAAACAGACTGCGTCGTAACTGCTCAGACCGCAGAAACGAACCAGTGCGTCGCCACTGAATTATCCAAGACGAATCGCGTCGCTTGCAACCTTCCTTCTTGTACCCTTCCAGACGGTCATCAGAAACCGGAACAGTTGTTTTGCTTACCCTGAGAATGTTGTCAATGGCAGCCGCCATTTTTTGTCTGGAAGCGGTTTTGCTCGGCAGAAGATCCGCGACGGGTTTACCGCGATTGGTGATCGTAAAGGATTCACCCGCCCGCACCCGTCTCAGTATTTCAGACAACTTGGTCTTGAGTTCGTAAGATCCTATATTTTCCTTGGACATTGATTACACCCTTTAAAATCTTTTATAGATCAGTGTGTCCGTCTGTTATATTAAATCAACTGTCAATAAAGTTTTGCTCTTAGCGTGACAGTCCTGATTTGAGAGTCCTAGGCGAACTTGCGGGATGGTCTGTGTTTGAAGTTAGTCCAAGCATATACGACACCGAACGGGCACATTTCATACAAAGAAACATCAAAAATATCTTTTTGCGTTCGAACGGTAACAATTTATTGATTTTTCCGTTGGAAACTGTATAACGATACCGAGCGGGAACTAAAAAGCTTTTAAAATGAACACAGCTATAAAAAACGCCGGAGATCTGGGTAGGGTTGTGCGGGAAACACGAAAAGCTCAGAAACTGAGTCAGAATGATCTGGCAGGAATGGCAGGCACTGGACGGCGGTTCATAGTCGATCTGGAAAAAGGCAAGGAAACCGCGCAACTCGGCAAAGTTTTATGCGTGCTCGCCACGCTTGGAGTATCCGTTGCCGCCATAAAAAAATGGGATTAACCGAAGCGGAAAGACCGCAAAAAAAGTAAACCATTGAAAAATCAATTTTGCGTAAACAGGTATATAATTCCAAAAAAAACAGAGAGCAGTTCGCACTTGAAGACAGCAAAATGAAATCTCCTCACAGTAAAAAAGACACAGACTCTGAAGCAAAATGGGAAACCATAAACGGTTGTCTTTGCGTCCGTCAACCTGAAGGAACACTGAAAATCCCGACAGCCGACGAAATCTATCGTGTTGCGGTGGAATTGGAGCAGACAGAGAACCTGCCCCCTCTTGACAGTGATGGTACTGCTGGTGGAATTATCTTCTCCAAATATCCGTTGCTTGCAGAGATTGTTATAGAAACGATGGAAGAGAATACTTTTCCTCCGTTGTGTGTAAGCGTTCGCGCCGTCGACAGAAAGATATCTGTTCCCCTGCAAGATATTTCTCCCGAAGCATCGGATCATGTTGTTTTCTCCGGTAAGTGGTACCCACTCGTTCGCAGTGCATTAGAAGAAGTTCGTGATGTACTGGACAAGGCAGAAATTTCTCTCCTCGGTCCAATCACGCTCAGGCAGTATCTGAACCTCCGCAAGCTTTCTGTTGATTCTGAAATCATCAGGGACGAATCAGGCGAGGCAGCAAACGCCTTGCGGTTCAAGGATGAACCGGACTTTCCGCCTCCACATTCTTTTTCCGGGACCCTCTTTGACTATCAGAAAGATGGCCTGCGTTGGCTGACAGTCATAGCTTCACAAGGAATCGGAGGAATACTCGCTGACGAGATGGGACTTGGAAAAACCATACAGGTAATTGCTCTTCTCGCAGCCGAGACCTCTGAAAACAGGCGTCCGTCACTCGTAGTGACACCGGCAACCCTACTTGAGAACTGGCGACGGGAAATCGGGCGGTTTGCTCCCAGTCTCAGAACTTTGGTTCACCGAGGGTCTGACCGTACCGGTTTTCCAAGCGAGCTTCGCGATTGTGATACTGTTGTCACATCTTACGACACGCTCGTTCGTGACTCGTCGCTTTTCAGGGGCGTTAGCTGGAATATCATCGTTCTTGATGAAGCCCAAGCTATAAAAAACCCGGAAGCCCGCCGGACACGGGTCGTGAAGCGAATACCTCGCCGGGTTGGGATCGCTGTTACGGGTACGCCGGTAGAAAACAGTCTCAGTGATCTATGGTCCCTGATGGACTTCATCCTGCCGGATTTTTTGGGAACCCAGTCCGAATTTGAGGCAACCTACAGAGATAATGAGGCCTTTGCTTCGGAACTGGATGCTCTCGTCTCTCCAGTGTTGCTCCGCAGACGTGTGGCAGATGTCGCAGGGGATCTTCCTCCCCGCATTGACATCCCGCAGGCGCTTGAACTTGGTCTCCGGCAGGCAGAGGACTATGAAGCTGTACGCCAGTCAGTTTGCCATGAATACGGTGAAGGTGAAAGCAAACGAGTTACTCTTGCAGCCCTTGTACGCCTGAGAATGTTTTGTACCCATCCGGCGCTGGCTGGTGCACTTCTGAACGATCCCATAGGTGACAGCGTCAAGTACAGGCGTCTTGTCGAAATTCTCGAGGAAATCTTTCAAACCGGAGAAAAAGCGATTCTCTTTACCTCATTTCAGAAAATGACAGATATTCTGCTTACAGACATCCCAAGGCGTTTCGGAGTTCCAACAACCTTTATTGATGGCCGAACACCTGTTGAGGACCGCCAGATCACGGTCGACAGGTTCAGCAAAGTACATGGTGGCGCACTGCTTGTACTCAATCCTCGAGCTGCCGGCACGGGTCTCAATATTACAGCCGCAAATCACGTTATTCACTACAATCCGGAATGGAATCCCGCAGTTGAGGACCAAGCATCGGCGCGGGCCTGGCGACGAGGACAAACCCGCCCTGTAACCGTCCATCAGTTATTTTATGCTGATACGGTTGAGGAGATCATGCACGATCGCTTGACACAAAAGAGAAATCTTGCCGGAAAGATAGAAGGGACTGAGGGGCGCGAAGACAATATGCAGCAGATACTCGAAGCTCTGAAAAAATCACCGATAGGAGACAATGGATGACCAAGGAAAAGAAAACCCTTGCCATAACCAAGGAATTGAGTGCCAATGACACAGGCGCCACGGGAGGGCATCAGTCGGGAATAGTGATTCCGAAAGACCCACAGATACTTTCATTCTTTCCACCTCTGGATAAAAAGACCAAGAATCCAAGATACCACCTTATGTTTTATGAAAACGATGGAACCAGATGGGAGTTTGCCTTTATCTATTATAACAATGTATATTTCGGCGGAACACGCAATGAATACCGCCTTACGCGCATGACACCCTTTATTAATCAACACGGACTTGAACCTGGAGACAGCGTGATACTAAGCCGTGACCCGGATACCGGAAGACAATACATAACGTGCCAGCGCGCAAAACCTCCGCAGCGAACTGCCGCCGGTCACCTGAAACTCGGCAGTTCCTGGAAAACGATAAGAATAGGAAAAAATAGGAACCTAGGAGAAACAAAATGAGTGAAACTATCAACCTGCCACCCGACGCGGGAAGAATGATCGAGGGTCTGAGAGATACGGGGTATGAATTCAATACTGCGGTCGCAGACATTATTGACAATTCAATAGCCGCTAAGGCAGAACTAGTTGATATACGCACAACCATGGACTATCGTGGAGAAGTGAGAATCTCCATAGCAGATAACGGCATCGGTATGGACAGAGATGAACTGATAAATGCTATGAAATACGGGTCGCAGTACCGCAAGGACCCTGCCAGTCTCGGGAAGTTTGGTCTGGGACTGAAAACCGCTTCCACCGCGTTTTGCAGGTGTCTGTCTGTTCTTTCCCGTCCCGACAGTTCATCGCCGGTTCTGCAAGCAACGTGGGATCTTGACCATGTAGTCAGAAAAGGAGAATGGGAGCTTTTACTTCCTGATCCCGATAGAGAAGCAGAAGATATTCTGAATGAGATAGCTCCAGATCATTCAGGAACTATAGTCACTTGGGATATGGTTGATCGTCTGTTCGGACGTGATTACCAAGACCCAAGGGGGAAATTTGCGCAAAATGCCCTGAAGAGAATGACGGCTTCCCTGAAAGAACATGTCGGAATGGTCTATCAGCGCTTCCTCGATCACGACGACAGCAGGGCCCGGAATCTTCAGATAATTATTGATGGAGAGCCTATCAAACCTTGGGACCCCTACTGCAAAAAATACTCCGAACTTGTCGCGGAAGATACGCAACAAGTAGAAATGTCTGACGGAAAAGTAGCAGATTTCACAGTTCGCGCTTTTGCTCTTCCAAGGCAAGAGGAGTTTCCTGATGACAAATCCAGAAAACTTGCCAGGGTCACAAACGAACGGCAGGGCATTTATATCTATCGCGAGCAACGCCTTATTCACGATGCAGACTGGCTCGGCATGTATCAGAAAGAACCCCACGGCTCACTTCTACGCGTCGAGTTCTCGTTCCGTCATGATCTTGATGAAGCATTCCGTATAGACATAAAAAAATCGAAAATAACGCTTAACACAACTCTTCTGAATTGGCTTAAAGACGAATTTCTCCCGCCCCCACGACGTGCTGCGGAGCAACATTACCGCAAGGGTATGAAAAAAAAGGTGGCCAAGAAAAGTGCAGACGTTCATGACAGTTCAAATACCAGTATCAGGACCAAGGAAGGAGAACTTGATACTGCGGACGTCAAGATTATTGATGACAAGACTGGAGACGTTGAGGTTACAAACCGTGAAGGGAAGGTCAGGCTCAAACTCAGGATTTCAAGTGCACTCAGGGAAGGACAGTGTTTTGTAGAACCAACCGAGGGAATTGATGACGGAATGCTGTGGGAGCCCTGTATTATAGACGGTCACAAAGCAGTTCGCATTAACACGGGACATCCCTACTATCACAAGGTTTACGTACCTAACTTCTCTTCCGGAGTTACTATACAGGGAATGGACTCCCTGCTCTGGGCACTCTGTGCAGCCGAACTCGGAACTGTCAACGAAGCCACGAAACGCTACTTCGCTGAACTGCGGTATGAGGTATCCCGACTTCTCCGCCGCCTCGTAGATGACTTGCCGGAACCAGATCTGGAGAGCAATGACGACAATACCTGACCCTGAAAAACTCGCTACTGTCCTGACAGAACGATTTGGCATTTCACTTGTCTCAGGTGTCTCGAGGGATGATCAGGGACCGATATTTGATTTCCGTCCTGCGGACCTTCACGAAAATGAAGGTTTTCTGATCCGGACCACAGTGGGATGGCGCAGCATAGTTTCCCATTTCGAAATCGGAAGGTTCGGTGCAGAACTTCTTCGGGAAATGTCCCGTTCCTCCAGAGAACAGAAAAACACGTTCGCATCTCTGGCACGGGAACTGTCTGGCAAAGACGGCAAGTTCAGGTTCAGAATCAATGGTAATCAGTGCAACCCGCTTGAGCCCAGCACATGGCCTGAAAGCTGGAACGGGCTGGAACTTGAAATAGAACGAACTCCCGTGATGATTGATCATGAAAGCGGTGAAGATATAGGCGACAAGGTGCTGCTCTGGGCCGGAGGACTCTTGGGAATGGTTCTTTCTCTTCTTCCTCTTGAAGAAGAAATATCCTCGGGCCTGCCGGAGGGAGCCTTGCGGCGTGTTGAAGTCAACAGGTACGAGCGCAGTCGTATTAACAGGGCTATATGTATTTCTGTTCACGGCGCACAGTGCAAGGTCTGCGGTCTGGATTTCAAAGAGCGCTATGGTGAAATCGGCCGTGGTTTCATTCACGTCCATCATGTCGTCCCGGTCTCGCAGATGAACGCGGACTATAAAATCGACCCTGTCAGTGAACTCGTGCCCGTATGCCCGAATTGCCACTCAATGCTTCACCGACAGAATCCTCCGCTGCTGATCACTGAACTCAAACAATATATGCTTGAAAACGAAAGTGCGGAAAGTTGAAGACATCGGTAACCGCACATATCCAGAATCACATATACAATCAGTTAACAGATCCAGTGCCGCGGTCGGATTTGTCCCTGAATCCCGTTATCTCGCAGCACTCATTGCCTCCCTTAAGCCACTCCGCTGCCCTTGCTATTACATCATTGACCGGAAGCCTGGTCCGCCCCTTGAGTGCGCACTCCCAGATCGTCAGGATTCTCCATCCGTTCGTACTCAGTGCTCTCGCTGTTTCAGCATCCTTTTCCCTGTTTCGCAGGATTTTCTGCCTCCAGAACTCGGCTCGTGAAGTGGGCCATTTGAACAGGTGGCAGTCGTGGCCGTGCCAGAAACACCCGTTGACGAATATCACTGCACTACGACCTCCAAAGACCATATCCGGCCTGCCAAGAAGAGTATTGTCATGAAGACGGTACCGGAAACCCCGTGCGTGAAGCCCCTTGCGTATCAACATCTCAGGACGGGTATCTTTTCCGCGAATGCCGGACATCATCCGACTCCGGGTTTTTCTGTCAACGATATCAACCAACTAGTGGCAACCTCATCTGGCGGTTCAGAGAGTGAAAATCCCCGTCAATACCAAGCCATGGAACCATATGCTCCGCTACTGCCCTAGCACATGGTACAACCACGGCGTTTCCAAACTGTATGTAGGCCTGCGTGTCCGAAACGGGAATCGTAAACTGTTTTCCATCCAGTTCATCAAAACCCATAAGTCTGGAACATTCCCGCGGAGTCAGACGACGGGGGTTTCGACGCCCGCGACTGACCAGAATCTCGGAACCATCCTTGTGATAGCGGGCAGAGAGAGTACGCGAGACATCTTCAGGGCCAACAAGCCCGAACCCGAATCCGTTACCTGCAGCTCTGTGCTTTGCCGCATAGCTCCTGAGATATTTCCACATATGCCTAGAAAGAGTGTATTTGCCAGAAACTCTTGCCTCCGGTCCGGTAGTATAAGGATTCTCGGGTATCTCGTTTCCATTCTCGGGGTGCAGAACCATCTTGAGGCGGGGTCCTCCTGCAGGATCAGGTAAATAAAGATCGTCAAAAGTAAACCCGTTTGACTCGCGAAAACCAACGATGAAAATCCGCTCGCGACGCTGGGGAACCCACGGACGCGAGTCCAGAAGTTTGCAGTGAACTTGATAGCCAAGTTCTTCGGCAAGAGTTCTCTGGATTATATCAAACGTCCTGCCCCCGTCGTGTCTCGTCAAGTTTTTCACGTTCTCCAGAAGAAATGCACTGGGGCGATGGGTCTCAATAATACGGGCCACGTCAAAGAACAGGGTTCCCTGAGCCTCGCAACGGAAGCCATGCGGTTGCCCGAGGGCGTTTTTTTTCGAAACACCAGCAATAGAAAACGGCTGGCAAGGAAAACCCGCTAGCAGAAGATCATGTGGAGGAATTCTGTCAGCAGGAACCTGCGTTATGTCACCTGTAATCTCGTGGTCGCAATCATAGTTAGCCATGTAGGTGAGTTGAGCATAACGGTTCCACTCACTTGTGAAAACGCATTTACCTCCCAAGGATTCAAAGGCACGGCGCAATCCCCCGATGCCAGCAAACAAGTCGATGAACCTGAACATCGTGTCCTTAGGTATTTCCTCATGCTTTTCTCTCACGAGATTTTCAAGAAAACGAACCGCTACCTTCCTCGGGAGAGTTTCGCCATTCTCCCACCGGTATACAGTACGGACTGAAAACCCTATCTGATCAGCCAATCTCTCGACAGACAGACCTGCCCGCTCTCGCAAGCGAGCAAAATCCGATACTCCTGAAACTTGTTGCATGAATCTTGAAATGTTTTGGGGACTTTTTTTGACATTATGACACATTTCGTCACTATGGTCAAATCCTTCGATTTGTCCATATATCTTAAGGGCTAGAACTTAGCTTGCTTGTGCAAGAAAAGGAATTTGGAGATGGATGAATTTTTACAAGACTCATCGGTACCACTGGGAACTTGATAGACCTATACCAGATCAGGTTTACTATGTTCCGTCTCATGTATCATAAAAGGAGGCTTAAAGATTCTAGAAACATACCGAAAAAACTGTCTTAACACCCTAATCCACTTCTATTGCGTGGAGAGAACTCTAGCCCCCAAAATTAAATCGATCTCCGAACAATATTCACTATGAAGAAAAAAATAATATCAGTTGGTTTTTATATTCCGGGTCACGATGATTGCTACAGTCATGAATCCTCTCAGTCTCTGCTTGACGCAGACATAGTTGTTTTTGAGCCTGATTTATCTTGCTACAGCAAGAGTCATTTATATAAAGGCAAACCGTCCTTTGGCGAAAATGATTCTTTCCTTATAAAAGAACATACGGAGCGCTGGCGTTCAGAAATCGCAACAGCTTTGGAAGAGGGAAAAACCATTTTTGTTTTTATGGGTCAATATAAAAAGATTTTTGTTCGTACAGGAAAGAAAAAGTTTTCCGGAACCGGGAAAAACACCCGAACTACAAACATAGTTTCTCAATATGACAATTACAAGTTTTTACCCATAGATATCCCTCCTTTAATCCCTAGAGAAGGATTTGAGATGGTTTTTGGTGGTAACGGTTTATTTACAATTTTTCGAGATGAATTTAAGGAGTACATAAAATACGAATGTTATCTCGATGGGAAAATTGATACTCCTCTTTTTTTTACTAAGACAGGCAGGAAACCAGTGGGCGGATTGTTCAATAAAGGGAAAGGAAGTCTAGTTTTGCTGCCACCAATCAGGTATCCAGAAGAAGAATTTACAGAATACAATGAAAATTTGGAAGAATGTTGGAGCAGTGAGGCCATAGGTTTTGGCAAACGATTGATCCAGATCTTACTTGATATTGATAGTGCATTACGCAGTTCCGCTGAAGCTTCTCCACCTCCTGATTGGACTAGAGAAAGTAAATACAGATTAAAATCAGAAACAGAGCTAACAAAGAAATTAAGTATGACTTCTGAGAAAATAGAAAAACTTGAAGAGCAAAAAAACACGCTGTCGAACAAATTGCAAGAAGAGAAAAAGTTAAAGGATCTGCTTTTCGAGAAAGGCAAACCATTGGAGAACGCTGTTATTGAAGCTCTTACGATATTAGGATACAAAGCAGAGAATTATAATGATGGCAATTTAGAGCTTGATCAGGTTATTGTCGGTCCCGACGGCGAAAGATATATCGGGGAGACGGAAGGAAAGGACAATGGAGCTATAAGCGTTGAAAAGTTCAGGCAACTTCAATCCAACATACAGGAAGACTCAGAACGAGAAGATGTGACTACTTCTGCTACTGGTATTCTGTTTGGAAATGGATTCAGAATTACCCATCCACAAAAAAGATCAGAACAATTTACAAAAAAATGTATTTCAAGGGCTGAGGGATCAAACGCAACCCTTGTTACAACATCTGACCTGTTCAAAGCAGCTAAATATATTAGAGAAAGCAAGGATAAAAATTTTGCCAAAAAATGCAGAAAAGCGATATCGGAAAGCAGGGGGAAAATTGTAGAATTTCCAGAACCATAACCAAAAACTTGGTAAAGGCCCAAATGGACTATAACCCCAAAATGCTTCTGTATCGTCCTTCTTTCTAAAATTCAGAAACCTCTTCCAAGGTTTCATGCTACAAAGCCTAACATTCAAAAGACGATGCAATATAGCAACATCTCTACGGCATATACTCTTTATCAAAGGAAAGGAATATCAACAGAAAACAGGTTAAGCACTTATTGTAACTTATTAAACTAGGCAGTTTTAGCAGCCTCAACTACTTTAGACGCAGCTTCTTTCATGTCGGCTCCGGTCTGGATGTCAAGACCCGAGGTAGAAAGAATTTCCCTTCCGGCTTCAACATTGGTTCCTTCGAGCCTGACCACTAAGGGAACGTTTATTCCAACCTCACCCGCGGCCTTCACGATACCATCGGCTATGGTGTCGCATTTCATGATGCCGCCGAAAATATTAACGAAGATGGCCTTTACGTTCTCATCGCTCAGGATCATCTTAAACGCCTTCGTTACCTGCTCGGTTGTAGCCCCTCCGCCGACGTCAAGGAAGTTTGCGGGTTCTCCGCCGTGGTGCTTTATAATGTCCATGGTGGCCATGGCAAGCCCCGCACCGTTAACAAGACATCCTATGTTTCCGTCAAGCTTAACGAAGCTTATCCCCGCATCGCTTGCCTCAAGCTCAAGCGGATCCTCTTCGTCCCGGTCCCTTAGCCCCGCGATGTCGCGGTGGCGGAAAAGCGCGTTATCATCAAAGTTAATCTTCGCATCGAGAGCGACTATGTTTCCGTCTGAAGTAAGAACAAGCGGGTTTATCTCCGCAAGGGAGCAGTCCTTCTCGATAAACACACGGTAAAGGGATAAGATAAACGATACGGCCTGCCTAACGGCACCGCCCTCAAGACCCATGAAATAAGCGATTTTCCGGCACTGGTAAGGCTGAACGCCTAAAGAGATATCAACGTGCTCCTTTATTATCTTCTCGGGAGATTTGGCCGCCACTTCCTCGATCTCAACCCCGCCCTCCGGGCTTCCCATAACGACAACTTTTTCCCGGGAGCGGTCAATCACCATGCCGAGATAAAACTCTTTTTCTATGCTGGAAGCTTCCTCGATAAGAACGCTTCCCACGGTCTTGCCCCCGGGACCCGTCTGATGGGTGACCAGATTCATCCCGATTATCTCATCTGCGGCCGCCGTAGCGTCCTGGGAATTGTCAACTACTTTTATTCCGCCTCCCTTGCCCCGGCCGCCGGCGTGAATCTGGGCTTTTACCACGTATTTTGCGGAGTTAAGGGTATCAAGCACCTCCGACACCTCATCCGCGCTGAAAACGACCTGTCCGCCCGGAACCTTGACTCCGGAATCAGAGAGAAGCTTTTTGGCCTGGTATTCGTGTACGTTCAATGCTCTCCCCTATTTCCCCTTGATCTTCCTTAAAAGCCAGGAAAGCGGATCATAGTACTTGTCAACCACCCTCTCCTTAAGCGGAATGATTCCGTTATCCGTTATGTGTATGTCCTCGGGACATACTTCCGTGCAGCATTTCGTGATGTTGCAGAAACCTACTCCCGCTTCCTCGCGCGCAAACTCCCTTCTGTCAAGGACATCCAGGGGATGCATTTCCCGCTCGGCGATCTTTATCATGAACCTCGGGCCGGCAAACGCGTCTTTTCGGTTGTGGTCGCGAAGTATGTGACAGACATCCTGACACATGAAGCACTCTATGCATTTTCTAAACTCCTGCCCCCTCTCAACGTCCTCCTGGTACATGATCCACTCGGTATCTTCGGCGGGGGTAAACGGAGGGATCTTCTTGCTTACTTCGTAGTTCCATGAGACGTCGGTCACGAGGTCCTTTATCACGGGAAACGCCTTGAGCGGGTGAACGGTAATAGTTTCGCCCTCGGCGAAAGTGTCCATGCGGGTCTTGCATGCAAGACTCGGTTTTCCGTTTATCTCGGTGCTGCAGGAGCCGCACTTTGCCGCCTTGCAGTTCCATCTTATCGCCAGGTCGCCGTCGTAGTTTGCCTGTATGTAGAAAAGCGCGTCGAGGACAACCATTCCCTCATCTACCGGGACCTCGTACTCCTTTTCCTCCCCACCCTGCGCGTCACCGCGAAAAACTCTTAGCTTGGCTACCGACATCACTTATCCTCCGTAAACAGTTTCGAAAGCTCCTCGGGCATCTCCACAATCGGCCGCGTTGCGACATCCATCGCCCCGTCCTTGAAGGAGACAATGGAATTGAGCTTGCCCAGTACCTCGTCGTCGCTTTCAGGGTAATCGACCCGGCTGTGAGCTCCCCTGCTCTCTTTTCTCGCAAGCGCGCATCTAGCTAGCGCCTCAGAGACGATCAGCATCGACTTAAGATCCCTGCAGAGATGCCAGCCCGGATTAAACATCACCGAGCCCTCTATCTTGAGCGTCTTTGCCCTCTCCTTGAGTACCTCTATCTTGTCTATGCCTGTTTGTATGTTTTCTTCCGTTCGGAACACCCCTATGTAGAGCTGCATCACGTCCTGGAGATCCTGGTGGATCGTGTAGGGATTCTCTCCCTGAGTGTTGTTAAAAGGCTCGCGAAGCTCGTTTGCGAATCCTTCGACAAGCTCAGCGGATACCTGTGCGTGGGATTTCCCGCTTGCGTAAGCGGCTGCTCCCTCGCCCGCCCTTTTCCCGAAAACGAGAAGATCTGAGAGGGAATTTCCGCCGAGACGGTTCGCGCCGTGCATTCCTCCGGCTACCTCGCCTGCTGCGAAAAGCCCCGGAACGGTGCTTGAGCAGGTATCTCCTTCAACCTTGACTCCCCCCATGACGTAATGGGTGGTCGGGAATACTTCCATCGGACCTTTTGTTATGTCTATATCGGCAAACTCCATGAACTGGTGGTACATGCTCGGAAGCTTTCGCTTTACGTAATCGGCTCCCCTGTGCGAGACATCGAGAAACGCTCCGCCGTGGGGAGAACCGCGCCCCTGCTCAACCTCCGTGTATATGGACCTTGCGACCACGTCGCGGGTTGAAAGCTCCATGCGCTCGGGATCGTATTTCTCCATAAAGCGCTCACCCTCGCTGTTTGTGAGTATGCCTCCCTCACCGCGTACCGCCTCTGTAACAAGGATTCCTCTCACGCTCGGGGGCCAGACCATCCCCGTGGGATGGAACTGTATGAATTCCATATCTATAAGCTCAGCTCCTGCCTCATACGCCATAGAGTGGCCGTCGCCCGTGTACTCCCAGGAGTTAGAAGTGTACTTGTAGGCCTTGCCTACCCCGCCCGTTGCGAGAATGATTGCGTTTGCCTTAAAAAGAACGAACTTTCCGCTCTCTCTCCAGTAGCCGAAGGCTCCCGTCTCCCTGTCTCCGTCTTTTATCAGATGGGTAATGGTGCATTCCATGTAGACGTCTATGCCCGAGTGTATTCCCTTTTCCTGAAGGGTTCTTATCATCTCAAGACCGGTCCGGTCGCCCACGTGGGCAAGCCTTTTCCAGGTGTGTCCGCCGAAGGCCCTCTGGTTTATCCTTCCCTCTTTCGTTCTGTCAAAAAGAGCTCCCCAGTATTCAAGCTCGCGCACCCTCTCGGGGGCTTCCTGCGCGTGGTAAAGGGCCATCTGCCAGTTATTCAGCATCTTCCCGCCCTTCATGGTGTCCTTGAAGTGGGTTTCCCAGTTGTCCTTCGTGTCAACGTTTGCCAAGGCGGCAGCGACGCCACCCTCGGCCATCACGGTGTGGGCCTTGCCGAGCAGGGATTTGCATATAAGTGCGGTCGAGGCGCCCTGGGCTGAAGATTCGATAGCGGCCCGAAGACCTGCCCCGCCGGCGCCGATAACTATAACGTCATGTGTGTGTGTTTCGTATTTTTCCACGTTTATATCAACCTCAGATCAGTAATTGTTCCGTTCGCCACCAGAAACACGTAAAGGTCAGTGAGAGCCACAAAAACAAGGCTTGTCCACGCCCATTTCATATGTACTTCGTTCTGGACGCTTATGGCGCCCCAGAGGCGAAAACGGGTCGGACATCTGGAAAACACGTCAAGATTCCCTCCCATCAGATGGCGAAACGAGTGGCAGGAAAACGAATACATTGTAAGCAGAAACGCGTTTAAGGTTAGAACTATGGTTCCGACGCCCACTCCGAACCCGTCATGGAAGAAAAAGGCTTCATACGAGTCAATCCATAGAAACAGCAAAATGACGATAGACGCGTAGAGAAAAAACCTGTGGATGTTCTGCAGGATGAACGGAAAACTCGATTCACCCTTGTAGGAGCCCCTTTTGCCGACCGGTTTTACCGCGCAGCCGGGAGGCGAGAAGAAATACGCCCTGTAGTATGCTTTTCTGTAGTAATAGCAGGTCGCCCGGAACCCAAGCGGCGCCCAGAGAATGAGTATTGCCGGGGAAAAGTGCCACCAGTCAAGGAGCAGAAGCGGGGAATAAAAAGGCGAGAGGTAGGGCTCGGTGTAGTAAAACTGGTTCGAAAGAGCCCTCCACGTGGAGTAGATTCCAAAAGCCCCGAGTACCACCCCGGTTACAAGAGGCTCTACCCACCACATATCCTTTCTCATAGTGAGCGCTTTGCTCGCCGTACCGTTAGCCATATTGTAGAAACCTCCAAAAAATATTTCCGGAGCAACCGTCTGAGATTATAAACAGCGCCGGGGGGCGGAATGTAAACGGGATCCTAAAGGATTCCCATTCCGTCAATTACTTCGCAAAGCTCTTTCACCTTGCCCGCCGAGACATGCAGAGCCTCCATCTCCTCGTCGGAAATCTCAACTCCTATTATCTCCTCGACCCCTTCTGCGCCGAGCCTCACTGGAAGACCCACGAACGTATCCTCTATTCCGTAATGTCCGTCCGCGTACACGCAGCAGGGAAGTACCTTCTTCTTATCCTTTATGATTGCCTCGGCCATTTCCACCGCTGCTACAGCGGGGGCGTAAAAGGCGCTTCCAGTCTTAAGAAGCGCTACTATTTCAGCCCCTCCCTTCCTGGTGCGGTCGACCATCGCTTCGAGCCTGTCAGCGGGGACAAGCTGCGCTATGGGAACACCCGCAATCGTGGTGTTGCTAAGAAGCGGAACCATCGTGTCTCCGTGTCCGCCGAGAACCGAGGCGTTTATGTTCTCAACCGATACCCCGAGCTCCATCGCGATAAACGCCCGGAAGCGCGCGGAATCGAGCACCCCCGCCATCCCCATCACCTTGTTGTCTGAGAGGCCGCTTACCCTGTGCGCCACGTAAACCATGGCGTCAAGAGGGTTGGTTACCAGTATGAGTATCGCATCCGGGGAATTAGAGACCACCTGCTCGGTGACGCTCTTTACCACCTTGGTGTTAGTCGAGATGAGGTCGTCACGGCTCATCCCGGGCTTTCTCGGAATACCCGAGGTGATTATCACCACGTCCGAGTCAGCCGTGTCTTCGTAGTTGGTTGAGCCGACGAGATTTACGTCGCTTCCGGTGATCGGACACATCTGGGCAAGATCAAGCGCCTTTCCTTCGGGAATTTCCTCCACTATGTCGATCAAAGCCACGTCGGCAAGTTCAAGCTGTGCAATCCGAAACGCCGCCGACGCCCCGACGTTTCCCGCACCTATCACAGAAATTTTCGCTCTGCCGTTCTTCAAGATCCCACTCCTTTTTAAAAGATTTGCTGTGCCGCGCGCCCCTAGTCCATTACCCTGTCCATGTTCTTAACGATGGCCTCTCCATACTCAGAACACTTAAGAAGGGTAGCTCCCTCCATCTGTCTCTCGAGATCGTAGGTAACTGTTTTCTGCTGAACAGTCTCCTCCATCGCCCTGAAAACAAGCTCCGCGGCCTCGTGCCATCCCAGGTACTGGAACATCATGACTCCCGAGAGTATCACGGAACCCGGGTTCACCTTGTCCTGTCCCGAGTACTTTGGAGCGGTCCCGTGGGTGGCTTCGAAAACAGCCAGGTAATCGCCTATGTTGCCGCCCGGAGCGACTCCGAGACCTCCTACCTGCGCGGCGCAGGCATCTGACATGTAGTCGCCGTTTAGGTTGGGCATGGCCATCACGTCGTATTCGCCCGGTCTCGTGAGAACCTGCTGGAACATGCTGTCGGCTATGCGGTCCTTTATGACGATTTTGCCGTCGGGCTGCTTGCCGCCGTAATCGTCCCAGAGCTCGTCCTCTGTTATGGTGATCTCCGGGAACTCCTCTTTTGCAAGCTCGTAGCCCCATTCGCGGAAGGCCCCCTCGGTGAATTTCATTATGTTGCCCTTGTGAACGAGGGTGACGCTTTTTCTTTTATACTCCATTGCGTATTCAATCGCCTTTCGCACAAGCCTCTTGGTTCCGAAAGGACTTATGGGCTTTATTCCTATTCCGCTTAGCTCGCGGATGTTAACCCCGTAATTTTCGACTAGATACTCCCTTACGGCGGTCGCTTCCTTGGTGCCGCTCTCCCACTCGATTCCCGCGTACACGTCCTCGGTGTTCTCCCTGAATATCACGACGTCGAGCTTGCCGGGAACCAGAAGAGGGTTGGGGGTTCCCTTGATCCATCTTACGGGCCTTACGCAGGCGTATAGATCAAGTATCTGGCGAAGCGAGACGTTAAGGCTCCTTATTCCTCCTCCAACCGGAGTGGTAAGCGGGCCCTTGATTGCAACTATGTACTCCTTTATCGTTTCGGTGGTCGCCTCGGGAAGCCATTCGCCGGTCTGTTCATGCGCTTTCTCTCCGGCCAGCACCTCGAGCCAGGCTATTTTCTTTTTTCCTTCGTAAGCCTTCTCGACCGCGGCGTCGAACACAATCTGGGATGCGTGCCAGATGTCGGGACCTATCCCATCGCCTTCTATGAAGGGAATTATCGGGTTGTCGGGAATTATAAGCTTCCTGTTTTCCTCGTCAATTTGTATTTTTTCTCCGCTTGGGACTGTCATTGAACACCTCTCCTTTTGAACTAAACCAAAATTTAAATCTTACAATATAATGAAAAAAACCACCCTTTTCAAATCGGTCTCCCCACCTACCCTGATATCATCTGACGCAGGACGGTCTGAAGTATCCCGCCGTTGCGGTAATATTCGACCTCAACCGGCGTATCGAGCCTGCAAGTGGCGTGAAATTCTCTCTGCCCGCCGTCTGTGTCCGTCACGGTTACGGCCATCTGTTTGCCCGGATAAAGGTCCTCTGAGATCCCGCTTATACTGAAGGTCTCAAAGCCCGTCAGGCCGAGAGACTCGGCGCTCTCCCCCTCTTCGAACTGAAGGGGCAGAACCCCCATTCCCACCAGGTTGCTCCTGTGAATCCGCTCGAAGCTCTCAGCTATGACGCACCTTGCGCCCAGAAGAGCGGTTCCCTTGGCCGCCCAGTCCCGGGAACTTCCCGTCCCGTACTCCTTCCCACCGATCACGACAAGGTCCGTCCCGTCGCTCATGTACCTTGAGGACGCTTCGTAAATCGACATTTCCTCGCCCGTGGGAACGTGCACGGTCCACCCTCCTTCCTTTCCTCCGACCATCTTGTTTCTTATCCTGATGTTGGCAAACGACCCGCGGATCATAACCTCGTGGTTTCCCCTTCTCGAGCCGAAGCTGTTGAAGCTCCTTTGGGAAACGCCCTTCGAGATAAGGTAGCCGCCTGCGGGGCCGTCCTTGGGGATTGAACCCGCGGGGGAAATATGGTCCGTCGTTATGGAGTCCCCGAGAAGCGCGAGGACGTTCGCGTTCTCTATGTCCTCGGGGTCTATGGGCTCAAGCGGGAAATCATCGAAAAACGGGGGCTCCTGTATGTAGGTTGATTCCGTATCCCACTCGTAAATGTCTGACTGCGGGGCCTCGAGAGACTTCCAGGTCTCATCGCCCTCGAAAACCCGGGAATACTGGTTGTTGAATATCTCCGGGGAGATTGACTGCGAAACGGTGTCGATTATCTCCTGCTGCGTCGGCCAGATGTCCTTTAGGTACACTTCGTCCCCGTCGCTTCCAACCCCGAGGGGTTCTGTGTAGAGATCGATTCCCACCTTGCCGGCTATGGCGAACGCCACTACAAGCGGAGGCGACGCCAGGTAGGCGAATTTAACGAGCGGGTGCACCCTGCCCTCAAAATTCCTGTTTCCGCTTAGAACCGCGGCGCAGGTAAGATCGTTTTCCCTTATGGCCGCGTCCACGTCTTCTGGAAGCGGGCCGCTGTTTCCTATGCAGGTCGTGCATCCGTATCCGACTAGGCCAAAGCCCAGCTCTTCAAGATACGGGGTAAGTCCCGCGGCGTTTAAGTAATCCGTTACCACCCTTGATCCCGGCGCCAAGCTTGTTTTCACGTAAGGATTAACGGTGAGCCCCCGCTCGACGGCCTTTTTGGCGAAAAGTCCCGCCCCTACCATGACGGAGGGATTCGAGGTGTTAGTGCAGCTCGTGATGGCCGCTATTACGACAGAGCCGTCTGAAACTCCGTTTGCGGCGCGCGAGGCGTCTCCGTTTGCGGCAAGCCCTCTTGACTGGAGGTTCTCGTTGTAGGAGCTTTTCATGTCCCCAAGCGATATCCTGTCCTGCGGGCGGCTCGGACCTGCAAGAGAGGGTTCCACCGTCGATATGTCAAGTTCTAGCGTATCTGTGTATACAGGGTCCTCCGCATCGTCTGTTCTGAACATCTTCTGTTCCTTAGTGTAGGCTTCAACCAGCGTTGCGGCGTCATCCCTGCCTGTTGTCCCGAGGTAGCGCAGGGTTTCGGCGTCTACCGGGAAAAATCCCATGGTGGCTCCGTACTCGGGAGCCATGTTTGCTATCGTAGCCTGGTCAGAGAGTGCGAGATTGCTAACTCCGGGTCCGAAAAACTCGACGAACTTGCCGACAACACCTTTTTTCCTAAGCATCTCGGTCACCGTGAGAACCAGGTCCGTCGCGGTAACTCCCTGGGAGAGGCGGCCGGTGAGCCTGAATCCGATGACGTCAGGGATCAGCATGTAAAGCGGCTGCCCGAGCATGCACGCCTCTGCCTCTATCCCCCCTACTCCCCAGCCCATGACGCTTAGGCCGTTTATCATGGTCGTGTGGGAATCCGTTCCCACCAGGGTGTCCGGGTACGCCACCGACTCGGAGCCTGTCTGCTTTGAGACGACCACGCTTGCAAGACACTCAAGGTTCACCTGGTGCACTATTCCGGTTCCCGGCGGTACGACCCTGAAATTGTCAAAAGACCCCTGGGCCCACTTTAAGAATGTATATCTTTCCCTGTTTCTTTCATACTCGACTTCCATGTTTTTGCCGAAAGCGTCGCCGCTTGCGAAATAGTCGACCTGAACGGAGTGATCTATAACGAGATCGACGGGAACTATGGGGTTCACAAGCGAGGGGTCTCCCCCTTTTTTCTCGACCACCGATCTCATCGCGGCAAGGTCGACCACGCATGGAACTCCCGTGAAATCCTGAAGTATCACCCTCGCGGGGTTGTATGGAATTTCTCTGGGCTCAGTATTTGAAGGGTCCCAGTTGGCAAGGGACTCCACGTGCTGCTCCGTAACGGTCTCTCCGTCAAAGTTCCTGAGCACGTTCTCAAGCAGTATTCTTATTGAAAAAGGCAGTCTTGAAATCGATACGCCGTAGCGCGATTCAAGCTTTGCGAGGGAATATATCTTGTAGGTCTTGTCCCCGACAGTGAGGTCGGAGAGGGTATCGAGATTGTTAGTCAAAGCCATATGGCACCTCTTTTATACACAGTTTCACATTTTGGAAGTTAGCGGGGTATTGTACCAAAACGAGCGGAAAAATAAAACCGCTTCCCACGCCGCGCGCGTGAGCTAAGCGGTTTCGGAGTTACGGCCGATTTTTCGCGACCTCAGAACGTCAGCTGAACTTGCGAAGGGCGACACTTACGTTCGTTCCGCCGAAGCCGTAGGAATTGCTGAGCGCCACTTTTATATCGCTCTCCCTCGCCGTGTGCGGAACGTAATCGAGGTCGCATTCGGGATCGCTCTCAAAAAGGTTTATAGTCGGCGGCAAAACACCGTCTCGAAGCGCAAGCACGCAGATTGCCGCTTCCACCGCGCCCGCAGCGCCGAGCAGGTGACCGGTCATGGATTTCGTGGAACTCACCGGAATTCGCCGGGCGTCCTCACCGAACACCTCCTTGATCGCGTTGGTCTCGTTAACGTCGTTAAGACGCGTCGAGGTTCCGTGGGCGTTTATGTAATCCACGTCCCCGGGATTAAGGCCCGAGTCCTCAAGAGCCGCGTTCATGCAGCTTGACGGTCCCTCAAGCGAAGGCGCCGTGATGTGGAAGGCGTCAGCGCTCATTCCGGACCCTAGCACCTCGGCGTATATGTTTGCACCCCTTTTCCTGGCAAACTCGAGTTCCTCGAGAATCAGCACTCCCGCCCCTTCAGAAAGAATAAACCCGTCGCGCCCCGCCTCAAACGGCCTTGAAGCGGTCTCGGGGTCGTCGTTTCTGGTCGAAAGCGCCCTCATGGCGTTAAAAGCCGCGAAG
>JAPOQQ010000132.1 GCA_026710625.1 Candidatus Dadabacteria bacterium | reverse complement strand
TGAAATATTATCCAAACTACCTATTATAATGAGTTGAAACGGTATTTCCCGAAGGAGAAAAGATAATGAAATTCTTTATAGATTCCGCAAATCTGGAAGAAATCAAAAGCGCCGCAGCCTTTGGAATAGTGGACGGGGTGACTACAAATCCTTCCCTCGTATCCAAAGAAGGAAGCCAGGAGAGCTTTGAGGACTTGGTCAAGGAGATATGCGATATAGTAAAGGGCCCGGTGAGCGCGGAAGTGCTCAGCACCGAGTACTCCGAAATGATCTCGGAAGGCAGGAAACTGGCCGGTATAGATGAAAATATAGTCGTCAAGCTTCCGATGACCGAAGATGGGGTAAAAGCCACGAAAACCCTCTCGGACGAAGGGATAAATGTTAACGTTACCCTTGTTTTTTCTCCTTCTCAGGCGCTTTTAGCCGCAAAAGCGGGAGCCGCTTACGTAAGTCCCTTTGTTGGAAGGCTTGATGATGTATCGTCAAGCGGAATGGACCTTGTGCTTGATATCTGCGAGGTCTACGCGCACTACGCCTACGAAACGGAGATACTGGTTGCAAGTGTAAGGCATCCTATGCACATAGTGGAAGCCGCCAAGATGGGAGCCGATGTCGCCACTTTTCCCTACAGGGTGTTTACGCAACTGTTCAAGCACCCTCTCACCGACATTGGCCTCGAGAGGTTTCTTAAGGACTGGGGGAAGAAGTAGGTACGGTCCAAGAGGCACAGACCAGGAACTCTCTATTGCCTCCGGATCCTTTTATGGGAGATTCAATTATACCTTTAACTTTAAATCCTAATCCACTTAAATAGAACGTTATTTTGCCGTTAACTTCTTTTAGTTTGTCCTCGTTTTTTACTATTCCCTTCGCTCCAACATCTTTTCTGCCTACTTCAAACTGGGGTTTTATGAGAGCGATCAGCGTCGCGTTATCGGCGAGTACGGAAACGGCAGGTTCTGTTATCATCGTGAGTGAAATAAAAGAAACATCGATTGTGACTATTTCGACTTTTTCCCCGACGTCTTCAGCTTGCAGATACCTGCAGTTTATCTTTTCCCTTACTATGACTCGTTTGTCGTTTCTGAGTTTCCAGTCAATCTGCCCGTGCCCGACGTCAAAGGCGTAGACTTTTGATGCTCCGAAGTGCAGAAGGCAATCAGTAAAGCCGCCGGTTGAAGCTCCTATATCGAGGGCGACTTTTTCCCTTACGTCTATATCGAATTCTGTTATCGCCTTCTCAAGCTTAAACCCTCCCCTGCTTACAAATCTCCTGGGGTCTTGCTCCACAGTCACTTCAGAATCTTTTTTTACTGCTGTTCCCGGTTTCTCAACCTTTTTCCCGTCCACAGTAACCCGCCCCGACATTATAAGCGCTCGGGCTTGATTTCCGCTTTGGGCCAGGTTCTTTTGAACAAGGAGGCTATCAAGCCTTGTTTTATTCTTCTCTTTCACGCAACCAGATAGCTATTTCTCTTAGGGGGTTTGGGTCTTTTGGAAACCTCTCAAGTTCGACTATGGCTTGGCTTGTAAGCTCAGAAACCTTGGCTTTTGATGCCCGGATTCCCATAACCGATACGTAGGTATGTTTTTTCGCTCCGGCCTTCTCTCTTGATTCCTGCGCTGTGTCATCACTTTCTGTAACATCCAGAATGTCGTCTTTTATCTGAAAGGCGATACCTATTTTTTCCGAATAGGATTTAAGTCTTAAGAGTTCCTCCTCCCCCGCTCCTGCGAGTATTGCCCCGCTGAGAACGGATGCCTCGATCATTTTTGCCGTCTTCATCAGATAAGTATTCGAGATCTCGTTAACTGACAGATGTTCGCCCTCATCCATTTCAAGATCAAACGCTTGTCCCAGAACCATTCCCCTTGATCCCGCCGCCTCTGAAATAACTGAAACCACGCGCAATATAAGTTCCGGGGATACACCTTGCTTGAGGAGTTTTTCCGTCATCAGGCTGAAAGTATCGGTTAAAAGAGCGTCTCCTGCCAACGTGGCCACGGCTTCTCCGAACACCCTGTGGTTTGCCGGTTTTCCTCTTCTGGTATCGTCATCATCCATTGAAGGCAGGTCATCGTGGATTATGGAATAGGTATGGATCATTTCAACGGCGCAGGCTGCTGGCAGAGCGTTTTTATGGCTTCCGCATATAAGTTCCGAGGCGGCAAGGCAGAGAACGGGTCTTAACCTTTTTCCGCCCGGATGGATGCTGTAGACAATTGACTGGTGGAGTTTTGTTTTGGCCTCGTCCGGTGGCAGGTATTCCCGCAGGATGCGATCAACTATCTCTTTTCTTTTGTCGAGATAATCTCTTATATCAAAACTCATTTACTGGTTTTCGTCGCCGAAATCTTCAAGATCGAGAGTGTCGTCGTTTTTTTCCACTATAAGACTTATTTTCTTTTTTACGCTTTCAAGATTTAAGTAGCATTCCTTTATAAGGCTTGCTCCCCGCTCGAACTTTTCAATGGACTCATCAAGAGGCAGTTTCCCCGCTTCAAGCGTATCGACAATATTCTTTATTTCATCAAGCAGGTCTTCGAAGGATTTCATCTCGGAGCTCATTTTCTCTTCCCCCTATATTTCGATTAACTCTTTTTCGGTTTCCCCAAGAACACCAGGGCTCGTGGAAAGCGGGTCCACATCGAGAATGGATATGGCATCACCCATTTCAAGGTTAAAGCCTTCATGATAAACAAAAACTTCGTCGGTTCTCATCCTCTCCACGACAAGCGGAATCAGATGTTCGGGAAGCGATTTTTCAAAATCCATCTTATCGATTGTTTCTTTTCTGATCCGGGACCTGAAAACGACATATTCCTTCTCAGTAATTTTCGAATATATGTCCATTACGTCAATCTTCTTTCCGAATGCAAGAGGAACCCTGAACCTCTCCATGTCTTCAGTATCGGAAGGACTCGCCAGTCTGTTTAAAAGTGCGCACACGTTACCGACCTTGAAATCTATTCTCACCAGGCGGCAGGCGAGAACATTCACATGATCGCTCGTTGTAAGAGATATCAGGGTATCCGGGGAAGAAATCTCCGTTTTCTCAAGTCCGTCCACAGTCAGACTGTTTCCTTCAACCGCCTTTAATCCCTCTGACTTGGAAATCTCAACAAGCCTTCTGTTTGTATCTATTAAGCAAACTTCCTTGCCGGCTCTCTCAAGCAGCCTCGCCAGAAGTCTTGAGAGATTGTTGGCCCCTACCAGCACCACTTTGTTTCTTTTATCGTTAACCCCGAGCACTCTCGAGACGAGACCTCCCGCACCTCCTTGGAGCAGAACCGAAATCGCTATTGTGAGAAAAACTAGCCCTTGGACGGTATTGCCCCCTTCAACTTCATGTTGCTGCAGCTCCAGAGCGATAATCGAAGCTATTGACGCGGCAATTATTCCTCTTGGAGAAACGAACGAAAGAAACAGTTTTTCCCTGATAGAAAGGCCGGAACGTACGCACAGAAGAAATATCTCCACCGGACGCACAACAAAAAGCAGGCCGAACACGACCAAAAGACCATAGATGCCCAGATCCTTTATGTAGTCAAGTTCCAAGCTTGCCGCGAGAAAAATGAAGAGTAGCGAAATAACGAGAATCGTAAGCTTGCCCTTGAACTTCTTCATTTCCTCTTCTTCTGGAATATTCAGGTTCCCGATTATAGCACCGGAAACGATGGCCGCTACAAGTCCAGCCTCCGGAGTCAACATCTCGGCAAACCCGTAGACTGCGAGCGCGGAGGCAAGCATGAAAAGATCTACGAAATCCTCCATGTAGATATAGAATCTTTTAACTGCGAAAGTTGCCGCGTAACCGCCAAGAAAACCTAAAACCCCTCCCACTATAAATTTGTAAGCGACAAGAAGCACTACCTGACCTATCTCCATCATGTGGCTCTCAAATCCGAGGACAAAGCCGGACGCGGTATGGCCACTTTCGATGAGGACTATCTCAACTACAAAAATAGCGATCAAAGCCCCGATAGGGTCAATCAGCACTCCTTCGTACTCAAGTATGTGCTTCAGGTTGGGCTTGACCTTGAATCTTCTTAACAGGGGTTGAACGACGGTCGGACCAGTTACTATGACCAGAGAACCGTAAACAAAAGCCATTTCCCAGGAAAGATTGGCCACATAACGCGCAAAGGCCGCTCCGCCTAGCATCGTAATCAGCCCGCCCACGGTTATCAGCAGCAGTATTATGTTTCCGTGACTAAGCGCTTCTTCTTTGTTCAGGTTAAGTCCCGCTTCAAAAAGAACTATCGCTACGCAGAGCTTTATTATTATTTCAAGCCCTTCTCCGAACTCCAAGGGATGGACCAGAGATAAGAATTCCGGTCCTACTAGAACCCCGAAAATGAGAAAAAATACGATACTCGGAAACCCTGTCCTGATGGAGAGCATCTGACCGATTACTCCCAGCACCAAGGCAAGAGACACCATCACAAGCAATACAGATATCCAACCTTTTTAAGAAGTGTGGGTTCCAAAAAGAACCCGTATCGTCCAATTATAACCCGAGCGAACTCAAAAATGAAACATAAATCGCCCGCATAGCGCTATTATGTTGAAGGTGAAACGGATAGTTTTTCGGGTCCCTTTTTAAGAAAATTCTCGAAGAAGAACAATCCGTACTTCACGCAAACTGAGTAATTTGTGCGAAAAAACAGATATGTTCTTTTCCACAAGGCGGTTACAGATATTAAGAAGGTCGAAGGGATTGGTAGCGGGGGCGGGATTTGAACCCGCGACCTTCGGGTTATGAGCCCGACGAGCTACCAGACTGCTCCACCCCGCGACAGAAACTGCGAGTCGAAAACTGTAATTAAAACACCGATTATGTCAAGCAAAATACCTCCAGAACATCTGTTTAATCTTTTCAGACTTTCTTTCCCAAAGTGTTCAAGTCATTGATTTTCGCAGTTAGTTCTTAGTTGATTCACCGATTGAAAATCCGCGGAGAAACTTGTTGTTCATGCAAATACTATTCGGAACAAAAAACTTTCAGAGGGAGTTATGCTGACCATCGTTCCCGAACCGTGTGCCAGTATACTCTAGGAGAAAGATCTGAAATAACTAGATTCTAAACCCTAAGGGGATTTTGTCGTTAAAGCCCTACCTGTTTCATGAGGTCTCTAGCCATAAGAGATCCTTCGGCAGATGCTTTTTTCGAATCGCACTTCCAGGTCTTCCTGAAAATTGACTTTTTCTCCATATCTATAAAAACAGAATCTGCCGATATTCTTCCGAGATGCATTTGCGCGCAGCATCCAAGAGGAATTTGGCAGTCTCCGCCAAAAGTCTCTAGGAAGGAGCGCTCAAATGTTGCTACAGTTTCTGTGTCCGGGTGCGTGATTGCAGATATGAGATTTCTCGTTTCCACATCGTCTTTTCTGCATTCTATGGCGATTATTCCCTGACATGGAGCCGGAACCATATAGTCCTGCGCAAGATGCTGGGTAATACGTTCGGAAAGCCCGAGCCGGTTGAGTCCCGCTGCGGCCAGGACGATTCCGTCAAGATTTTCTGAGAAAATTTTCCTTAGTCTGGTATCAACATTTCCCCTTATGGGAACAACTTCCAGGTTGGGAAACCTGAAAAGCAGTTGAGCTCTTCTTCTTATGCTTCCGGTTCCCACCCTGCCCTTTCCTTGGAGCTGTTCAAGGGTACGGCCGTCTGCTGAGACAAAAACATCTCTCGGGTCTTCTCTTTTGAGCACGGAACCTATGACGAGCCCGTCTGGAAGAGCTGAAGGCATGTCCTTCATGCTGTGAACGGCAATATCTATTTCGCCTGAGAGAAGGCTCTGTTCTATTTCTTTTACGAAAATCCCCTTGCCGCCGATCAGGGAAATATCTTCTTCGAAGTTTATATCTCCCGAGGTTTTTATTTCCGTTATTTCCGTTTCAAGTGAAGGGAAAACAGCGTGAAGTTCTGTTTCGACAAGGCGGGCCTGGTACAGAGCGAGTCTGCTACCTCTGGTCCCAATTTTCAGCTTCGTCATAAATATCCGTTATGTCTCGCGAGGCATCCACCGGGTCGAGCTCAAAAAGCCTTCTCGTTACCTCCGAGTAAAGAGCCGCTTCGTAACCAGACGTTCTCTTCTTTAGGTTAGTGACCGGGTCGTGAAATATTTTTCCGATTATGGAATTCGCCAAACTCTCTAGGATCTCTTTCTGCGCTCCGGTACCACCCTCGATTTTTCGAAGCGCCTTCTCAACCTCAGTCTTTTTTATTTTCTCGAATTTTTGCTTGATATCTATTATGACGGGAAAGACCTTAAGGCTTTCCATCCAGTCCGTAAAACCTTTTTCCACGTTCAGAACTATTTCTTCGGCTCTTTTAAGGTTTTCCTTCCTGGAATTTAAGTTCTCGCCCTGAACAACTCTCAGGTCGTCTATGTCGTAGAGATAAACCCCGGGAATTCTGTTTATCTTCGGATCTATATCGCGCGGGACGGCTATATCGATCATGAAGATCGGATCGTTTTTCCTGAGCTTAAGAGACTGCTTTACGTGTTCACTTCTTATTATGTAATCAGAAGATCCAGTTGCGGTAACAAGAATATCAATGTCTTTTAGACGGTAGAGCATCTCTTCAAACCTTATGGGCTTGCCTTTTAGGGATTGAGAAAGTTTTTCCGCGTTATGGAAATTTCTGCTTGTTACATAGAGTTCTTTTATGTTGTTTGAGACAAGATGTTTTGCGAAGAGTTCTCCCATTTCCCCGGTTCCCACAAGCATGGCGGTGCGGTTTGCAAGATTCTCGAATATTCTTTTTGCAAGCTCCACTCCAAGGTAACTTATCGAGACCGCCTGAGATGAGATCCCCGTTTCGGCCCTGACTTTTTTCCCGGCGAAAAGAGCCCTGTTAAAAAGCCTGTTGAGTATGAGTCCGACCGTGTTTTCGGAACGCGCCACGCTATATGAGTTTTTAAGCTGGTTCAGAATCTGGGTTTCTCCGATTACCATGGAGTCAATGCTGGCCGCTACCCTGAAAAGATGCCTAACCGCATCGGACCCCAAGCGGGTATGCATATAGGGATAAAGGCTCTTGTCTGCAAGCTTATGAAAATCCAGCAGAAAGGACTTTATCTCCTCTTCGCATTTTCCACGGTTCTCGGTCACCGCATAGATTTCAACGCGGTTACAGGTGGACACTATGAAGCATTCGAGCACGTTTTCTCTCAAACGAAGGATTCCGAGTGCTTCTCTAATGTCCGCATCAGAAAAAGAGAACTTTTCCCGCACTTCCACAGGGGTTGTCTTATAGCTGATTCCGACTGAGACTATCTCTACCATCTGCTTTTTCCGAAATCGATCTCGCGTAATTATAAATTACCCGTGGATGGAACTATATCAATTTCGTCTATGTTTGCTTCGTGGGGCTGGTTTATGACCGACAGTACCGTTTTCGCCGTGATTTCAGGAGACATCATTTTCGCCCTGTTCCATTCTCCGGCAAGAGAATCCCAGATGTCCGTTCTGGTTGGACCCGGCAAGACGGCAGAGACTTTTATTCCCCTGTCTCTTACCTCTTCTCTCAGCGAATTGGTGAAACCCAAGACAGCGAACTTCGAAGCGCAGTAGGCCGCCCACCCGGGAAAGCCTTTTTTTGAAGCGTTCGAGCCGATGTTTACGATATGGCCTCCTCTTGGCATAAGAGGAAGCGCATGTTTTACCATGAGAAAGGGCCCTTTTGCGTTTACGGCCATCATTTCATCCCACTGTTCAGTCTCGGTTTTTTCTACCGGACCGGTGTGGACTACGCCTGCGTTATTGATTAGCACGTCAATTTTCCCTTTCTCTTCAGCGACGCTTGAGATGAACCTTCTGACTTCTTCCTCGACCGATATATCAAGGGAGGAAATCATGAAATTTCCCGCAAAAGACGATATTTCAGCTCCAAGGGAGGCAGCGGTCTGGCGGTTTCTTGAGCAAAGCGCCGTATAGAACCCCGCTTCAAGCAATTCAGTTGCGATTGCTCTTCCTATGCCTCTCGCCGCACCGGTCACAATTACGATTTTCTCAGCCATCTCGTTTTTCCTCAAAATACTCAAAATAACTTTTCTGGTTTTCCCAGATCCTTATACAATCAAGCTTGTCCGGGATAATTTCCACGAATTTCTGCCACAGGTATTTCCCTATATTCTCAACGGTCGATATGTTCTCCTGGAAGAAATGAATATCTCTGTCTATCCATTTATAGTTAAGTTCTTCAATTATGGGTGCCGCCCGTTTTTCAAAATCGATACGGTTTATGACCACACCTGTTTCATCGTCTATTTCCCCTCTTATTGCCACTTCCACGGTGTAGTCGTGCCCGTGCCCCGCGGGATTTGCGCATTTGTCAAATATGGCGAAGTTCTCTTCGTCAGACAATCCTTCCATAAAAAGCCTGTGGCTTGCGGAAAACCTGAATACTCTTGTAAGAAGTATCTGTTCTTTTGTCTCTAGCATTTGCTGTAGTCGACGAAGAGATCGTCTGTTTCATACACCCTTATTTTGTAAAGACTACAATCATCTCTTTCAATGGTTTTCTCTTCGATTACCTCCCACAGAACCTTGGCTATGTTCTCCGTTGTCGGTATAAGATCCTGAAAACGGGGATTGTCCTCGTTTAGGTTCTTGTGGTCGAAATCAGCCAGAACCGATGAAACGATCTGCTTCAAATCAAAGAGATTGATTATCATGCCCGTCTCCGGATTTATTTCTCCTTCCACGGTGACTTCAAGCACGAAATTGTGCCCGTGTCCACCGGGCAGACTTGATTTACCGTAGAATTCGCGGTTTTTTTCTTCGTTCCAGTTTTTGTTCCAGTACCTGTGAGAAGCGGAAAATTCGACTTTTTTTGTTATGAGTTTTTTAAAAGACATCGATTTTGATCAAGCTGACGACCAGTTTCACTTGAGGGCCGGCCATGATTCTAAGGCCTGTTTTTCTGGATCTCCGGCACTGCGGCGTCCGCGCGGAAAGCTTCTTGCTGGGTTCCGTCTATCATTCTTGTTATCGTGGGTTCCATCTTTGAGAGAAAGGGTTGCGGGTAAATTCCCATAAGGAATATCATAATGGCAAGAGGAATCATAAGGGCTATCTCTCTGGGATTAAGATCCGCAAGCCCCGTGTTTATTTTCTTTACTATGGGTCCGAACATCACCCTCTGGTATGCCCAGAGCATGTAAATGGCTCCGAGTACAAGCCCTGTGGCTCCAAGTGCCGCGTACAAGTAACTCTCCGCGAACACTCCAAGCAGAATCAGAAATTCCCCTATAAAACCGTTTAAAAGAGGGAGTCCTATCGAGGAGAGCATGGCAATCATGAAAAACAGTGCGAAAATCGGCATTATCTTCGCGAGTCCACCGAACTCCGAAATCATTTTAGTGTGACGTCTTTCATATATCATTCCGACGAGAATAAACAGGGCCCCTGTCGAAAGACCGTGACCTATCATCTGGTAGACCCCGCCCTGTACGCCGTGGAGATTGAAGATAAACACGCCCAGCATTATGAGCCCCATGTGACTTACGCTTGAATAGGCGATCAGCTTCTTGAGATCCGTCTGCATGAAGGCCACCATTGCTCCGTAGATTATCCCGATGATGGAAAGGCCTATTAGAACCCCTGTGTATGCCTCTATCGCTTCCGGGAAAAACGGAATAAGAAATCTTATCACTGCGTAGGTTCCCATCTTAAGCAGAACGCCGGCAAGTATTACGCTTCCGGGTGTGGGAGCCTCAACGTGCGCGTCAGGAAGCCAGGTGTGAAATGGAAACATCGGAACCTTGATTGCGAAAGCCAGGAAAAACGCCAGAAACACAAGTCCCTGGGGACTCAGTATTCCGTTAAAAGCAAGACTGGTCCTTTGGAGGTCGAAAAGGTTCATTGACGCAAAGCCGAACTGGTCTATATGCGCGTAGTACATGTAGATGATTGCAACCAGCATAAGTCCGCTTCCAAGCGCCGTATAGATGAAGAATTTTATTGCTGCGTAAATTCTTCTTGAGGACCCCCAGATTCCTATGATGAAATACATGGGAATCAGCACCGCTTCCCAGAATATAAAGAAAAGAATCATATCCAGTGCGACGAAGGTTCCGACAAGTGCCGATTCAAGAAAAAGAGTAAGACAAAGAAACGCCCTCCATCCGCCTCTTATCGCGTTCCAGGAACAAAGGACCGTAATGGGAAAAAGAAAAGTCGTGAGAAGCACAAGCAAAAGGCTAAGACCGTCGACTCCCAGATGATAAGACACCCCAAGATCCGTAAGCCAAGGAATCTTCTCTTCAAACTGCATTGTGGAAAGCGAACCGTTAAAGCGGAAAAAAAGTGGAAGGGATATTAGAAATTCTACTAGGGTTATTACAAACGCAACTACCTTTAGCTGGTAATCAGAAACCTTCTGAAGATACGGTAGAACCGCAAGCACCAAGGCTCCCAGAAGAGGAAAAAATATGAGCAGAGACAAAATGTTGTTATCGAGACTCACGTTCAGGCCGACCGAAGCAAAAAGAATAAAATCGCCGTAATTATACTTTTATAAAATTCCGTTCTCAAC
>JAPOQQ010000131.1 GCA_026710625.1 Candidatus Dadabacteria bacterium | reverse complement strand
TTCACAGATGTTCATGTGGTTATGAAGCGGACAGGGACGTAAACGCTGCGATAAATATCCTTCATCGAGGCTTAGCTTCGATTGCGGGCGGGAATGTAACCCGCATGGTCGGAAGGATGAGAGAGAAGCAGGCTGATGTAGAGCCTGTTCGGCCAAGAACGGTGTATAGATGTGTCAACTAAAATACATAATTCCCTAAAATAGAACCTTATGATCTGGATCAGGTTTGCCGTCTTGATTGTGTTTTGTGCGGCCGGTTGCTTTTCTTGCTCAGGTTCCCCGAAGTGGGAAAGCCGGGATTTTCAGCGGCCCAGGTCGACGAATACCGTACAGTATGGCAAGGCTTCCTGGTATGGGGACAAGGAGCATGGAAAGAGGTCTGCAAGTGGCGAGGTATTCAACAGAAATGCTTATACTGCGGCACACAAGGAGCTTCCTTTTGGTACCGTCGTACGTGTTACCAATCGCGAGAATGGCAGGAAGGTAAAGGTCAGGATAAATGACAGGGGTCCTTACGTAAGGGGCAGGGTGATAGATCTCTCATACGCGGCCGCCAAATCCATCGGACTTGTTAGAAGTGGTGTTGCGGAGGTCAAAATAGAAGTACTGTCGACGCCCTCTGAAAGGTCAGAAAGCCTTTTCGTCTCCCTCTACACAGTCCAGGCCGGTTCTTTCCGAAGCAAGGCGGCGGCCAATGAACTCAAAAGAAAGCTTTCGCGCGTCACGGACGAGGAGGTGAGAGTAGAATCTTTTGCCTTTGAGGGGGATACTTATTACAGAGTGAGGGTGGGCAGGTTCAAGAAAAGGAAAGACGCCGAGATGCTTCGCGTAGTTTTGAGAAAGCGGGGGTACTCAGCCAGAATATACGTTGAGTGATCCCCCACAGTTTCGAAAAAGAGATAGAGTCGAATGATGAATAAGCTGAGAACAACTGATTTTCGCAAGATGAAGGAGCAAGGCGAGAAAATCGCCATGATAACAGCGTACGATGCTACCATTGCCGCGATAGTGGACGCGGCGGGAGTAGATGTGGTTCTGGTCGGGGATTCTCTTGGCAACGTGGTTCAGGGCCTTGAAGATACGCTTTCCGTTACTCTGGATGAAATGATTTATCACACGAAGATTGTTTCAAGAGGTGTGGACCGGGCTCATTTGTGCTCGGATATGCCCTTTCTTTCCTATCAGAAGTCTCCCGAAGATGCTATAGAAAGCGCCGGGCGACTTTTAAAGGAGGGGAGGGCTGAGTCGGTTAAGCTTGAGGTAAATGATGCATACATCGATACCGTTTACCGCATCCAGAAAGCCGGGATTCCCGTTGTTGCTCATATAGGGCTTTGTCCGCAGTCTGTTCACGTAATGGGTGGTTACAAGGTACAGGGAAGCCTGCCGGGCGACCGCGAAACGCTTTTGGATCTCGCCAAGTCCTGTGAGCAGGCGGGCGCTTTCATGGTGCTTATCGAAAGCGTTTTATCTGAGGTGGCCAGAGATGTTACCGAGAGTCTAGGAATACCGACAGTCGGAATAGGGTCCGGGGTGGATTGCGACGGACAGGTGCTCGTTGTAAATGATATGATCGGCCTGACGCCGGAGCCCCTCCCCAAGTTCGTCAAGAAATACGCGAAGGTTGCAGAGACAATCTCCGATTCGGCAAAAAAATACGTGGAAGAGGTAAAAAAAGGGACTTTTCCTTCACAGGAGCAGTCTTATGGATAGCGTGGGGACGCTTTCTGTGCTCAACTGCCCTTCCGACATGAAGAAGATTTCCGATGCTTGCAGAAAAGCGGGAAGAGAACTCGGCTTTGTTCCCACTATGGGGGCCCTGCACAAAGGGCATATTACCCTCGTTGAGGAATCGGTTAGAAGGGCAGACGTGACAGTCGCAAGTGTTTTTGTTAATCCCACGCAGTTCGGACCCGGTGAGGACTTTAATCGGTACGAAAGGGACTACGAAGGCGACGTGGAAAAACTTGCGCGCTGCGGCGTCAACTATCTGTTTTATCCGGATATAAGCGATATTTATCCCGACGGTTTTCAGACCACGGTTTCTGTGGGAAATCTTGGGGACTGCCTCTGTGGTCCTTTCAGGCCGGGGCATTTTGACGGGGTAGCAACGGTAGTGCTTAAGCTGTTTAACATTGTCCGACCGGATTTTGCGGTGTTTGGAAGAAAGGACTACCAGCAGCTTAAGATTGTTCAGAAAATGGTACGGGATTTCGATATGGACATTGAGATAGTGGAAATGCCGATAGTGCGGGAACCTGACGGACTTGCCATGAGTTCAAGAAACGCTTATCTCAGCGCGGAGCAGAGAATCAAGGCGGCTTCGGTGAGCAAAGCCCTGCGGGAGATCGGGAAGAAGTTCAAAGGCGGTTGCGATGACTGCAGAATCCTGCTTGCCGAGGCAGATAAGGTATTGCGTATGGCTCAAATTAATGATATTGATTATATTGAGATAAGAGACCCTGAAACTCTTGAGCTCCGGCACAGGGCTGTGGAGGGTGACTTGGTGGCGCTGGCCGTGAGGCTGGACGGTACCAGGCTTATCGATAATATTGTGCTTTAAGAGGTTGGCAATGCAGAGAGTACTTCTGAAATCCAAAATACATAGAATTACGGTAACCGAGGCAGATCTGGATTATGAAGGGAGCCTTACGCTTGACAGGAATCTCATGGACGCGGCAGATCTGTTTCCCTATGAAGAGGTCCACATCTTCAACCTGACCAATGGCCACCGTTTTTCAACCTACGTGATTGAAGGCGCGAGAGGTTCAAACATAGTTTGTGTAAACGGTGCGGCGGCGCACCTTGCGAGAAAAGGCGATTGCCTGATAATAGCGGATTTTGCAATCTATGATGAAGAACAGAGCAAAACACACAGACCCAAGCTTATATACGTGGATGAGATGAACAATATAAGCAGCATAAAATCTGGAATTAACGGTCTTAAACTTGCGACCGATGGGTGACTTTCCCTCGTTTCAGCCAAAACCCGCATAAGACTTACGGATTAAAGCTCTGTTTGACATAACTAATACCTATAGTTACATTAAGTCCCGGAGGATGTTGAAAAAGTAAGGCGTTATTCCTCGTATTTTTCACCGGGGTTATTGCCTGCTTTTCTTGATTCTACGGATGTATGGCTCTCTATTTGAGAAATCTGACTTATGAAAGCTATAATACTTGCAGCGGGTAGGGGAACCAGGCTATATCCCTACACTCACGACAAGCCCAAGTGTCTTCTTGATATTGGGAATATATCCATACTTGAACACCAGATAAACCTTATAAGGGACTGCGGCATAAACGAAGTCGTAATCGTTGTGGGTTTTGGTTTTGAGAGAGTGGAAGATTTTCTAAGAAGTTACGATGGCTTGGGAATGAGAATCAACACCCTTTACAACCCATTTTACCAGTCCACAAACAGCCTTGTGTCTCTCTGGATAGCTAGAAGCGAATTTGACGAAGATTTAGTGGTCATGAACGGAGACGACGTGTACGAAATAGGTGTTTTGGACAAGGCGCTTGCGGTCAGGGATGAAAAAATCTGTCTTCCCATAAAAAAGAGACCTCGGTATGAAAGGGAGGACATGAAAGTTGTTGTCAACGACAGCAGAATCACGAAGATCAGCAAGGAGATATCAAACGCCGAGACCTCCGCTGAATCGGTCGGCATAAGAGTGTTCAGGGATACAGGAGTTGAACTGCTCAAAAGGGCGGTTGAGGAAGAGATGAGAAATCCCGGTGCCGAAGGGAAATGGTACATTTCTTCGATACACAGGCTTATAAACAAGGGGTATAAAATCAAGCCCCTCGATATAGGCGAACTTTACTGGATGGATGTCGACTGTCCACTGGATCTTTTCAGGGCGAGGAAGCAGGCTGACAAATTCTTGAAAAAGGAATACCGTACCCCGAATCTTCTGAGAGTTGTTGACTCCTCTGAATAATCTGCCATGAAAGATGCTATTGTACTTTGTTCTGGCACGGGAACAAATGGCGAGGATCTATCCAGATTCCCAAGCAAATCGATAGCACAAGTCCCTCAACTGAAAAGAATTATAATAAATTGTCAACGTGCCGGAACTGAGCAGTTCCATATAATTACCGATAACCCAGGTCTTCTCAAAAACCTTCTTATTGATGACCCGAGAATTACATCGGACATAAACTGGGTCCTACCTGGAGGATCGGTGTCGATAGATTCGGGCAGGGTTCTTATTTTAGAATCCTCTCTGGTTATCACAAACCCCGCTTCCCTTGAAAAATTCATTCGTGATTCATCTGATTGCCGCGAGGATGAATTTTCTGTACTTGTTCAGCAGGACGCTGATCCTGTTGTTGGCATGGACAGGGAAACCGGTTACGTAACCAAGTATTTTGGTGGAGGAAGCAGCGTCTTTGGCGCTTTTTCCGTAAATTTCACAGAAGTCGCAGCTATGCTTTCGGCTGCCGGGCTCAATACTTGGCTTGGTGACGAGGCCACGCGGAACCGCATGAGAATCTTCAGTGCCGACAGCGGGTATTGGTACCGTCTTTCGGATACCAAGGAATCTCGAAAAGAAGCGGAAAGAATCATTTTTTCTCACGTAGGTAAAACGGCCACTGGATGGATAGCCAGAAATATAAACGGCCGGATGTCTCTTCCTCTGAGCAAGCTCCTGATAAGAACATCTCTTACGCCTAACGCTGTTAGCGTTCTGATTAACCTGATAGGAGTGCTCTGCGGACCGTTTTACGCCCTTGGTTATCCGGTGCTCGGAGCTCTTTTCATGCAGGTGGCAACTGTTTTGGACAGGTGTGACGGGGAAGTTGCGAGAATAAAGCTTATGGAGACGAAAAAAGGGCAGTGGGTTGATACCATAAGTGACCAGTTCACAGTGCTTTCCTTCCTGATCGGAGTTCCTGTCGGATATTATCTTCAGACCGGAAGCACCGTTGCGGTGATTCTCGGAAGCTATAACATCATCGTCTTCATCCTGTTTCTGATATGGTCGTTTTACTTTCTGATAAAGTACACGAATTCCGGTAGTCTGGTTGCGTACTTTGAAATCGACAAGCATATCAATCCCGATGAACTTTCCCTACCAAGGAAACTGCTTGCCCGTCTTCGCTTTTTGGGGAGGAGAAATTATTATTCGGCCGGGTTAGTTTTCATAGCGATAATCGGAGGAAATTCCCTAGTTCTTTTCGCTACGTCTTTTGCTCTTACTCTCTTTTTGATACATCAGCTTGAAGATGTTGTAAAGATTTTCCGTATTGGAAAACCCAAAGAAGCTCTTCAAAAAGAAACGGAACAGGGCTAAGCCGGAAAGTACCTGCTACTTACCAAAAAAAGCAGAGTCGCAGAATATTTTTGAGTTGCTACCGCGGCAGCTATCTGGAATTTCTGTGGAATTTTATCAGGCAGAAAGAGAGAAGACTCAAGACGCTTGCCCAAGAGATGAACATGAAGAGTGCAGCGGCGAAATCCATTATTTTTCCTTCCTACCGGCAATATAAACCATAACTGAAAGGAAAACAAACAACCCCGCAATATAAAGCCTAGCGAACCAGATATTCCAGCTGGTCTCTCCGATTACCGAAGGCAGACTGCTGTACCCCCACCACGATATGAGAATCAGAAGGAAAAACGGTGTCAGATATTTTAGAATGTAGTAAAAAACTCGCGGCGCCTGTATAAATCCCCCCGAGTTTATTTCATTCCAAGCTTTATCGGCCCCAAATACCCACATGAACATTACTATCTCAATGAATCCAAATACGACGAGCATTATGGTGCCAGCCCAGAAATCCCATTCGTCAAGGACTTGGCTTATCAGTATCACCGGCAGCACGCTTACAATTATTACCAGCATGGTGTATACGACAGCTCTTTGCCTCGAGATACTGAATTCATCCTGAAGGAAAGTTACTACGGGATATGCTATAGCTACAGATGAGGTCATGCCGGCGAAAAACAGGAGAAAAAACCACAAGAATCCGAAGATTCTGCCCGCCTCAATCCCTCCCAGGCTTCCCGAAATACTGCTGAACACTGCGGGGAGGCTTATGAATCCTAGGCTGAAGGCACCTGATTGCGCTACAGTGACCACGCTTGCGACTCCGAAGAACGCCACTGCCGCCGGAATGGCTATCGAACCTCCGAGAACCACCTCCACTGTTTCGTTAAGAGTTGCCGAAGTTAGGCCGCTTAGGGTTACGTCATCATCGATCCTTATGTAGGATGCGTACGCAACTATTGCTCCGAAAGCTAGGCTCAGAGTAAAGAAAATCTGCCCGGCCGCCGCTATCCATACTTTCGGGTTTTTAAGGGCTTCAAAGTCAGGATTCCAGAGAAAGTTAAGTCCCTCTATCGCGGTTCCGTAATCA
This sequence comes from Candidatus Dadabacteria bacterium, assembly GCA_026710625.1. Lineage (GTDB taxonomy): Bacteria > Desulfobacterota_D > UBA1144 > Nemesobacterales > Nemesobacteraceae > Nemesobacter. Next base: position 13,630 of record JAPOQQ010000131.1, on the reverse strand, counting down.
GTTTTGAGCGTCAGAGTCTTTACTACGAGTATTATCGCCAGAACAAACAGCATGGGGAGGGCATACTTGACGAATATCTCTATGCCTCCCGATATCCCTCTCAGCATGATGTAGAAATTTGCAGCGATTGTGATTACAAAGGCGATAATAGCCATTTTGGAAGGGGTAAGGAACACCCCGTCTCCCGTGCCGAGATAATTGGAAAGAAAGCTGCTGTAGGGTTTTACGTACTCCGCAGCGTTTGAAACCGACCCCGGATCAAGGCTGGGATTGCTTCCTAAGAGAAAGTGCAAAGCGTATCCCAAAGTCCAGGATTCAATGTAAACGTAGTAAATTGCTACGACAAGGGGTATCCAGAGTCCTATAACGCCAAGGGTTCTGGAAACGGGGCTTTTCCAGAAAAGATTAAATATCGCGGGGGTTGTTCCGTGCCCGCGAGAGCCTCCATACCTTCCCATTCCCCATTCCATCCACATGATCGGAATTCCTATCAAGATAAATGCTATGAAATAGGGAATCATAAAAGCGCCGCCGCCGTTTTCCGCGGCCTGCGTTGGAAATCTAAGAAAGTTGCCGAGCCCTATGGCGTTGCCCGCCATGGCTAATATAAGGCCTGTCTTGGTCGCCCAAGCATCCCTCTTGTTAGAGCCGTTTTTCATTTCGGAAGGGGCACAATCAAAAAATTTATATTATCACCGAGGCCGAGAATATGACAAGATAATAAGCCCTAATTGTTGGCAATAATTCAGTATTGACAAAAGGAAAAATAATTTTATCTTAATTCACCCTTAAATAATTTAGACTTTGATCACCAGAGGAGTCAGCGTGTCCAGAGCAAAAAAGGAAAAAACTGAAAGAAAGCCCTTGAAGAAAAGTTCTTCTGCGGCAACCGCCACAAAAGCCAAGCCGAGGAGAACCAACCCCAGAAAATATACAAAGAAGTTCCTTAACCAGATGACTGCAATGCTTAAAGCGATGAAAGAGGAACTGCTTGAAGATGTAACCCGATCAATAAAAGAGGAATCGGATCATCTGCGTTTCAATGTCGGAGATTTTTATGATCACGCATCCGAAGATAGGCAGAGAGAACTTGCCCTTACTCTTTCGAACAGGGAGCGCAGCAAACTGCATCAGATAGATGATGCCCTAAAGAGGATTGAAAACGGAGAATATGGTTTCTGCGAGGTTACCGGGGAAAAAATAGGGGAAGAGAGGCTCATGGTAATGCCTTTTACGAAACTGAGTGTCGAAGCCCAGGAAGAAATCGAAAGGGGAGATTACTGATCTTTCTTTTTAAGTCTGCCGAGAGATTTGGCATAGGGTTTTTTAAATAGTCCGACTTCAGTTATCAGGCATTCGATATTTTCGGCCGGTGTAATGTCAAAAGCGGGATTGATTGCGGTTACTTCTGCACTTATTCGTTTCCCGTCTATATGTGTTACTTCTTCGGGGCCTCTTTGCTCAATTATAATATCCTCTCCGCTTAAGCATCCGGTATCTATGGTTGAAGTCGGGGCTGCTACGTAAAAGGGAATACCGTGATGCTTGGCCAGAACGGACAGGGAATAGGTTCCTATCTTGTTTGCCGTATCTCCGTTTGAAGCTACCCTGTCAGCCCCAACCACGACCGAATCCACGATCCCCTTACTCATCAGATGCCCGGCCATGCTGTCGGTTATCAAACTGACCGGGATGCCATCCCGCTCAAGCTCCCACGTAGTGAGCCTTGCTCCTTGGAGAACAGGTCTTGTTTCTGATGATATTACGCTTATATTCTTGCCTTGGCTAAAGGCTGACCTTATTACCCCTAGAGCTGTTCCATAACCGGCGGTTGCGAGTCCTCCGGCGTTGCAGTGCGTGAGGATAACGGAGTTTTCTCTTATGAGTTCGGATCCGTTTTCCCCGATCTGCATGCATGTTCTAAAGTCTTCTTTCTGTATATTGATTGCCTCGGTTATGAGAAGGTTCTTTATCTCTTCAACTTCTTTGCCTCTGCACTTGGAAATCAGTCTGTTCATTCTGCCGATGGCCCAAAACAGATTTACGGCTGTCGGTCGCGTTAGGGCCAGGTGTTCCGATATGGCTTTCATGCGCTCTTCAAAATTTTCGTAGGAACAATCGTTTTTGATACCCGTGGCCCCGAGAGCCATTCCCATGGCGGCCGCTATTCCTATCGCCGGGGCTCCCCTGATAACCAGTTTCCTTATGCATTCGGCTACTTCTTCAAAAGTGGTGCATTCAACGTAGACTTCCTCTCCTGGAAGCTTTCTCTGGTCAATCATTAGGACCTTGTTGTTTTTCCATTCTATAGTCTTAAAAGAGTTCATTCTGCAGGCTTCCTCGTTTTCTTTAAACTAAGGAGCAGTCCGGCCCATCCGCCCTCGACCTTTCCACTGACAATATCATAACCCGAGTTTCCGTAAATTTCGGCCACTTCATGTTTCTCGTTTTCCTGTATTCCGGACACTATAAGATGTCCCAGAGGGAGAAGTCTCTGTTTTAGGCTCTCTTTCATTGAGGTAAGGGTATCCTTGGATGTGTTGGAAACAACCACGTCGAATTTTTTCCGTGTGCAGTCCGCAGAGCCACACCAGACTTTCACCTTGTCGGAAGTTGCGTTTCTTGCGGAATTCGAGATGGTTTCTTTTGCAGCCTTGAAATCAATATCTGCGCAAAACGAAATGTATGCTCCCAGTTTAATTGAGCAGATACCCAGAATGCCGCTTCCGCATCCCACGTCAAAAACGGAACACCCGGGGGATTTCTCGATAATTTCATCCAGATAACTTACGCATATTCTTGTTGTTTCGTGATGTCCTGTGCCAAAAGCATTTCCCGGATTTATTTCAACTACCCTGGTTCCCCGCTCCGCCTTGTATTCTTTTTCCCATGGAGGTTTGATAACTATTCGGCGACTCGCTCTTACCGGTTTCAGATAGGACTTCCAACCTTCCCAGTCCGCTTGATTGATGTATTGGGTAGTGAACCGCACCGCCTCGGGGTTTTCGCCAAAAAGCGTAGAGAACTCCCTTACAGTTGTTATGATTTCCGCAATGCTCACTTCTTCCTTAAAATACGCATGGACTAATGGTTCTCTGTGTTCTCTTTGCTCCTCGCTTACGGCTCCGGCTTCAAGACCCAAGAGCAGATCCGAAACAAGTGCAGCCATTTCTCCCGGCAGTTCAATCGTAAGTCTCTTCATTCTCGCCATGGCGGATAATTAATTATATTTGTTGCGTTTCGTCAAATTTACAAAAAAACGTAGGTATATATAATATTCCTTATGAAGGCAGAAACCAGGGAGACGGTAAGAACCATCCTGATTCGGAAGATGTCCGATATACTGGGCATTGCCTATGATACTGTTGATAGGATGAGTAAGGGTTCCAATTCTTTCCCAGACCCACTTGACAGGGCGCTATCCGAGTCAAACAGGGTCCTTGAACTTCGAGAAAGGGATAGAGAAAGAAAACTGCTTCGGAAAATACGCGACGCGCTTGCGAGGCTTGAGAATGGTTCTTACGGAATCTGTGAGGTGTGTGAAGAGGAGATCTCGGAGCAGAGACTGATTGCAAGACCGGAGACTACTCTTTGCATAGAGTGCAAAGAAGAGCAGGAAGATATTGAAAAGAAATTCGGCTAGTTCTTAGTTATCAAGAATCATAGTTCCGCTGAGCAAGTTAAGCATAGACTCCTTGGTTATTCTCCACTTTCCCAGTACTTTCGATAAGTTAATAACCTCTTTGGCTTTATATGTCATTGAATAGCCACCTACCTTTACGTCAATCGAAGAGAGCATCATTACCCTTGCGTCTGTTCCGTTGATGTATATGTACCTTTCGGATTCACCGAACGATACCGTGTCAATGATGGATACGTGATCCCTGAATCTGTTTACCAGCTTGTGCTTGTCAACTACTTCTTCCCCTGAAGTTACCCTGTAGTCTTCGTGTATGCACTCAGAATACATTTCAGGATTTTTTAGCTCAAAGGCGCTGGTCCTCTTGTCCAAAAGTAGATTTATCTCTTCTTCATCAGAAGACCCGCAGGAGGCGAGAAAGATGATCGCAACCAGATATGCAAGCAGCTTGTATGTCGTCACCATGTCTGTTTTTTTTTGTTTGAGTGGAATTACATCGCTTGATCAAGACGCACGTTCCGGACCGATACGCACAGCCACCCGGCAAATTATCGTGTCGTTAAACTCACGTGGCGGATTGCTTGCCCGTAGCTTCGGGGAAAAGTTTTCTCCTGTTGCTAGGATGACTGCTCGGATAATTTCTCCTCAGTTTCTCTGAGAAGCTCCCTGGCTTTCTCGGCGTATTTGGTGTCGGAGTAGTTTTCAAGAACGTTTCTGTACCTTTGCGCCGCGGCTTCGTAGTTCTTTTTCTTCTGGTAGAATTTTCCTATATAGATTTCTCTTTCCGCGAGCATTCTTCTGGATTTCTCGATTTTATCCTGGACCTGCTCAGCGTACGGGGAGTCGGGGTAGGTTTTCTTAAGCAGTGTAAACCACTTTATTGATTGAAGCCGCTTTGAATGGTTTCTGTCCTTTCCAGCTTTCATCTTATAGTAGGAGAGTCCGAGGCGATACATTGCGTAATCAAGTTCTTTGTGACCCGGATGGTTCGTTATGAAATTTTCGTATTCCTCAGCGGCTAGAGTGTATTCCTTCTTTTTAAAATAGACATCACCGCTTCTGAGTTCGGCTAGCGCGGCGTACTTGGTATAGGGATAGCGGATCTGTATTTCCTTGAGGATGTCGAATACTTTGTCGTAATTTGTTCCGCCGAAAATCCAGGGAAAACCGCCTTCCTTGTTAAGTTCTTCAAGCACTTCGTCGTTAAGCTGCTCCGCTGTTCCTTCGTAAATCGCCTGTTTTCCCCCGCAGGAAACCGTAATGAGCAGGGCAATGATGACTAATAATTTTCCTGGGTTTTTCATAACTCTGTTTTGTGAAGCTGTCTTTCTATGAGGACAAAAAAGCTCCTTTAGTTCTGAAGTAAAAGTTCTCTGCAAGTCATGTGATCTGCTGTCCTGGTTCCAAGGCGACCACGCTCAACGAATCCATATCCTTGGTCAGCGACTTCAGTTCATCCGGAGTTCCCACCAGAAGCGGAAAAGTTCCGTAGTGCATGGGGACGACCCAACTCACGTTAAGCAGCCTGCATGCGTATGATGCCTCAAGCGGAGACATCGTGAAGAGATCTCCGATGGGTAGCATTGCCAGTTGCGGTTTGTATATTTCCGATATAAGTTTCATGTCACCGAAAATGTTGGTATCTCCGGCATGATATATTGTGTAGTCATTTTCAAACTTTATTATGTAGCCTGCCGGTTCCCCGCCATAGATAACAGTTCCGTCTTCCTCCTTCATGCTGCTGCTGTGCTGTGCGTGGGTCATTGTGAACCTTATTCCGTCTATGACCACGTTGCCTCCCTTATTACACGGCATGCAGTTTTGAACTCCTTTTGAGCCCAGCCAGTCGCAGATCTCCCAGTTTGCCACCACTTTGGGGTTGTATTTGCTGCATAGAGGAATCACGTCACTTATGTGGTCAAAATGTCCGTGTGTGACTGCTATTATGTCAACATGACCGACTTCACGGAGATGTTCCGGACACGAGGGGTTTCCCTCAATCCACGGGTCTATCATCACCGTTTTGCCGGCGGGCGATTTTACTGAGAAAGTGGAATGTCCAAAGTAGGTTATTTCTATTCCGTTATTCAGTATTTTCATTGCTTGCTCCCTTCCCTGACGCTCTTTCAGCTCTATATCTCTGTTATTAAACCCGAAAAGAACCTCTTGTGCAAAGTCTCGGGCTGTTTGAAAATATCGGCTGTGAGTGTAAATTAGACATCTGGCTTTTGGTTTTTTTCAAGTTCCGGCGGAGCACGTGATTTAAATGCTAGATCCCAAATTAATTGAGCGAAATATTGATCTTGTGGGTGAAAAACTCGCTACCCGCGGTTTTGAGACCGATCTCTCGGAGTTTGCCGTACTGAATTCCCGGAGAAAAGAGATAATAAAAAGGGTCGAGACTCTGGAACACCGGAGAAACGAGGGCTCGAGAAAGGTGGGTGCCCTTAAGAGGTCCGGAGATCAGCAGGGACTTTCAGAACTTCTGCCCGAACTGAAGGCTCTCTCGGATGAGGTGAAGGATCTTAATGAGAAGAAAGCGGAGGTGGAGGGGCTTCTAAGGGAGTTTCTCCTGACCATTCCCAATATGCCCGATTCCTCGGTTCCCGAGGGCCAGGACGACACGGCAAACGTCGAGATAAGGAAGTGGGGAGAACCAAGGGATTTTGACTTCGAGATAAAGGACCATGTGTTGCTGGGAGCTGAGCTCGACATACTGGATCTTCCGAGGGCGACGAAGATCGCGGGTGCACGGTTTGCACTTTACAAAAACGCGGGCGCGCGGCTTGAGAGGGCTCTTATAAATTTCATGCTCGATGTTCATACCAAGCAGCACGGTTACACAGAGGTCCTCACTCCCTTCGTAGTTAACACGGAAAGTCTTACTGGAACGGGAAATCTCCCCAAATTCGAGGAAGACCTTTTCAAGCTTAGCGATACGGACTATTACCTGATTCCCACCGCCGAGGTTCCCGTTACCAACATTCACCGCGACGAGATAATTCCCGAGGAGATGCTTCCGATTAAATACGTGGCTTACTCTCCGTGCTTCAGAAAGGAAGCGGGTTCTTACGGAAAGGACGTACACGGGATAATAAGGCAGCATCAGTTTAACAAGGTGGAGCTTGTACGCTTCGCTGACCCGGAGAACTCGTACGAGGAACTTGAAATACTGACTTCTGATGCCGCTAAGATTCTTGAACTTCTGGGTATTCCTTACAGGGTTGTTGTTCTTTGCACGGGAGACATGGGATTTTCTTCCGCCAAGACTTATGATCTTGAAGTATGGGTGCCGAGTGAAGGCAGATACAGGGAAATATCGTCCTGCAGCAATTTTGAGGCGTTTCAGGCGAGGCGTGCCAACATAAGATACAGAGAATCAAAAGGCTCCAAGCCGGCCTTTCTTCATACTCTTAATGGTTCCGGGGTGGCTGTGGGCAGGGCTCTGCTGGCGATTGTTGAGAATTTCCAGACCGAAGAGGGGACGGTGGAAGTTCCCGAGGTGCTGGTTCCCTATATGGATGGTATCAGGGTTATCGGCCGGTAATCCGTGCGGTTCTCAGATTTCCAGTATTTCTTTTTCTTTCTTTTCAAGCAGGGCGTTTAGCCTGCTTATTCTCTCATCTGTCAGTTGCTGTATTTCGGAGAGGGCTTTTTTTATTTCATCTTCTGGAAGGTTCTCTGTTTTCCCGGCTTTTTTTATGAGGTTGTTTGCATCTTTTCTTATCTGCCTTATGGACACCCTGTGTTCTTCGGCGACTTTCCCCGTGTGCCTGACGAGCTCCTTTCTTCTCTGCTCCGTCAGCGGAGGTATAAGAAGTCTGATCGTGTTTCCGTCGACTGACGGATTTATTCCAAGTTCGGACTGCACGATTGCTTTTTGGATTCCCTCAACCGCGCCCGGGTCCCAGGCCTGTATGAGTATGGTTGAACTATCGGGCACTGAAACGTTGGCGAGTTGATTAATCGGTGTCTGGGCACCGAAATAGGAAACTCTCATTGTGTCGACAAGAGCTGCTGATGCCCTGCCGGTTCTTATTCTGGAGAGTTCCTGGTCGAAAACGCTTACTGTCTTGTCCATCCTGTCTTCGGCGTCAATACAAAGTTCTTCAACGGACAGTTCCTCGCTCATTGTTCCGTACCGCTCCTTACAATAGTACCTACTTTCTCTCCGCTTATGACTTTCTCTATGTTGCCTTTCTCAAAAAGATCGAACACTACTATGGGAATATTTCCCTCCATGCAAAGAGAGATTGAAGTTGCATCCATAACTTTTAACCCTTTTTTGAGAATTTCCATATATGTGAGCTCGGCGAACTTCGAAGCATCTTTGTTTTTAACAGGGTCTTTGTCATAAATGCCGTCAACTTTGGTTGCCTTCATTATGATATCCGCTCCCATCTGCAGCGCTCTCAGGGTTGCGGCCGTGTCGGTTGTAAAAAACGGATTGCCTGTTCCCGAAGCGAATATGACTATTCTTCCCTTTTCAAGATGACGTATAGCCCTTCTCTTGATAAAGGGTTCGGCAACCTGTTTTATTTCAAGTGCGGTCTGTATCCGCGTTGAAAGCCCTTTTCTTTCAAGAAAATCCTGCAGGGCAAGCGCGTTTATCACGGTTGCGAGCATTCCCATGTAGTCGGCCGTGGAACGGTCCATTCCCTTTGAAGAGCTGGAAACGCCCCTGAAGATATTTCCTCCGCCTATGACTATGGCCGTTTCTACTCCGAGAGAGTAGATGCTTTTTATTTCTTCGGAGACGTATTCAATTACGTCGGAATTGATACCAAACTGGCCGGGACCCTGAAGAGCTTCTCCGCTGAGTTTCAGCAGTACTCTCTTGTATTTCGGGGTTTTTTCAGAGGATCCCATTGTCCAGTTTTTTCATTCGCCCAGCTGGTATCTTACGAATCTTTTTACAACTATGTTTTCGCCGATCTTGGCTATCAGGTTGCTTACAAGGTCCGTGACTTTTATCTTGGGATCTCTTATGTAGGGCTGCTCGAGAAGGCATATTTCCTCGAAAAACTTGTTTATTCTTCCCGCAACCATTTTTTCCGCTATATTCTCGGGTTTTCCCGATTCCATAGCTTCTGCCTTGAGAATCCGCCTTTCATTTTCTATTTCTTCTTCCGAGACCTCTTCCTTTCTTACGTAAATCGGATTGTTTGCCGCTATCTGCATCGCGACTTCCCTGCAGAGATTCTGAAACTCGTCGTTTCTGGCCACAAAATCCGTCTCGCAGTTAACCTCGAGCATTACGCCGATCTTGCCACCCGCGTGAACGTATGAGGATATGATCCCCTGGTCGGTTTTTCTGGTAGTCTTTTTAGAAGCTTTCGCGACGCCCTTTATTCTCAGGACCTCGGAAGCTTTTTCGAAATTCCCGTCGGTTTCCACAAGTGCGTTCTTGCAGTCAAGAAAAGGAGCTCCTGTTTTCTCTCTCAACTCCTTTACCATTGTTGCCTTGATTTCAGCCATTTTTAATCCTCTTTTTTATCTTCTGTATTCTCCGATGCCTCTTTCTGAGCCTGAGCGTCTTCACTTTGCGAAGATTCGGAGATTGCTACCGAAACAAAGGTTTCCTCACTGCCTTCGGACTCAGCTTCCTTGAAAACAAACACCTTCCTTTCTACCACTACGCCCTCAAGGCTGTCTTCTTTTGCTTGTTCGACCTCTCCGCTCACCAGTTTTTCCTGGTACATGTGACTTCCTTCAATGCAGGCGTCCGCTATTTTTGAAGTGAACAGCTTTATCGCCCTTATGGCGTCGTCATTACTCGGAATCGGGTAATCCGCATTTGCGGGGTCGCAGTTCGTGTCCACGATCGCTATAACTGGTATCGAAAGGTTTCTCGCCTCTTTTATGGCTATATGCTCTTTTTTCGTATCTACGACGAAAATGGCATCGGGAGCCCTCCTCATGCTTACTATTCCACCCAAAAGCCCCTCGAGTTTTACTATCTCTCTTCTAAGGTTTTTCGCTTCCCTTTTCGGAAGCATTTCCATCTGCCCGTCTTCCTCGAGTTTCTTCAGTTCCAGCAGGTAATCAACCCTCGAACGTATCGTGTTGAAATTGGTAAGGGTCCCCCCAAGCCAACGCGTGTTTATGTAGGGCATGTTGCATCGGATCGATTCTTCCTCGATTATTCCCCGCGCCTGTTTTTTGGTTCCCACCAGCAAAACGGTTCCTCCGTCCGCCACTGTGTTTCTCACGAAATTATTCGCCCTGTTAAAAAGCGAGACGGTCTGCTGAAGATCGATTATGTGAATGCCGTTTCTTGCTCCGAAGATGAAGGATTTCATTTTCGGATTCCAGTGGCTTTTCTGGTGTCCGAAATGCACCCCCGCTTCAAGCAGGCTTTTCATGCTGAGTTTTTCGCTAGCTACGGCTTCTTCTGTCATTAAGTATCCTCCAAATTCCTTTTGCAAATCAGGTTTTAATACCAGAAAAACAATTATTAATCAAGTTGTAAGGTATCATAAACAGGGTTATCCTATGCTGTAGAAGCGACAGTGGTTCCCACTATCGGCACTTTGAGCTTTGATTTTTGAGTGTCTGAGAGTTTTCTTCAGCATCCGATACGTCATTAGTTCCATTTGACGATTTTTTCTGCCTCGCACCTTAATTTGAGGATGTTTTTTCAGCGGTTCCGTCAAAGATGTTCGTTGGATAGAGGGAATTTCTTGCGGAAAAAGACAACTTGCTTAAACAGGAAGATAAAATTAACTGGGGAAATTTAATTTTGTTCCAGACCGGAAACTGAGTTTGGCTGGTTATAGGAATAATTCCCTTAGTGAAACCGTGAACGCAAAAACCCTCTTCTGTTTTCTTAGTGTCGTATTTCTTCTTCGCGCTGTCTGATACCCGTACTTTCTCCACGGGAAAACTCCGTTTCTTCTTTTGTTCGGATCTGGTCAACAGATGCACCGAAGTTGAGCGAAAATCAGCGTGAATTCCTTTGAAAACAGAGGAAACTTCAGTTTAAAACGGACTGAACACTGCGGCAGCGCACTTGAAGGCAACTGACTGTAATCGTCCGAAACACCGTCCGATCAGAACTTAACTTTCCCTCTCAGCATGACGTCATGCTCGGGCTTCTCGGTATCGCTCTGCCTGCGCCGGGTCTCAAGATTAAGGCTTGCCGAGCGCCCGAGATCAAGACGGTTGCCGAGCCTGTAGTGCCGCCGCCCGTCCCCACCGAGCCTGAGACCGCTGTAAGGCGTAAAGAGCCCGTCGCCGCCGAGAGCCGCAAGTCCGTATCCGAACTCAGCGTCAAGATGCATGTCATTGCGCCCGTTATCCTCTGAGGACAGTCCTTCCACTCCCCGCTCCCAGAGACCGTCAACGCCGCTTGAGGTGTCTCCCCATTCAGGCGCCACGCTGAACAGCGCCCCCCGCTTGTCCCCTCCCTTATCGAAGATCACGGCTCCTCCCACTCCCCACTGGCTGAACTCATCCGAGCTATGCGCCGCAAGCCACCGCCCCCTGCCCGAGATGCTGAGACCCATGTTCGGGTTCTCATAGAGGAATCCTCCTCCTATTTCGACCCCTGTGCCCGTCTCCCCGTCTCCGCCGTCGTGGCGAAGCGCTACCTCGACCAAGGGATTGAACCAGGTTCCGGACGCGAAGCGGTACTCGTAGCTTCCCTCCATGCTGAGGCGCAACTGGTGCACCCCTATCGACATCTCGTCGATCAGGTAGTCGTCGTCTTCCACGTCCATCCACACCTTAAACGCTTCGCTCTTAAGAGCAAAAGTCGTGTCTCCCACGTCAAACACCCTGCCTCTTCCTCCAGCCGCCACCGACTTGTAGCTCAGGTCGCTTGTGGCGACGCTCTGCGCCTCTTCGTCGTCTATGTCTACCTGCCCGCGGCCGTAGCCAACCGAGCCCCAAAGGTAAGCGTCCTCGGACAGGAACCAGGAGACATACGGTGACACGCTCAGCATCTTGACGTAGTAATCACCCCTTCCCCCTTCTCCAGGCGTCGTGTCCGTATAATCGAAATTCCCCTTCGTCAGGGACACGGAAAATCCCGTAAGCACCTTCTCGTTAAGCCACCTGTCAACTCCCATGTAACCGCTCACAATCCGCCCGTCCCACGCAAACCATTCGTCGCTTGAGACCGAAAGATTATTGTAGTCCGCCTTGCCCCAGAATCCGATGTCGCCTCTTCTCTCGACGACCATGGGTTTTTCATCCTCCTCAATCCACATGTTTTTATCCGCGGAATCTTCCTGCGGATATTCCCTTGTGTGTTCCCCGGAGTCTCCTTCTGTATATCCTTTATGTTCCTTCGGAGCCGCCCTCGGACCCTCTTTCGGTTTTTTCTTCAGCATCACACCAGCTTCTATTATGAAGGAAGACCCGTAAAGCAGTTGTTCGAGGCTTAGCTCTTCCCACTGGTCCGGATCATCCCATATGTCATCTCCGATGACTTCGTGAAGGCCCGTGTGCTGATCCATAAGCCTGAACATCCCCGTCCGCGTGTATGATCCCGAAAGCGCGCTGTCAAGACGCCAGGTAAGGGCGTCAACAGAGTTCCTGAGCATGGTCCGCCCGAACGTCGGAAGGATGTTCAGGTGCGCGCGTCTCGCGCGGCGGAGAGAGGGAGTGCTTACCTCGGCCGTGGCTTCGGCTGAGGAGTCTCCCGGACCTATCGCGTTCACCGCGCGCACCCGGAAGGAGTATATCGTGCCGTTTTTGAGGCCCGCGACCGCGTAGTTTGTCTCATTTGCCTCCCCGGGGGCGCTGTTATCTATTGAGGTCCAACTGCCGAAGGACCCGTCCTCTTCCTTCTGGCTGTACTCGTAGCCCGTGATCGGAAGACCGCCGTTATCCGCCGGCCGCTCCCACATGAGCATCATATACTGGCTGCCCGACGTCAGCGTGAGATTCCGGGGCGCGCCCGGCACGGTGGCGGGAGTGGCTCTTGCCGGATTGGATGCTGCGCCGGGGCCGACGCTGTTTACGGCCCGCACCCTGAACCTGTAGGTCTCTCCGTTGGTAAGCCCGGTAACGGTGTAAGAAGTGGCTTTTTCTCCCGTAGAGACCCACGTGCCGTCATCAACCTTGTATTCGTAGTACTTGATGGCGCTTCCGCCGTCATTGGGTGTCCTCCATCTGAGCGTCACCTCGGCGTTGCCTGGCATCGCGGTAAGATTCTGTGGTGCAAGAGGAGTCTTCACCACCGGCGGGGGAGAGAAACTCGGAACCTGAGAGGGATCCCTTATCTTTGGAGGCGGAGATCCATTTTCATCCACATCGGTCACGGTGATAGTCACGGTGATGGTATCGCTCGCACCACCCGGGTCCCTGGCTGTAACCGTAACCAAGTAAGACGGCGTGGTTTCGTAGTCAAGCGATACATTGGTTGTTATCTGTCCGAGGGAGTCAATACTAAAAGCCGTGCTGTCAAGCGAGTAGGTTAGTCTACCTTGGTGAGCAGTGTCCGAATCTGTCGCTGTAACCGGAGCGCCAACCTTGCTTCCACGCGGCACATCTTCACGCACGGAACGCGTGGTAGTAGCACCTTCGGAGAACTCGGGCGCACTGTTTGAGACCACTGCCGCACTCACCGGCGTGTCAGAAACTTCAGTCGCAGTTTTCCCAGAACCAAAAACGGCATCCGTATAGGTCGCCGTAGCTCGCAGATAGTAGCCTATGTCACTATCAACCGGGGTATAAGTCTTGCCGTTTGGGGTACCGCTGACCGGTTGCCAAGTCTTACGGTTCATTGACTTCTCCCACTCCCACATGTCGCTTGAAGTTTGACCGTCAGGATCAGTTAAAGTCGCAGTCACCAGCGCTCCTACCTCCGGTTCCATAGACAGGGTTACCTTTCCCTGGGCATCCCGCGTGACCGTGACCGTGTAGTCCTTCGTTGTCGAGTCCTGGGCCGTTACCTGCACCGTGATCGCGTTGGACCCCACTTCGAGCGCGATGGCCCCGCTCGCCTGCCCGCTGCTCACCGCCGTCAGCGCTGAACCCTTG
>JAPOQQ010000130.1 GCA_026710625.1 Candidatus Dadabacteria bacterium | reverse complement strand
GAGAACTGGGATGAGAATGAGAACTGGAACTCCCCCGAACCTCCGCAGGAGTGGTTCGGAGTGGAAACGGATGAAGACGGAAACGTAGTATCCCTGCGTCTTTCGCATAACGCTCTCTCGGGAGAGGTGCCGGCAAGAGAACTTCTGTGTCTTTCGGAACTGAAGGAGCTTGCCCTGTGGGGAAACGACGATCTTTCGGGAGAAGTGCCCGAGGATCTTGTGCTTCGTGTTGAGAGAGCGGTGTTAAGAGACATAGCGGAAATGCTTAACATTAATCCCGAGTGGTTTGAGAACTACGGGGACCCCTATAACTTCGAGGACTGGCAGGAGGGAGTCACGACGGATGATGATGGAAGAGTGACGGAGCTTGATCTCATCGGAGAAGGAGTAGAGATTCCGGAGAGCGTTTCCGAACTTAAAAGGCTCAGGGAGATAATGATAACAAGTTCCGGGGGCGGAGGCTGCGCCCTAAACCCCAAAGATAATTCTTCCGCGTTCAGCTTGTTTCTCCTCACTCTTGCTGTCTTTGCAGTGGTGAGGAGAAAAAGAGCTCGGTAGGAACGTCTCAGGGACACATGGGGGCGTCCGCCCTGCTTGCTGTAGTATTGATGCTGCTTGTCCTCTCCCGAGGAATTCGGGCGCATTCTTGCTGATCTGCGCTTCCTTGCGTAACCGTCCGAAACCGTTACGGCTAAGCGTGAGATCATCCTTACACACAAGCACCTTAACTTGAGCCTGTATAGCGGTACTGGTATATTTCTCGCCTGAGCGCGCGGGGCAGTACCCAGCATTGAGTTTGTTGCGTCTCGATGTGTTCATATGCATCTCGACGTGCTAATTATGGAGAGAAAATATGGATAAAACCCAAGACACCCTAAAGTGCCCGGTAACCCACGGCACAAGCAGTTCAAAGTTGACCGGCAGCATAGCTAACCAGAACTGGTGGCCGAATCAGCTCAATCTGAAAATTCTTCACCAGAACTCTGCTCTTGTGGACCCTATGGGCGAGAGATTTGATTACGCGGCGGAGTTCCAGACTCTTGATCTTGAAGCGGTGAGGCAGGATCTCTACGCGCTTATGACGGACAGCCAGGATTGGTGGCCCGCGGACTACGGTCATTACGGGCCGCTTTTTATCCGTATGGCTTGGCACAGTGCGGGAACCTATCGAATCCACGACGGGCGTGGCGGAGCACGATCCGGCACGCAGCGTTTTGCACCTCTTAACAGCTGGCCTGACAATGGGAATCTCGACAAGGCTCGCAGGCTTCTATGGCCGATAAAGAAGAAATACGGACGCAAAATTTCCTGGGCGGACCTTATGATTCTCGCTGGCAACTGCGCTCTTGAGTCCATGGGGCTTGAGACATTAGGTTTTGCCGGCGGGCGCGAGGACGTGTGGGAGCCGGAAGAGGACATCTACTGGGGTCCTGAGACCGAATGGCTGGGCGATGAACGGTACAGCGGCGATCGCGAGCTTGACAATCCTTTTGGCGCCGTGCAGATGGGACTTATCTACGTCAATCCCGAAGGACCCAACGCCAAGCCCGACCCGCTTGCCGCGGCGCATGACATCCGCGAGACCTTCGGGCGCATGGCTATGGACGATGAAGAAACTGTCGCCCTGATTGCGGGCGGACACACATTCGGCAAGTGTCATGGTGCCGGAGACGCGGCCTGCGTTGGTCCCGAGCCAGAGGCTGCCGGAATTGAGGAGCAGGGTCTCGGATGGAAGAGCAGGCATGCGAGCGGACGCGGCGCTGATGCCATAACAAGCGGTCTTGAGGGCGCGTGGACGTCCAATCCGACGGCATGGGACAATGGCTTTTTCGACATGCTTTTCGGTTATGAGTGGGAACTTACCAAGAGCCCCGCGGGCGCCTGGCAATGGACGGCAAAGGATGTGGACAAGAAAGATCTTGCCCCTGAATCAGACGGGTCCGGAAAACGGGATCCAACGATAATGGCGACCACTGATCTCTCGCTGCGTATGGATCCTGTGTATGAACCGATCTCACGCCGTTTTCACGAAAACCCGGACGAACTTGCCGAGGCGTTTGCAAAGGCGTGGTACAAGCTTACCCATCGCGACATGGGTCCTTACTCCTGCTGCCTCGGATCACTGGTCCCGGATGAGCCTCAGATCTGGCAGGATCCGGTGCCGGCTGCTGATCATGAGCTTGTCGAAGCAGAGGACATTGCACTTCTGAAAAAAGAGATACTTGACCAAGGGCTTTCGATCCAGGAGCTGGTTCGGGTTGCATGGGCTTCAGCTTCCACTTTCAGGGGTACCGATCGCAGGGGAGGTGCCAACGGCGCGCGTATCAGGCTTTCTCCCCAGAAGGACTGGGATGCCAACGATCCCGAAGAGCTCAACAAGGTATTGTCTTCATTGCTTGCCGTCAGGGAGAGTTTTAACAAAGCGCAGACGACCGGAAAATGCGTTTCGCTTGCGGATCTAATAGTTCTCGGCGGCTGCGCTGCAGTCGAAAAAGCCGCGGAGGACGCGGGGTATTCGGTGAATCTTCCCTTTACGCCTGGCCGCACGGATGCCACTGAAGAGCAGACAGATGCGGCCGCCTTTGATGTACTTGAACCGAAAGCGGACGGCTTTCGCAATTATATCGCAGCCGGTCAGCAGCACTCGCCGGCTGAACTTCTGATCGACAAGGCGCACCTGCTGACGCTTACCGCGCCTGAGATGACTGTGCTGCTCGGCGGCATGCGGGCACTCGGTGCAAACGCCGGAGGGTCACGACATGGAGTGTTTACAGACAGGGTCGGAACGCTGAGCAATGATTTCTTTGCCAACCTGCTTGATATGTCGATTGAATGGGGGCGCTCCGCTGATTCAGAAGGGGTCTATGAAGGCCGTGACAGAGCGACTGGGGAGATCAGATGGACTGCTACCGAAGTTGATCTCATATTCGGATCCAACTCACAGTTGCGGGCGCTTGCAGAAGTTCATGCATGTGATGATTCAGAGGAAGCTTTTATGCGGGATTTTGTTGCTGTCTGGACCAAGGTTATGAACCTTGATCGCTTTGATGTTTCCTGATTCCGAATCAGGGAAAATCACAATTGCAGGGCAACA
The DNA here is from genome assembly GCA_026710625.1 of Candidatus Dadabacteria bacterium. Taxonomy (GTDB): domain Bacteria; phylum Desulfobacterota_D; class UBA1144; order Nemesobacterales; family Nemesobacteraceae; genus Nemesobacter. The sequence goes on along the minus strand of JAPOQQ010000130.1, from coordinate 11,098 downwards.
AGTACCGTTTTAACATCAAGGTTTTTACATTTATACTCTGATATTATGAGTGGGAAGTTGTTTGTGATCTCCGGTCCGTCGGGAAGCGGAAAAACAACGCTTGTCGCCCGTGTTCTGTCAAACGTTGAGAACCTCCGTTTCTCCATTTCTTACACAACAAGATTAATGCGCTTGGGGGAGGTCCGCGGAGAGCACTACGAGTTTATTTCCAGAGAAGAGTTCCAGGACATGATCAAGCAGGGTTTTTTCGCCGAGTGGGCCGAGGTGCACGGAAATTTTTACGGCACGCCGAGGGCTGAAATAGAAAAATGGATCGAAACAGGTGTTGACGTCATTCTGGACATAGATGTTCAGGGAGCAAGAAGGCTGAGGGGTGTGTTTGACGATGCGGTCTTCATATTTGTTGTCCCGCCGTCTCTAGAGATTCTCGAGCAAAGGCTAAGAGACAGAAAATCGGAAGAAGAGGGGGACATCTCCATTCGTCTCGGGATTGCCAAGGAGGAGGTAGCCTGCTCGAAGTGCTATGATTATATTATAATTAATGATGAGGTGGATATTGCGGCTAGGAGAATCGAGGCCGTTATACTTTCGCAAAGACAGGGGGATGGTGAAGATTCCCGCCAGCGGATGCTCGCCGCTACCCGGGACGCGAGGACGGAAAATGTGTACGGCCCCGTTTTTCTCAGGAAATTCGGCCTTAAGTGAGGTATTCGCGCTGCTGTGATCAGGCTAAACGACATCATTGATAAAGTTTCTTCCTACTCGGATATCGAGAACGAAGATCTTGACTTCATAAAAAAAGCCTATGTGTATTCGGCCAAGGTTCACTCGGGCCAGAAAAGAGTTTCCGGAGAACCGTATCTGAGTCATCCCCTGGAGGTTTCTTCCATACTCGCGAACTTAAAGCTTGACGTTCCCTCCATAGTTACCGGACTTCTTCACGACACAATAGAGGACACTCTTGCGACTCGCGAGGAAATCGAACGGAATTTTGGAAGCGAGATAGCTTTTCTTGTTGACGCTACCACGAAAATAAGCCGTCTTCCCCATGTTTCCGATGTGGAGAAACAGGCCGAAAGCTTTCGCAAGCTGATACTCGCCACGGCTGAAGATATAAGGGTTGTACTGATAAAACTTGCCGACAGGCTGCACAACATGAGAACGCTTCAGTATCTGCCTGAGGATAAGCGGAAAAGGATTGCTGTTGAAACGATGGAAATTTACGCGCCGCTTGCCCACCGCCTCGGGATGAACTGGATATCGGTTGAGCTAGAGGACCTGGCGTTTAAGTTCTCTGAGCCGGGTGAATACGAGCGTATTAGCCAAACCGTGTCCACGAAGAAAAAAGATTGGGAAAAGTACACGACCGAAATCGTCTCGCTCATCAACAACAAGATGGAAGAATTCGGAGTTCGCGGAGATGTCTCGTGGAGATTCAAGCATTTATACGGCATCTACAGCAAGATGAAAAAAAGCAATATAAGCCTGCGCAATATTTATGACATACTGGGTTTCCGGATCGTTACCGCGAGTGAAAACGAATGCTATCAGGTTCTGGGAGCGGTGCATTCCTTGTGGAAACCGATTCCGGGGAGAATAAAAGACTACATAGCCCTTCCGAAGGCCAACAACTACCAGTCCATTCATACGGCCGTAATAGGGCCCTTTGGAGAGCAGATGGAGATACAGATACGAACTGAGCGGATGCATCGGATCGCGGAATACGGGGTTGCTGCTCACTGGAGGTACAAGGAAGGAAATTCGCTTGAGAACGGAAACAACAAGATCTACTCAAACCTCCGACATCTCGTCGAGTTAAAGGATATACAAGACTCGACGGAGTACATAGAAGCCATAAAGGGGGAGCTGATACTGGATGTCGTGTACGTTTACACTCCCAACGCAGACCTCCTTGAGTTTCCCGTAGGTGCGACTCCGGTTGACTTTGCATATTCAATTCACACAGACATAGGCAACCATTGCTCCCAAGCTTTTGTTAACCATAAGCTTGTTCCCCTTAACTACAAGCTTGAAACTGGAGACATGGTGGAAGTGGTGACTTCCAAGAACAGAGTTCCTAACAGGCAGTGGCTTGATTTTGTTGTTACTTCAAAAGCTAAAAACAGGATAAGGAGCTGGCTGAGGCAGGAGGAAAACCGCAAAGCCGAGCAGATTGGAGAAGCAATAGCCCAGAGGAAGTTCGCCTTGAAAGGACTCAAGCTGAGCAACCTGCTGGAGAAGAAAAAGCTCGACGAGCCTCTGGCAAAGCTTCAATTCCCGGGAATAAAGGATTTTTACAGAGCGGTAGGATTCGGCAATGCCGCGGTAAATGATCTTCTCAAGGCGATGCATCCCAGGAAATTCGCCGAAGGTGCCGAGAAAAGCGAAAGAATAAAAAGCATAATGAACAGAATCTCCAAAGACGAGTACAAAGACGCCGTGCTCGTCAGAAGATATGACAACATACTCATAAAGTTCGGCAAATGTTGCAACCCGGTTCCCGGGGAACAGATCATAGGTTTCATAACCAGGGGCAGAGGGATAACCGTGCACGTTTACAATTGCCCCAAATTGCTTGAAGTCGCTCCTGAAAGGAGAATAGAGGTTGCCTGGAATGACGAGTATTCGGGACGGATACCGATCGGTCTTTCGGTGAAGTGTGAGAACAGGAAAGGCATTTTCTCTGAACTAACAAGCACGGTTTCGGGACTCAATGTCGACATTGTCAGTGCCGATGTGAGCGAAGATGAGATTGGACAGGGAGATGCGAGGTTTGAGGTAGCGGTGGAAAACATCAAGCAACTTGAAAAACTCATTGAATCGCTTAAGAATCTTGGGGGAGTGATCTCGGTTGAGAGATTAACGGAAACCTCATACCCGCAGCCGAATGACCTGAACTAAAAAGGCATTCGCGTGCGTTCGGACATTTTTGCCATGATCGTAACCTGGATCAGAAAAAAGCTTGCCATAAGAAGTTCAAAGAAACTTGTGCGCACCGTAAGAAGTATCATCCGGAAAAAAGGGAGATTCATGGCCCCAAGGGAAGCCGATCATGCCGAAGTAAGGATACTTGCCTGTGAAGAGGCGATAGAACGGGGCTCCCTGCATGAAATAAGAGCATCAAGGAAAGCCCTTGGGATTTTTTTTGAAGACAATCTCAGGTCCTACGGCAAATCTGCTCTGCGGCAGAACGTAGAAGCCATAGTGATAGCGGTAGCTCTCGCCTTGGCCATAAGAGCCTTCGTGTTTCAGCCCTTCAAGATTCCTTCGGGTTCAATGCTCCCGACTCTTCTTGTGGGTGATCATATCCTGATAAACAAGTTCGTCTACGGAACAAGAATTCCTTTTACCAACGAGATATTTTTTCCCTTCTCCAAAATTGACCGCGGCGACGTCGTAGTCTTCAAACTCAGCGAAGGTAACGCAGCGGGTTTCCCCATGCCCGGCAAGGGGGCTTTCTACGTAAAAAGAGCCGTAGGTATTGCCGGGGATGAAATAGACATACGCGGCAGGGACCTCCTTATAAACGGCAGAGTTGTGGAACAGGTCTACACCGGGAATTACGAGTATCCGGACCAGAAATTCTTTTCTGTTACCGACAGATACGAGCAGTCGCTCTCCGGGAAAAATTTCAGCGTTATATATAAAAAGGGGAACAGTTCCACGACGAGCGGGAAAATGAGCTTTCCCCTTGTTGTTCCCAAGGGCAGGATTTTCGTCATGGGTGATAACAGGGACAACAGTTACGACAGCAGGTTCTGGGGATTCGTGCCGGTGGAGAATGTTTACGGCAAGGCATTTATGATTCACTGGTCGTGGAATCTTTCTAACCCGGGTTTTATAGACAAGGTAAGATGGCATAGAATTTTTTCGGGAATCGAATGAGTCTCTCGATGGTTAGATAGTTTCCTCATTGCGTGGTTTTTTACTTGGGGGTTGCACGAATCATCTCATTTCAGAACACCATACGCACAATTGCTACGGGAATAAAATCTGGGGTTGGGGGCGGCTTCTGCTTTTGCGTTGTCCTGTGCGTCTGGGCGGCGGGCACCGCAATTGCACGAACGGAGACCCCTTCCCGGCATTTGCGTGAAGCCTGTGTCGAGGACGGTCGAGACTTGGAGTACGGGTTTTTCGCCGACTTCAGACCCGTGAGTTACAGCGAGAACTTGGACCCGGACAATTCTGAGTTCAACAGTCACCTCGGCTACGAAGCTGACCTCTTGACCGCACTGGAGACGATGGAGGGCGCGGGGCTTATATTCAACCGTAGCGCCATCAAGGAATGGCCGGACATTTGGCTGTTGCCCGCTACCCCTCGTTATGACCTGGTGGGCGGTGGCATCACTATACTTGAGTCTCGCACCCGCGACGCAACGGGGACGACGAAGGTCACATTCACTTCCGGCCACATCACCTTCCGCCAGTCACTCTTAGTGCGCGCGGAGGATGCCCAACGCTATGGCTCGCATGACGATCTGGATGATGCGCGGGTCGCCGTGTTGGGTGGCTCGACCGGCGAACATCGTTTACTGCAGTTAACCGGGGTGGTGGATGCCGAAGGCAACCTGGTTGCCGGCACGGTGGTCCACTTGGGCGACGGCACGAGACTCACTGCCGACGGCAGTACTGACTACAGGATCACCGCTGCTGCTTCAACCGGGAACCTATCGGGCCGTACGCGCATTGAGGGGACTCAGGGAACCGTCAGGGAAGTGCTCATCATGTCAACGGATCAGGAGCAGCTTGATGCCTTGGACAATGGGGTAGTGGATGCCGTGGCCCGTGGTGGGTTGGGCAACCACGAGGCCTCCCGAAACTCTAATTTCCGTTTCGTCGTGACGGCCCTCGACCCGGAGGTGGAGTACGGTGGCTTTGCCTTTGACAAGAATGACCGAGCCCTCGCTGACTGTGTTGATGCCCTAATCAATTATCTGACCGACAACCGGCGCATCGGCTTTGCGGAGTGGGTAAAGGATCCTGAAGTTTTCCTTAAACGCGCCCGTTACTGGAACGCCTCGGCGGAAGACGATGATGACGGGTGCTCCATCGCCGCAACCGGCAGTACGCATCAAAGCCCTTTGCTTAACCTGCTCTTTGTAGCGTCCATTTTGTTCTCGGTGGTTTTCTTGAGAAAACGCATCTGGCGCTAGTTTGCCGCGGAGGGCTCAATCAAAAAGGGAAACAATCACTCTGAGCCCCTTGCCGCCCGATATAGTGTCCGCCTCCCAGCCCGACCCTCTTTTCTCCTTAACTTCCTTCGGATGCTCGCTTATGTCCGCCCTGCTCAGGATAACGCCACGTCCCGAATTGTCTCTTGTGCGAAATCCGGCTTCCTGCCCTGTCTTTGCAGATGGCGGAGCAGAGTTCCTCCGGCTCTGCTGACCGCACGGATATGGCTGTGTATCCACCTTGCGCTTACCGAGACCACTTTTTCCTGCGACGAAGTCTTCCCGCTGTCTGATCGGGGTTCCGAAGCAAGAGCAAGATTATCTTTGTGCCTCATGACGCGTATCTATAATTTTATAAACTTTCCTGTATAATTCCCCTGAATTATGGCGATCAAGAAAAAAATACAGCCGATTGAGGACGGGGCCGAAAGTTTCTTCTCCGGGATCATAGACGACATACCGCCCGAGAGGCTAAGCAGCCTTATTGTCATAGGAATAAAGACAAGAGGGGAATATCTGGGCAAGAGGCTCGTTGAGCGTATAAGCGAGCGGACTGGAAAGGATGTTACCTTTGGAACGATCGATATTACTCTCTACAGGGATGATTTTGAGAACCGGAAAAACTGGCCGCGACTGCGCAGAACCAGCATCCCCGACGATGTGCAGGGGAAAAACATAATACTTGTTGACGATGTCCTCTACACTGGCCGTACCGTGCGGGCCGCAATAAATTCAATCATGGATTATGGAAGGCCGGCCTCGGTCAAACTGGCCGTGCTCGTGGACAGGGGAGGGAGGGAACTCCCCGTGCAGCCCGACTACGCGGGAATCAGCATCGAAACGTTAGACAACGAGATGGTCAACGTTTACCTGGAAGAAGTGGACGGTAGGGAGGAAATTGAAATAATCAAAGAAGATGGCGTTTAGCAAGAAGCACATACTGGGTCTTGGAGAACTCTCGGCCGAGGAAATCAAAATCATTCTCGACACCGCGGAGTCCATGAAGGAGATTTCCACCAGGGACGTAAAGAAGGTTCCGACTCTTAAGGGAAGGACAATAGTGAATCTTTTTTTCGAACCCAGTACGAGAACCCGATCGTCATTTGAAATCGCGGAGAAAAGACTCAGTGCCGATGTTCTGAGTTTTTCTGCCTCGCAAAGCAGCATTGTAAAAGGGGAGAGCCTTTTGGACACTGCCAGAAATTTCGAGGCCATGGGCGCGAGCATAATGGTTATAAGGCATGGAATGTCCGGTGCGCCTTTTGTCCTGGCCCGCCAGATAAGCGCCTCGGTAATAAATGCCGGAGACGGCTCCCACGAGCATCCAAGTCAGGCTCTTATTGATATTTTCACCATAAGGGAGAAGAAAGGAAGAATCGAAGGCCTTGATGTACTTATCGTTGGGGATATTCTCAACAGCAGGGTCGCCAGATCCAATATATTCGGCCTCCGTAAACTCGGAGCGAGAGTAAGGATAGTCGGACCGGCAACTATAGTTCCCGAATATTTCAGGGATATGGGAGCGGAGATCTTCTACTCGCTTGAACATGCCCTTGAGAATGTGGACGTGGTGATAATGCTGCGGGTTCAGAGCGAGAGAAAGACTCTTGAGTATTTTCCTTCGCTGAGGGAATACTCGGGGCTTTACGGGCTTACCAGAGAGAAACTCAGGCTTGCGAAAGAAGACGTGATAGTGATGCATCCGGGTCCGATTAACCGGGGGGTTGAGCTTACTTCGGAGATAGCTGATGATCCGGGGGCCGTTATACTTGAGCAGGTGGCAAACGGAATTGCCGTGAGAATGGCCATGATATATCTTGTTGCCCTGGGAGAGAGCTTATAGATGGGAGTGCTCATTAAAAACGGCCGCGTTATTGACCCTTCACAGTCCCTCGACATGGTCTCGGACATATATATCCAGGAAGACAGGGTGAGGGAAATATCAAAGCGTATAGACACCCCGCGCAAGGCAGACACGGTAATAGATGCAAGCGGGCAGGTGGTGGCCCCCGGACTCGTGGATATTCACGTACATCTCAGGGAACCGGGCTATGAACACAAGGAGACGATAAAGACGGGTTGTCTTGCCGCCGCCGCGGGCGGTTTTACTTCCATAGTGTGTATGCCCAACACGAACCCCATAAACGACAATGCCTCGGTGACCGAGTACATACTCTTAAAAGCCAGGACTGAAGGCATAGTCAACGTGTTTCCCATAGGCGCGATAACCAAGGGAGAGAAGGGAGATGAACTTGCTGAGATAGGCGAGATGTGCGAAGCCGGATGCGTGGCGATCTCCGATGACGGAATGCCTGTCACTGACTCGGGACTTATGCGAAAGGCAATGGAATACGTAAGACCTTTCGGGATTCCGGTTATCACGCACGCAGAAGACACCGGGCTTTCTGCGGGCGGCGTTATGAACGAGGGTTTCGTTTCAACCGAACTTGGCCTTCGGGGAATTCCCGCCGCTTCTGAGGAGGTTGGGGTGGTCAGGGACATAATTCTCTGCGAACTCACTGGCACTCCTCTTCATATCTGCCATGTTTCTACCAAGGGTTCGGTAAGACTTGTGCGGGAAGCAAAAAAAAGAGGTGTGAAAGTTACGGCGGAGGCGACTCCTCACCATTTCACTCTTACGGACAAGTTGGTATATGGTTACAACACCGATGCCAAGATGAATCCGCCGCTTAGGACCCAGGAAGACGTGGATGCTATACTAGAAGGCATTGCCGATGGAACAATTGACGTGATAGCCACGGATCATGCTCCTCACAGTCAGGATGAGAAAAACGTTGAATTTGACTTAGCACCTTTCGGTATAGTTGGTCTTGAAACTGCCCTCTCACTTTCGCTTGAACTGGTGGAAAAAGGAATCATTACTCTTGATGAGATGATAAAAAAACTTACAGTTGCTCCTTCAGAGATAGTGGGCATAGAAAGAGGAACGCTTGTTCCAGGTTCAATCGCCGATCTCGTGGTGTTCGATCCCGGCATGAGCCGTACGGTAAAGGCTGGGGGGTTTTTCTCAAAGAGTAGAAACACTCCGTTTTCCGGGTGGGAACTCAAAGGGGTGGTGAGCAATACGATAGTTTCGGGGAAGGTTGTTTTCAGTCGCAATTAGGTTTTATCTTTTGCGATAGCCAATGGAAAAGAGATTCCAACGCAATGGAAGACAAGCAGTTTGAACTAAGAAAATCAAAGCTAGAAGAGCTAAGGGCAATGGGCATTGACCCTTATGCAAACGGTTTTACACCGGAGCATACCGCCGGAGAGCTGGTCTCCCTGCACGCTTCGAAGTCTCCTGAAGAACTTGAACAGGTGGAAGACCTCTTCAGCTTGGCCGGAAGAATCGTTTCAAAGAGGGACTTCGGAAAAAGCGCTTTTTTTCATCTCTCAGACCGCACGGGGCAGATTCAGGGGTTTATGCAGAAAAACTCCATTGACGAGAAAACCTATACGCTGTTTCGCAAACTACTCGACGTAGGAGATTTTGCCGGCGTCCGCGGAGAACTTTTTAAGACCAGGACCGGGGAGCTTACAGTGAGGGTCCGGGAACTTTTTTTCCTCACAAAGGCCCTGAGGCCGCTTCCTGAAAAATGGCATGGCCTCCAGGATGTGGAGACAAGGTACCGCCAGCGCTACTTGGACCTGATTGCTAACCAGAGAACTAAGGAGATTTTCAAGACAAGGTCAAAGGTGATAAATCTCATCAGAAGGTTTCTTGACGAAAGGGATTTCCTTGAAGTGGAGACCCCAGTGCTTCACCCGATTGCCGGAGGCGCAACGGCAAAACCCTTTATTACTCATCACAACGCCCTTGATATGGATCTTTACCTGAGAATAGCGCCTGAGCTTTACCTGAAACGACTTGTCGTCGGAGGACTTGAGAGAGTCTATGAACTTGGGAGGACGTTCAGAAATGAGGGAGTGTCCACCAAGCACAACCCAGAATTCACCATGATTGAGTTCTATCAGGCTTACGCGACTTACGAGGACCTTATGAACCTCATAGAGGAACTTGTCTGCTACGTGGTGGAAAATACGGTCGGAGACACGCTGTTTGAGTACGAAGATAAAAAGATAGACTTCAAGAGACCTTGGAATAGAATTAACATTTATGAGGCTCTACGGGAGAAATTCGGTTCCGAAATAACGGAAGATGACCAGTTTCTTTTTGCGAGAGCGGATTCTATGGGAATAAACCATAACGGAATTAAGGGAAAAGCTCTCACGGAGATTTTTGAGGCGCTTTTCGAAGATAGTCTCGTTAACCCGACCTTTGTTTACGGTTTCCCTCTTGATGTCTCTCCGCTTGCCAGAAAAAACGACGATGATCCTGAAGTGGTTGACAGATTCGAGCTTTACATCTACGGAAGAGAGATAGCCAACGCTTTTTCTGAGCTTAACGACCCGATTGATCAGAAAAAACGGTTCACGGACCAAGTCGAAATGAAGGAAAAGGGCGAGGATGAATATCATGAAATGGATAATGACTACGTGTCGGCCCTTGAGTACGGAATGCCTCCCACGGCCGGAGCCGGTATAGGGATCGACCGTCTTGTGATGCTGCTTACCAATTCCTCTTCCATAAGAGAGGTCATTTTCTTCCCTCACCTCAGACCCTAGTATGAGTTACGAATCGCTAATCTCCCTTAGGTACCTGAAATCGGGAACTGGGCGTGGTTTTCTCTCCCTAATCGGTATTATCTCCATTCTGGGTGTTTTCTTGGGAGTGGCTTCGCTTGACGTGGTGCTTTCGGTCATGAAGGGGTTTGAGGATGAACTCAGGGACAAGATAATCGGCGCAAGTTCCCACGTAATCGTAATGAGCTACGAAGGAGATTTCGGAGATTTTGCGGATGTGGAGAAGAGACTTGAACATTTTCCCGGTGTAACCTCGACAAGCCCCTTTATTTACAATCACGGCATGCTCGTTACGGAATATGCTGTCTCGGGTTCCGTGATAAGGGGGATAGACCCAAACAATTCAGCCTCGGTTGCCGCCGTGGCTGAAGCGGTGGGAAAAGGCAGTTTGCCGGAGACAAGTAAGAACAGTGACGCCCTTCTTGATGAAGGTTCCCGGATTGTTTCGGGGCTTTTACATGAAACTGCTTCCGGGCACCCTCCGATCATCATAGGCAGAGAACTTTCGAATCTGATTGGTGCGACAACGGGGGATACTGTCAATCTTGTTTCTCCTTACGGAAAAATCGGTCCTTTCGGCCCGACTGCCAAGATAAGGAAATTCGGTGTGATAGGAGTTTTTGATTACGGCATGATTGAATACGATTCGTCTACCGCCTACGTATCGCTTGAGGATGCCATGGATTTCTTCGAAACCCGAAGCAAGATAACAGGCATAGAAGTCAGGGTGGATAACATATACCAGGCACGCGAAACGGGGAATAAAATAGCCGAAACTCTCGGCTTTCCTTTCTATGCGAAGAACTGGGAGGACTCGAACAGAAGCCTTTTCAGGGCGCTTCGTCTTGAGAGAATGGCTATAGGAATATTTCTCGGGTTTATAGTTCTTGTCGCTGCCTTGAATATAGTCAGCACGCTTACAATGCTCGTTATGGAGAAAAAAAGGGACATAGCCGTGCTCATGTCCATGGGAGCTCGCAAAAGCGGTATCAGAAGGATATTTGTCTACGACGGAATGATAATAGGGACCGTTGGAACACTTCTAGGGACGCTCTTCGGATACCTGATCTGTCGCTTTCTTGAGACCAGCAATTTTATAAAGGAAGCGATTCCGTTTGATGATAACGTATATCCTATTTCCGAATTCCCTGTTAGGATAGAGCCAGTTTATTTTCTCGTCGTAGCGGTATCAAGCCTGCTTATATGCTTTCTTGCGACTCTCTACCCGTCTTACAGGGCTTCGAGAGAAAACCCCGTGGAGTCATTGAGATATGAGTGAG
>JAPOQQ010000129.1 GCA_026710625.1 Candidatus Dadabacteria bacterium | reverse complement strand
AGGCGATCGACGGACTTCGCCACAGACATGTCCTTGGGGCGAAATGCGATGAGTGACGGTGGCTACGCTTTGGGCGTATAGCGTTTCGCCGTTTACCGGGGTTTACGCCTTTGGTTTTCCGCTGTGCTGAAAAACTGACTGCGTGTCTGTCGGGTTTTCTGGATCTGGATAGTTGAAACACCCTGCCTTGGATTTCGTGGAAGTGCGGTGGTAGCATTTTCTGTGGTCTCCACTGTAGCAATAAATCTTTTGCCAAAAAACTTATTGCCAAAAAATCCCTTGTCATGTATTCTGTTTTCCATCCCGATCTGAACGGGGATCAAGCGAATGCGAAACATTACAGGACAGGCGGTAATCGGCGAAGACCTCTACGGACGAGAATCCGAGTTGGAACTGTTGTGGGAAAAACTGGAACAGGGAGAGCATGTTTTGATGCTTGCCCCACGACGGGTCGGAAAAACCAGCCTCATGTTGGAACTTCGTCGCGAACCTCGGGAAAACTGGGATGTTTTTTATGTGGATGTTGAAGGTACCGAAGATTCGGCGGATTGCTTGGCGGCGATTGTCGCCGCTCTGGCGAAGAACCCGGAGTATCGCCGGGGCATCGAAAAAATTCCGTTCGCAAAGGCCGCAGTGGACACGCTCAAGAGCACTTTTTCCTTCTCCGAGGTTTCCGTCAGCACAGAAAAACTCCGCATTGAACTCAAAAGGGCGATCGGTCGGGACTGGAAACGTACGGCGGATGAGCTTCTTGAACGTCTTGAGAGTCTGCCGGACCCCGGCCGCAACCTCCTGATCATCCTTGACGAATTTCCGATACTCGTCTCGCGCATGCTGAAAACCCCTGAAGGAAAACATGATGTCGAGCTGCTGCTGTCTGGGCTCCGGCGCTGGCGTCAGTCTCCGCAGATGCGCGGGAAGGTGTGCACACTGATCGGCGGATCCATCGGGCTTGAAGGTATTCTCAGGCGCTTCGCTCTTTCGGGATTAATAAACGACCTAGCTCCGTTCCATCTGGATTCATGGAACCGGGATGTCGCAGTTAAGTTCCTGGAGGAGCTAGGAGACAGTTATGACTTCCGTATGGACGAACGCGCCGTCTCGCAAATTCTCGACCTCCTCTCGGATCCAGTTCCCTATCACCTGCAACTGTTTTTTTCGACCCTTCGCCAATTCTGCAATGGGGATCCCTCGCGCGTTTCCGAAAGCGCAATAGAGCGATGCTTCACGGAAAGGCTTGCGGGACCTGGAGGCACGCCTCATCTTGACCATTACGCGGCCCGCTTGGAAATCATGCTCGACGCAGACGAGCGGGAAGCGGCGCACGACATACTCAATCATGCCTGTCGGCGGAGAGAAGGTGCGCGCATCTCGGATATAGAGAAACTGACCCGGCGGGGCGAAAGCGTGTTTCTCTCGGCGCTTCGCAATCTGGAATCGGACGGGTACGTGCGGCGGGACGGCTCCTATGTGTGTTTCAGATCGAATCTGCTTAGGGAGTGGTGGCGGAAAAACCGGTCAGAGGGGATGGAGCCATGAAGCAAAAACGTATCTACAACCCGGCTCAACTCTCCCCGGATGAACTCAAGGCTTCCTTCGTCGCCCGTCAGGAAACCCTCACCGAGATGCTTCGCCTCCTGGGCGAACAGAACCCCGACCGACCGTGTCAGCACATGCTGCTCGTCGGCTCGCGGGGGATGGGCAAAACCACCCTCGGCCTGCGGTTTCTCCAGGCGGTACGCGAGACGCCCGATCTTGCAGAAGTATGGCAGCCCGTGGCGTTTCACGAGGAAAGCTATCAGGTGACCGATCTGGCGGATTTCTGGCTTACGGCCCTGCACCACCTGACCCGCGCCACGCGGGATTCCCGGTGGGCGGATAAGGCAGAAGCACTTACGGCCGACGAGAAAGATCCGCAACGGCTTGCCGCGTATGCGCTCTCGGCCCTTATTGATTTTTGCCGAGAAAACGGAAAGAGACTGATTCTGTTTGTCGAAAATCTTGACATCGTTTTCTCACAGATGGGTGATGAGCGCGAAGTCCACGCTTTGCGGGCCGCGTTGATCGAACATCCGGAGATACTGCTGATCGGCTCCGCAAACGCCGTCTTCGAGGCCATACGACACCGCGGCGAACCGTTCTACGAATTTTTCCGGGTTTTTCTTCTGGAAGGTCTTGGGTGCGAAGAGTATCTTCAGATCTTCCGAGCCCTTGCGGAACGTGAAGGCAAAACCGAAATCGCCGAGACGCTGAACCGCGAACGCGGGCGAATCGAGACCATGCGCCGCCTGACCGGAGGAAACCCGCGGCTGCTGGTGCTGACCTACGGAATTCTGATTGAGTCGCCGCTCGGTTCCGCATTCAAGGACTTGGAACAGCTAATCGACGAACAGACTCCGTACTTCAAGTCCCGCGTCGAGGAACTGCCGACACAGTCCCGAAAGGTGTTTCATTGCCTTGCGGAGCAATGGAGCCCCATGCTCGCGAGGGAAGTATCCGCCGCGGCCAGGCTTTCCTCATCGCACGCAAGCGCACAACTCAAGCAGCTAGTGGGCAGGGGGTACGTCAGGGAAGCGCGGTCAGACAGGGAAAAGCGGGTCCGGTACGAGGTTGCCGACCGGTTCTACAACATCTACTTCCTGCTGCGTTTCTCCCGGCGGGGATATCGACGCCTGAAGCTGCTGGTAGCTTTCCTAAACGATCTGTTCGGCCCGGTTCCGATGCGGTCGATGTATCTGGCAACTCTTGAGGAATTAAACAGCGGGGTCTCCGAAGATGAAGAAGCGCCTGAATTGCTTGGAGCTCTGATCCCCTATGTGGTGGATGACACCGGTTTCGCGGAACGCGAAGACTGGCTGAAGAAGGCCTTTAACCTGATAATCAATTCTATCTTCGGCGCGAACGGCGCGAACGTGTCAGCATTTGGCGAAATAGTACGGGATTTTTCCCGGCAGTACCAGTTAGATTTGGATTGCTTTCTGGATAAGGTCTGTCGCAGCATCGAGCTACTCCAATCTGGGCGCTTCGTGGAGGCGGAAACCGAGTGCAGAGAGGCAATCAGGCAAGAACCAGGAAATCTCCCCGCCCGGGTCTTTCTTGGTTTAGCCCTAAGAGGAAGAAAGCAATTTGAGGACGCCCTCGATGCGTTCAGGCATGTAACCGAGGCCGTCGCTCCCGATGACACTGCACTGTTGCGAACCTGCGCACTTGGAGCTCTGACGGGAGAGGCCGAAGTCCTTTTCGCTCTGGAAGATTCTGGCAAGGCCTTAAGCGTTATTGCAAAAATTCCGGAATTTGTAAATCAGGACGACCCGCATTTCCTGCGCTATACAGCCGCTGAACCGCTTCGGCTCCTTGGCGAATCGTTCTCGGAAACGGATCATCACGAAGAAGCTCTCGCGGCTTGGCGGCAAGCCTCGCAATATGTTCGCCCGGACGATCCGGAATGGTTGCGCTTGGTATTTATCAAGACGCTTGACAAGGCAGGAAACACCCTTGTCGCGCAAAAGCGGTATGATGAAGCTGTCTCCATTTTGGAAAGCTTCACTCAATATGTTCGTACCGATGACCCGAGAACATTACGTTATGGTGCTGGTCTGGCGTTGGTTGCTCTGGACACCGCATATCTGAAACTGGGGCGGTTTGAAGACTGGATCGTTTCTTACGGCCGGTTTTCAGAATATATTCATATGGACGACCCGGTAGATACGCGTCGGAAATTCGCTAAGCTGCTGGCCACTAGGAGCGATATTGCCAACTTGCTGGAATATTATGACAACTCGGAATCGGGCTGCAAAAAGGCGGTAGAACTCGACCCCGAGTGTGGCGAGGCTTGGCGCGCCAGGGCGGAAGCGATTCTCAGGGGTGACGACGCTGCGCGTTTGGAAGAAGCGGAACGCTACGCTTGGCGCGCGGCAGAACTGATACCGGAGAACCCTGCCGCGTTTCATACGCTCTCCGATGTGCTGACCTGCCGCGGGAACTGGATGGCGGCTCTGGAGAAACTTGACCATGCGCTTTCCATTGCCGACGGTCAACGATACTGGAACACGTATGGTCTGACGGAATCCCTGATCAATCTCTCGGCGGCCGGCTGGAGCCAACAGGTCAGGCAGATAATGGAAAGCCATCCTGCCCTGACTGAAACCATGGAACCGCTCTGGCACGCGGTGCGGGCGGAAACGGGTGAGGAACTTGAATCCCTGCCCGCAGAGATCACTCAAGCCGTAACCGATATAAGGAAGAAGTTTTCGGAGAAAAAAAAGATGTTGGCAGGAACAACGCCGCTATCAAGCTGATAAATTTCCCCTACTTCTTGTACTCGCACTTGCAGAAGTTCTGCCTTATGTGCGCCACCACGTTTTCTATGTCCTCGGGACTTATTATCCCGGCCCAGGCAGTCATCATCGGGGATTTCCCGACTGCCGCCCCGCCGTTTGTTATCACGTTAACCAGGTATTCGTCCGTGTAGGTCTCGAGGATCGCGGCGCTCGAGAGGTCCCTCGGCTTGGGGTCAAGAGCGGCTGCTGCGATTCCGTCGCCAAGCCCCGTGGGGCCGTGGCAGGTAGCGCAGTAGATGTTGTAGATTTCCTGTCCCTTCGCGCTGTCGGCCGCCTGGGAGGGCCCGGCCGCAAGGAAAAGCGCGCAGGAAAAAACAAGCGTTGCGAGT
>JAPOQQ010000128.1 GCA_026710625.1 Candidatus Dadabacteria bacterium | reverse complement strand
TCCCTCAAGATATGCGGCGGCTTCTCTCATCTTTTTTGTATCAAGTTTCTCCTGGATGTTCCACACTCTGTTTCTCTGAAGTGCGGGGGGATGAGGCCTGTTGAAGATTCTGTATTCGTATACCTTGCTTCGGGAGCTGAACTGGGCGTGAAAGCCGTCTGGGACCTCTTGGGCCTTGATGATTGATATGTCCCGGGGAAGTGTGGAATTGAGCGCCTTTCGCAGGGTCTCGGGATCCATCTGTGATTCTGTGAAGAAATTTGCCACCTGGCCAATGGCGTGCACTCCTGCGTCCGTTCTGCCCGAACCCGTTATCTTCACATTCTCTCTGGTGATCTGCTGGATGGCGTCCTCTATCGTCTTCTGTACCGTCGGAAGATTCGCCTGACACTGCCAGCCGTGGTAGTCCGTGCCGTCATACTCGATAATTATCTTTACGTTTTTCATTTCCGTCTGCTTTTGCCTGCCATCAGGCGATCGGCTCTTGCTTTCTAAGCTCTATTCTCGGATCAAGTATGGCGTAGAGAAGGTCGACAATAAGGTTTGCTATTATGAGCAGAAGTGCGTAGACGATCGTTATTCCGAGTACAACGGAATAGTCCCTGTTTGCCACGGCAAAGACGAAAAACCTTCCCATTCCCGGTATCGCGAATATATGCTCAACGACAAAGGAACCCGTCACCAGGTAGGCGGTCAAGGGACCTAGCACCGTTACGACAGGGACAAGCGCGTTTCTCAGTATGTGCTTTGTGAATATCTTTGTTCTTCCAAGTCCTTTAGCCCTTGCGGTTCTTACGAAAAACTGACCCGACACGTCAAGCATGTTGGAGCGTACAAGTCTTGAGATATAGGCGAAAGGAGCCAGGCTCAGGGTCAGTGCCGGAAGGACGATGTGCTTTGGCTCTCCCCAGAGGGCGGCCGGCAGAACCCCCCACTTAACGGAGAAAAAATATATGAGTGCCGCCCCAACTACGAAGCTTGGAACCGATACCAGTGACGTGGAGATCAGCACGGAGGCAATGTCATGGATGCTTCTTGGAAACAGTGAGGAAATCATTCCGACCACTGTTCCCATGAAAAACGCTAGCACTAGGGACACCAACCCTAGCCCCATTGAGACCGGCAGCGTTTCCTTTATTATGTTGGTAACGGGTCTGTCGTTGTATTTGTAGGAAGGGCCGAAGTCACCGCGTGCCAAGCTCCCCATGTAGATGAGGTATTGCTTATGTAGCGGCTTATCCATGTGATATTTCTTTTCAATGTTTTCGAGTATGTGCGGGGGAATACTTTTCTCGGCGTCGAAAGGGCCCCCGGGAAGCACTCTGAGCAGAAAGAAGGTTATGCTCGCGACCACGAGGATTACGACTGCTCCGGTCAGTATTCGAAAACAGAGAAACTTAAGCATTACTCCACTCCCTGGACTTCATCCGCAGTCTTCGGTGCGTGCGCGATAAATATCCTAAACTCAGGAAAGATCTTTTCTTATGGCCAGGGTTCTTTTGGATGTCATACCCTTTTCGTCCTTGGCCACTATAGTGAAAAGATTCATTCCTTCCTCAAGAGTTAAGGGAAAAAGCAGAGGAACATGGTTTTTCCCCGGTGTAAAAAGCTTTACCTTGTCGTCTTTTTTCCAAACCGAGACGCTTTCTATGCGGTCAGTGTCCCTGACCGATCCTTCCACTGTTATCTTGGAAGCTCCAGTGGACATGGGGAAATCCGAAATCATGATGAAAGGGGGCTCTTCAAAGATTTCTTCAAGAACTGAAATCTCCTGCCAGGCGCCGTCGGTTCCGTTCTCATCCGACGGACCGTCGTAGCTTGCCCGAGCAACCCTGATGGCTTTTTCTTCAACCCAGCCTGCTAGAGAATTTTTCCCCTCAACCCGTATCCATCGCCCTGAAGTGCCGAGAACTTTTACCATGGAATTCTTCTGCGCCACAGCCACTGCGGGGGCTGCAGGGAAAGTTCCCCCAAGTATAGAGCTTGAGTCCTTGAACAGGGCAGTTTTTTTTGCGGAAGCGGGGAAAAACGGTTTTTCCTGCGCGGAGACAGGCAGGATTATTCTCTGTGTTTTTATTTCCCGGAAGTCCTCATCCATTACGAGAAGCTCAAATTCCGTTTCATCGCCTTCACCGCTCTGCCTGAAACGAAAAGGCGCGAGTCTAGTCTCCCCTGGACGGAAGTTCTCAATCTCCACTCTTCCTTTTTCAAGAAACACGTCGTTACCCGAAAGATTTTTAAGAGTTGCGACCGTTTTTTCAGATGTTCCGTCTCCGGTGTTTTTCAATTTTATGTTGAGTACTACCGTTTCTTCAAGTTCCGGATGGCCGTTTCCGTTTCCCTGGCTTCCAAATCTCCCGTCGTCCACTACTTCGTGGTTATGGGAATAGACGGGACGCTTGTCCGCCACGGTTTTTACGAGCAAGTTTTCTTCCGTAAAGGTTTTGTTCCCCGAACTCGTGAAAATGAGCTTAATACTATCCTCTCTGGTGGTGACCCATCTGGGAACGGAAAACTTGACTCTTGAACTCTTGCTCTGCCCGGGGAGCAGTTTCCCGAACAAAAGCTCTCCATCGCTGTAAATGCGGTTCTCACAGTCGGTAACGGCACTGAGCCTGTATATCGGGTCAGGGCTGGAATTTGTCACCTTTATCTCAAGAAAACTTTCTTCCCCGGCCCGGAAAACTGTTTTCGAGGGAACCGTTTGGAGCAATACGGAAGGCTTTTTTGTTTCACCGGCAGACCAGTCTATTCCCGTATTTTCAATCCGTGTTCTGATTTCTTCAAGCTGGGCGTTGGAAAAATCGGTAGCTGTTGCATACATCTGTTCCCGGGTTTCTGCCAGAAGCATCCTGCTTGAAAGTTTTACGTAAAAATCATTCTTCAGTTTCTCAAGTTTCTGAGCTTTCGTAAGCGATTCATCCGGCTGGATTTCATCCTCGTCTTCTTCTTGGGGTGCCAGACTCTCGTCGATGTACTTGATCGTGAATTCAGGGGTTGGCAGATCTGTTTCCTCCCCCCCGTTTTCTCTTTTTTCGGGCAAAGGGTTATAGACGACTTTATCTTGGGTTATCACTGATCCCTGAAGAAGAATGTCGGGAGTTATGCCGCTGTCCTGGATGGAGATGTTGCCCGGGGTAAGATACTTTGCTATTGTTAGTTTCAGCGCGGCACCATCTTCGAACTCGAAAACCTTCTGGACCGATCCCTTGCCGAAGGATCTTTTTCCTACCACAAGTGCTCTTTTGTTGTTTTTGAGCGCTCCGGCCACTATTTCTGACGCACTTGCGCTTCCTTGGTCCACAAGCACTACCACATTCCCCTTGTACTCAGGCTGCTTTGCCGTGGCTCTGTAGGTTTTAGCATAGTCCCTTGCTTTGGTTGTCATTATCGTTCCCGAGGAAAGGAAGAGGTCGGCTACTTTTTCTGCCTCTGAGAGAAGACCTCCGGGGTTTCCTCTGAGATCGAGGATTATTCCGTTAATCGGGTAAGAGCGGCTGCTTATCTCTTTTTTTAGATCCGAGGACGTGTTTTTCTGGAAATTTCTTATTCTCAGGTAAAGAATATCGTTTTCAAGGTCAAACCCTTCGACGCTTTCTATCTTTATCGTGTCTCTTACTATCGAAAATTTCCGGGGCTTGGAAAAATTTTTTCTCGAGATAAGAAGGTTTACCTTGGTTCCCTTCTTACCTCTTAGTTTCCCTACAGCTTCGAGAAGAGGCATGTTTATGGTTGACTCGTTTTCTATCTGTACGATCCGATCTTTGGTTTTTACCCCTGATCTGTAAGCCGGTGTGCCTTCTATTGGAGATATGACGGTCAACTGGCCATCTCTTATACCAACTACTATTCCGAGTCCTCCGAAACTTCCTTCGGTGTCTATGAGAAACTCCTTGTAGATATCCGGCGGAATCATTGCGGAGTGGGGGTCAAGGACCTTCAGCATGCTGTCCGATATGGAATATTCTATGTTCTTGACGATGCGGTCTTCGGTCCCTGTATTAGAAAGGACAAAAGACACGACTTGGCCCAGAGTGCTTGTGACGTCGTTTGGAGATGGCGACTCTTTTTCTTTGAATTTCTTTGCCTTCTCCTTTACGTGAACGGCGAAGACATTGCCCCGATCTTGCGGAAATTCCACCAGCACATCGTCAAGAAAGGTTTCAAGGCTGGAGACCGCTTTTTCAAGCATTTTCGCATGGTCGATCTTGCTTTTGTCCAGATAAAACTTGTTTACGTGCTTAAGGGTGTCCTCAGCGATTTTTATGCTCTGACTGTTGTATTTGCGGTCAAGGCTGACCGGTTCGGCGACAAGAAAAAAAGATAGGACGATAATGGTTCCCAAGGCAAGTGCCAAGTACCCGTTTTTGAGAAAGTTAGGGATTTTTTCAGACAATTCAGGTCACCGTCCCGGAAACTGTATTATCAATTATAAAGCAGATTATATCAAACCGCTTTGTTAAGGGATTGGCGGGGGAAAGAAGAGAAAAACAAAAAATAACGGGCAGAGAGAATTGCTTATGATTCCCTCTGCCCGTTATTTGGTATATCAGCTAAAAATTATGAATCTTAGCCTGGTACTCCTCCGAGAGGATTCCACTTTTCTGTAAGCAGAAGCATTCCCGGTATCAGCAGAGTCACAATGGACTCTATTATGAACAGATAGGCTATCGGCTTACCAAGATCCTTGCCCTGCGAGAACGCAAAGAAGCAAAGAAGTACAAGCAAAGCCCAAGCCCAGCAGAAGTACGCAAAGTACGCAAGCCCAAGTGCCTGGAAATGAGCTCCGTACCATACGAACACTACCGTTGCGAAAAGACAGTACACTCCAAGCCCTTTCGCGTCGTGTCCGTGTACGAATACCGCGTAAACTATCAGGTATATCAATGCAAATACCGACACAAGCGCGGTAGCCGCCGTAAGACCAAGGGTGTGCAGCTTCCAAGCGGCAATCGCTATAAGAACGCCGACTCCAAGATTGAGCACGCCCACTTCTTTTGCTCCGGTTTTACCCAAAAGGGTCATTCCGTTCGCAAAGAACACGAACCCTACGAGCAGCAAAACGTAACCTAACAAAGCTTCTATTGGAACCATAACTAACCATACCTCCTGTATGAAATCATAACCGTTCCTTGCCCTCTACAATCAGGGCTTATTACAGGTTCTATCACAGATCGGCATTCAATGTCAAGCATAATTTTGGCCGAGGG
>JAPOQQ010000127.1 GCA_026710625.1 Candidatus Dadabacteria bacterium | reverse complement strand
GTACTGCTCTAGGCTCTCGAGCATGAACTCGTTTGTGTCGTAGCAGTAAAGAAACAGACGTTCCTTGCCCAGATGTTCGAAAAAGAGTCTTGCGTACCGTCCTGCCCCTGCCCCCACGTCGGCAGCCTTTATTTTCCCCTTATCTCCTATTATTTCCTTTATGTGGAGCACGGGTTCTGAGTCTGTGACTCTCAGAGACCTGTAGATGTCTGCTACCCGCGCATAGTGACTCTGAGTCTTTTTTATAAACTGTTGGGTTTTCAACTTGACTACTCGACGATAAATACATTGTCGCCGATCTCATCACCTATATTCGTGTTTCTGCGGATAATATCGGCAAGAGTTGTCCCCTCCACTTCTCTCAGTTCATCCTGCGACAGACTGCGCTCATACCAAAAGCGATCGCCATCGCGCAACGCTTCAAATTGAAGGGTAACGATCGTGTGGAAAAGTTCGCCCAGCATAGATCCGGGCACGGGATCTTCTGCAAGCCCCCCTATAAAAAAGCCCATGTTCTCTATATCCCCATCGTAGACACGGGCGAGCTTGTTTTGCACTTCCAGAGATTCAACTACTTCCGAAAAACTTCTTTTCGGTTCAAGTCCCTGCAGGTCACGGCGGACTTCATTGTAGCTTGGAAGTCCGTGATCGCGGCCGCGCTGGATATTAAGGGCTGCCAGATCAAATCCACCGTCTCCGGGATTTCCGAACAGGAAGTTGCGGACTTCATCCACGAAAAACAGGTCGATTTTCTGGCATATTTGCGCAGCAAAGCCCCGTAGGATTGGCTCAAGACCGGTCTCAATGAGTTTCTGGGGCGAGAAGAAAGCTTCCCGCAACTGCAGATGACCGGCCTCAATCTCGTTTCCTTGCTCGTCAAGACGCAGAATAAGAGAACTCAACATGCTGTGCCCAAACCGGTAGGCAGCCGTAGAGAATATGTTCATGACACCTGCGTCGATTGAACTGTCGTAACGGGGAGAGAAGGATTCAACGGCATCGGGTCCCACCAGCACGGGCAGGAATTCATTGTAGGTAATCGCCTGCATCTGAGCGCCGACTAGCCGTCTTGCCCTCTGGTAAATTTCCTCGCCAGACAAACCGGGATTGCGCGTGGCAATTTCCTCGGCAAGCCTGTTATGCTCACGCATAAAAAGCGTATGCATAGCAGTCAAACCAACATGCTCATTGGCCCGTATGTCTCCAGAGATGAATAGCTCCGGTCCTGTGCCGCCGTCGTTTGGCAATTCAGAATTGTTAAATACAAGCAAATCGCCGTCGGACGCCCGAAGCCTGCCGGATCCGTTGTTTAGTCGCAAGGCGTCTGCGCGTTCTTCGGTAGAACCATAAATGTTTGACGCGTCGATCCAGCCGGTGATTTCGTTTAATTGCTGACGGGGGTTGTCCGTTGACGTGCCAGTATCTGGGTCGTAGACGGAACGATTAAATCTCATTTCGCGGGTACCTGTTCCGTCCGGATCGAAAAAGGGGTCCCCGGTCGGAATCGGAATATTGGCCATTTCTAGTGGTTCCGCCTTAGGGGTCAGACTGATATCATGGTCGAGGAATTGTCCCCATAGCCATAGAAAATCGCTGGCCGATTTCTGGTTGGGTATTGATCCCTCTTGGGCGTTTACCATGTTGCTTATATCTCTGGGATTGGAACGGTTTGAGCCTGCAAGGGAACTGATTCCATCGGTGTAGGCAGGAGTCACGAGACGAATCAGCTGGACCCCGGCCTGATTCATTTCTGGATATTTTAGGTTGTTGCTGCTGCCGTCAATGCTTCTGTAAGGCTCACTGTCATCCGACCCGCAGGAACTTATTACGCCCGCAAGAGCAATTAGTAGCAAGAAACAGGTTTCCAGATGTAGCGGAGTAGCTTTGAGGAGTAATCGGTGTGAGTGGAACGGGCTTCTTATAATATGCTCCACACTGTCTTTTGCTTTATTCCTACCTCCATACTTTTTATTCGATGGAAGGCTTTCTGGTTCAACGTGTGCTCTGGTTATCATTTATGAAATCTCCGGTTAAATCCTCTGTTAGTTATGAAGAAGCAATATTCAGTAGCAGTCACTCGCGCGGGCAATTCTCACGAATCTAGATTCTTGCATTTCTACAAATTTAGGTTCCAAAAGATTTATGAGAAGATGAAGCTCAGATTGGAGCGCTTTTATTCAGCCACATGATCTCGAGTTTTTTGCCTTGCTGGATCTATTACTAGATATTTTCTTCCTTAATCCTGCCTTTTGGTTCCTGAGCGTGCCTCAACCTCGCTTCACGTTGCTCGGTATTCCCCGTATAAATCTTTACCCCGCGTTCACGGTCAGAATGGCACAGGGGCCGATACTGACCGCGACGCTACTGTGAACCGATGTTAACTTTTCAGGCTTTCGCATGCGCATCGGTTCCGTTGGGGTAGGAGGCGGGGGATGAATCCTGTAAGTTTTGTTTCTGGCGGTCCAATTGCGGTTATCAGTCAGGTTGTTTTTCAGGATTCTATAAAAACAGTTTATGGCTGTCAAGGGATTTTTTGGCAATTTATTAAAGAATATCAGGGTTATACGGTCGCCCGGTTCTAATTTGAGATAATGCGGTCGCCCGGTTCTAATTGGAAATATGAATGACTGGTACTACTTAAAATCGCTTGATTTTAAAAGAAGATCGTGTAAAAATATACCTTCATATCCAATTCTGTTTCTTTCCGCATGGACAAAGCTTGGGCGTGTTGGGAAAAAGATGTTTAAGGAAAACCATAGCACGCTTCTCAGGATGGTCAGGTTTTATGAATAACAGGGAGAAATTAATCAATGTTGCTTCGGAGTTGATTCACTCTCATGGTTTTGAGGGAACTTCCATTGATATGATCATGAGAAAATCCGGTGTTTGCAGAAGCAACTTCTATTACTATTTCGAAAGCAAGGAAGCTCTGGGGTTGCTTGCGATTGAGAAAGTGGTTTCAGAATTTGAAGAAAAAATATTGTCGAAAACCCTCTTGAACCAAAATCTCAACCCTCTTGAACGTCTTGACAGCTTTTACAGGGATGCAATTTCCTTTCAGCGTTCTCTTTTTTCGCAGCCTCCTTATCCAGGCTGTTTTTTCGGGAATCTGGCTTTGGAACAAAGCGCGGTGAATGAAAAACTTCGTTCCGTTCTGAGTGGTTTTTTCCGGGAATTCACAGACTCTTTCGAGCAATGCTTAAGAGACGGTGTGGAACAGGGATTTTTCCGGGAAGAAATTGATCCGAAAGAAACGGCAGGTTTGGTAGTTTCTCAGCTCGAAGGAGGCATACTCCTATCAAAGGTCAACAATTCCATCGACCCGTTTGAGTCTACTTGCGCAACGATGAGAAATCTGATCGTTAAGCCGTCATGACTAGCCCTGTATACGGATTTCGCGCGACGACATTCGGCACGAAATCATCTCCCCTTTTATCTTGCGAAGAGCGTATTTTTCTTAGAAGAGTCGGTCTGTAATCTTGTCTCCACGGGAACTTCTACAGTCCCGCTTGGAGATTTTACCTTTAACTACTCCGCAATGAAGCTGGCTATTCAATGAGAAATACGTTGTCGCTGATCTCTTCGCTCTCAATGTCGTGGTCCATGAACTGTCCCCACAACCAAACGAAATTAGTTGCTGAATCCGGATTTGGGATTAATTCATCTTGGTTGTTTACGATATTGCTGATATCTCTGGGATTGGGGCGATCTGCCCCGGCAAAAGAACTGATCCCATCAGCGTATGCAGGGGGCGCAAGACGAACCAGCTGGACTCCGGCCTGATTTATTTGCGGATACCTTAGGTTGTTGCCACTTCCGTCAATGGTTCTGTAGGGTTCGCTGTCGGTTGACCCGCAGGAACTGACTATGGCTAACATAGCAATCGCCAGCAGAGAGCAGATTCCGAGACTCAGCAGGGGTGCCCGAGGGAGGTGGGCACGCAGGCAGAGCGGTTGTTTTATTATACGTTTTACGCCGTTTCTTAATTCACATACACCCACGCGCTCTTTGCTTGGTGAGTGGTTTTCTGATCTGACAAGTCTTCTGAGTCGTTTCAAGGAGAACCTCCGATTTAGTTATCCGTTCGTTGCGAAGATGGAATATTCGGTAGCGACTAATCCTGTAAGTAGCGTTCATAAATCTGAAATTTTAGTTTTTCCAAACTGAACTCCACCGATTTATGATGAGAGAAAATGAAGTTCAGGTTGACCGGTTGGATTTAGCTGGGCTGTGTGAAGTTTCGCTTCGCGTCAGTAGATTCGTTTTCAAGATTTTTTCTTCTGCCTGTTTGTTTCCTACATTTGATTTCACCTCGTCAAGCTTTTTCCGTAAGTCTGTTTTGCTAAAAATGAGGGTAATGATTATCAAGAAAATCGAATCATGTCAATCGGTTGAAGGAGTCGGTTCTAATCTCAAATTTTTTACTTTACTAGAAAAAAACCCTATGTGGTTGCCGAAGCAGGGGTCTGTTCTTCGGGGTTCGCTTCGAATTGGATTTACTTTGGGCAGGAAGATGATTTCCGCGGGATACTGATTCTGCATGGTATAGTTTTTGGGTATGAAAAAGGAAGTTTTGGCTACGGACGGAACCGAAGCAATCTCCGAGGTGCTGGGTTTCTGGTTTGGCGATCTGCGCGAAGGAGAACTGCCGGATAAAGAGAAGCAGATGACCTGGTGGATGAAGTCGGAGGAGTTCGACGATCTTGTAAGGCAGAGGTTCGAAAAATATGTCCTGCTTGCCGAAAAAGAGGAACTTTCCCACTGGCTCGAAACGCCCTTGGGAACCGTGGCGTTTATAATAGTTGTCGATCAGTTTCCAAGGAACATCTACCGCGATACCCCAGAAGCGTTTTCAAGGGACTTACTGGCGCTTCGCGTATGCCTTGAGGGTATTGAGAAAGGATTTGATCGGGACCTTCACCCAACGCACAGGACGTTTTTCTACCTGCCGCTTATGCACTCGGAGGATCTGGAGATCCAGGGCCTGAGCGTTGAGAAATACTCCGCTCTTGAAAATGAATATACCTCTCATCCCCAAATCAGGGAAACTCTTGCCTATTCTACGGATTTTGCGGGGCGGCATTTTGATATAATAAAAAGATTCGGAAGGTATCCCCACAGAAACGCGGCTTTGGGGAGAGAATCCACCCCGGAAGAAACCGAGTTCCTAAAAGAACCCGGAAGTTCCTTCTGATTCTTTCCACAGACTTTCTTTGTTGTTTAAGGGTATTCGAGCGGGTATTTATATGATGGCCCCAGCGGAGAACGGGCGTATTTTTACATTAGGGAGAATGTTTTATTGAACATCGAGGAAATATTTAGCCAGACTTACTTGGGCAATTCTGCTGAATCGTGGCTCTGGGCTCTCGGAGCGGCGATCGTTTTGGCCTTAGTCTTTAACTTCATTCTGAAAAGGTTCGTAAGGTCGCTTGCCAAACTTGCCGAGAAGACCGAGACTGATCTTGACGATCTGGTTTCGGCGCTCTTAGAGAAAACCAGCATAGTGCTGATCATAATTTTCTCGGCCTACGTGGCGACCTTCTTCCTTGACCTCACCCAGCAGGTAAGGGAATTGCGGAAAAGTGTGGTAATTATCTGCCTTCTCGTTCAGGTCGGTTTATGGGGAGGCGGTTTCATTGATTACTACGTAGGTAAGAAGCTCTCGAAAATCGGCGTCGGCGCCGGCTCTTCCATAACGCACATAAGAAGCCTAGGTTTTTTCGCGAAATCGGTTCTCTGGATAATCCTCGCAATTCTGACGATCGACAACCTGGGTTTTGACCCGACTACGATAATCGCTGGGCTCGGCGTGGGTGGCATAGCCGTGGCGCTCGCGCTTCAGAATGTTCTGGGAGACCTGATAGCCTCGCTTTCCATTATTTTCGACAAGCCTTTCGAGGTCGGGGATTTCATAGTGATAGACGGTATGAGCGGGGACGTGGAGCACATCGGACTTAAGACCACACGCCTCAGGAGTCTTTCCGGCGAGCAGCTTGTTTTGTCGAACAACGACCTGCTGCAAAGCCGCATAAAAAACTACAAGAGGATGAACACCCGCAGGATTCTTTTTTCCCTAGGAGTTGTTTACGAAACCTCCTACGATAACCTTGCGAGAATATCCGGACTGTTAAAGGAGATAATAGACGCGGAACCGAAGGCGAAATTCGGCAGGGCGCATTTCAGCAGTTACGGTGATTTTGCCCTTAACTACGATATAGTTTACTTTGTTCTTACTCCGTCGTTTGACGATTACATGAATATACAGCAAAACGTTAACCTCAAGATATTTGAAAGGTTCTCCGAGGAGGGGATAGAGTTTGCCTATCCAACCCGGAAGGTTTTTCTTGATTCGACGCAAGCTGCGTTGACCGACGCGGGAGCAGGAGACTGAGTTGGCCAAAAAAGCGTGGGGAGGACGTTTTGCTTCCCAGACACACAATATCGCCGAGAAGTTCTCAGAATCGGTAAGTTTCGACAGGCGTCTTTACAAAGAAGACATAAGGGGAAGTATCGCCCACGTGAAGATGCTTCGCGAGACCAGGATTATTTCCCGCAAGGACGCATCCCGGATAACCAAGGGCCTGCGGGAGATCGAAAAGGAAATAGACCGCGGGGAGTTTGAGTTCAGCGAGAGTTACGAGGATATTCATCTCAATATAGAAAAAAGGCTTATTGAGAAAACGGGCTCTTCGGGTGCAATGGTGCACACTGCCAGGAGCAGAAACGATCAGGTTCTCACGGACACCAGGCTTTACCTGAGGGGGGAGACAGAAGAGATAATTTCTCTTGTGTGCGCCTTGGCGGAGCAGTTTGTCGAACTTTCCGCAAAAAACCTGGGGATGATTCTTCCTCTCTACACCCACATGCAGCGTGCCCAGCCCGTGCTTCTATCCCACCATCTTCTAGCCTACTACGAAATGCTAAAGCGCGACCGCGAGAGGTTTATTAACTGTCTTTCCAGGGTGGATGTGAGCCCTCTTGGAACCTGTGCCGGGGCGGGAACCTCGTTTCCGATAGACAGGGACATGACCGCTGAAGATCTGGGTTTCAAGTCGGTTTCCAGAAACAGCATTGACGCGGTGAGCGACCGTGATTTCTGTGCGGAGTTTGTATTCTGCTGCTCGATTTTGATGATGCACCTAAGCAGGCTTTCCGAGGAACTTGTTTTGTGGAGCGCAAAGGAGTTTGACTTCATTGACCTCGGGGACGGGTTCACTACGGGTTCAAGCATAATGCCCCAGAAAAAGAATCCCGACATGTCGGAACTCACCCGGGGAAAAACCGCCAGGGTCTACGGAAACCTGAGTGCGCTCCTGACTCTGATGAAAGGACTTCCGCTTTCCTACAACAGGGACATGCAGGAGGACAAGGAGCCTCTTTTCGATACGGTCGACACTGTAAAGCTTTGTCTTCGGGTTAATATCGAAATGCTTAAAACGCTGGAATTCAAGGAAGAAAACATGAAAAAAGCGCTTCGGGGAGGCTTTGTCACCGCGACCGACGTGGCGGACTATCTGGCCCGCAAGGGTGTCCCGTTCCGTTCGGCCCACGAAACCGTGGGAAAGATAGTTTCTTACGCCGAGCGGGGCGGAAAGGAACTTTCAGACCTTAAGCTTTCCGAATTCCGCAGGTTTTCCAAAAAAATCGACGAGGACATTTTCGAGGTGATAACATTCTCCGGTTCTGTTGAGAGCAGGAATTCCCCAGGGGGCACTTCAACCTCGAACGTGAGAAAAGAGATAGCAAACGCCAGAAGGTTCCTCAAAAGATGCATGTAGCCATTTTTCCGAACGGGTCGGCAATGGTTTTTGTTCTGTTTGCGGTGTGCTATGAGTTTTGAACTTGGGCGACTTTACGTGATTACCGACGAGGGATTGATCCCGCGCGGTTCTTTCTGCGAAACAGTTGAGAAATCGTTGGCTGGGGGAGCGGATATCGTTCAGTTAAGGGCCAAGACTTCTCCGCGCTCGGAAGTCGTCGCCTTGGGCAGGGAACTTCTCGGTATCACGAAGAGATACGGCGTGCCGCTTATAATAAACGACTCCCCGGAACTCATGATGGAAATAAAGGCCGACGGAGTGCATCTGGGCGAGGACGACCCGAACATAATACCCACCAGAAAGAAGCTGGGTAACGGGGCCATTATAGGCGTTTCCTGTTACGGTTCTCTTCCAAGAGGTATACACGCCGAGAGGATGGGCGCCGATTACGTTGTTTTCGGCACACCTTGGGCTACTCCGACAAAACCCGGCAGAATCCCCACCCCTTTTGAAACCCTGATCGAGGCGAAAACCGCGATCACTGGGATTCCGATATTCGCTATAGGGGGGATATTCCCCCATAATGCGACGCAGGTGCTTGCTACCGGGGTGGACGGTGTAGCGGTCATAACGAGTGTTTTCGGGTCAAACGACCCTGAGAGGGCTTCAAGAGATCTTTGCTCCGTTCTTAAGGGTCATCCAGCTGTGTGACCGTGTGGGGAACCCGTTAGAGGAGCTAGAAGAATCGGAAGTGAACTGGTCGAAAAAAAAGGGAAAGCAACCTTTCGGGTGCTTCCCCTTTTTTTGCCTTTCGTCGTTACAAACAGTTTTTGAGCGGGTCAGGAAAACGAAATCCGACCTGAGTTCATTTTTTCTCCGGGTGACTTTTCCACGAGATTGCTAGGAACAAGGCGGACACCATCAAAAACAGGTTGAATATGGAGCTTTGAGAGAGGTTTCCGCTTCCTGTTGCCGCGATCGCGCATCCTTTTTTGCTTGCTGGAGGTGGATCTAGATAAAAGCCGGCTCCCAGCATCAGATCCTCTGGGTGACCGATAAGGCTTATATCCACTGCGTAGCTAAGTTTCCGCGAGGTGCCGGGGACTTTTCCTGGTTCATTCAATTCGTCTCCGGAGACTGCCGGATTGTCCCATCTGTACTCTATAAAGCCATCCCCTTCGTATACCATCTTTTCAAATTCATGGCCGACATCCACGCCGTCTACATCCAGGACATGCATGGACCCCCCTTCAGCGTCACGGTTGCTTGCGTTGAAAATAACTATCTCGCCACCGGTTTCTGTGGGCCGTTGTATGATAAAGAGGTAGATAGAACCTTTTCTCCAAGTTTCATCGGTTCTGAGTTCTCTCAGTACGGTAAAAAGCTCGCTAGGAGTGCTAGCGGCTTCAATGTAATTTTTCGCACGCGTAACAAAACTTTTAAGAGTGTCTTTATCGACCACATCACCGGCCGTCACCGTATTTTTATCGGGAGCACCGGCGGTGTCGCCAGCAAAAGCCGGGGCGATCATAATCGCACTTATCACGGCAAAAATTATTCCAAAAACAGATCCTCTCATGGCACACATTCCTCCTGAAATTCTGAATTCACACTTTATTCTCTACTTTTTCCTTAAGCTATGTCAAGCGAAATGTTAAATGACGTAAATAGCTGTTTTTAATGTGCTATTTTGCACTGGTAAAAGAACCGGATTGCGGCGAAAATTAACAAAAGAAAACCCTAGGTTGATAAACCTTATTCGGGCTTTGAGCATATGACGAGATGATTTGAGGCTCTCCCCTCGTCAACCAGTTTCAGGTACGTATCAAAATACTCAATGTGATAGCGGGTGTTTTCCTCTCCTTGCTCTTCGGCAATCACGGTGGAATGCTTTTTATAAGCGTCCCCCCAATTTTTAACCTGAACCCGGAAATCCGCCACGTACTCAGTTATCTCCTCGATACGAAATCCGGCCGATTCAAGCTTTTTCCTGTAACTTTCAAGCGAATCGTAATATTGCGGGATAAGATAGCCCCTCGCCATCTTCTGCTTTGTTTCCTCGTCACCGGATATCTCAAAGGTGCCGCTTAGAAACGCCCACGTTCCGGAAGGCTTAAGCACCCTGAGAACTTCCTTGAAAAGTCCCGTCTTGTCAGAAAACACGTTCATCACGTTAAGACTTATAGCCAGGTCAAACGTGTTTTCGGTAAACGGCATTTCCATCGCATCGCCCAGGTGAAATCCCGTTTGTTCCTCAAGCCCGGAATTTTTCGCGAGTTTTCTTGATACGTCGACTCCCACCTCGTTAATCTCTATACCGGATACCCTGCATCCGGTTCTGTCGGCTATGTATACCGCGGGACCGCCCGCTCCGCTTCCCACGTCAAGAACATGCGTTGTTTTCTCTATGCCGAGCCTGGGGATCAGCTGATCAAGATAACGGGGAGTAATGAAGGACTGCTGTCCTATGTCATCCTCTATTCCCCAAATGGATTCTCTTATGAGCCTGTTTGCGGGGCTGTCGAGCTGGTGAAGCTCGGAATAATCTACTCCTATCCGTTTTTCGTTCATCTGCAGTATGGTGCCTCCGATTGAATTTCGGGGGATTTTCGTAATTGAATCTACACTCTAATTGGCTAAACGCAATAAACGATCCTTGAGTACAGCGTCATTTGCTGCCGGGTGCGCAATGGAACTGAATTTCTGAGATGCTGCGACGTGTTTCGGACGGACCGGCGTCTCATCATTAAGATGCGAAACACTCATTTGACCGGATGTTCTATTTTTCCGCCAAAACGGTGGAGAACTCTCTTTAGGCGGGCACAGAAAAGAATTTTCGGAATTGGCCGACGACAGGGTGGAAAAAAAGAGGAGGTAT
>JAPOQQ010000126.1 GCA_026710625.1 Candidatus Dadabacteria bacterium | reverse complement strand
GGAACTACGTGGCCTTCGCGGTCGGCAATGGCGTAGGAAGTGTTGGTTTTAGAGTTGTAGAGGGACGTGTAACCGGATGTTTTGTGTGAAATCGTGTGGGTCTTTAGATGTTTCGGTTCTTCTTCGAGCGTGAAGAAGCGGACGGACCCAAGCGAGTCTATAGTGAAGATCTGCTTCCTGTACTCATCAACCCCAAGAGCGAAAATGCGTACCTGCCCAGCCGACGTCCCGGAAACGAGACTGTCTCCCATTTCCGAGACGCTATCAAGCTTTTTCTCCGGGCTTTTCCAGAGAGGAACGGTTTCGACGCCTATGAAAAAAAGTATTCCTATTATGCAGAAAATGATTCCGACGCCGCCAACAAACACAACATGCCTTGCCAGCTTGTCGTAGAACTTTCTTCTTTTTATCTGCTTTTGCTTTGAACTTTCGGTTGTTTCTAGCGGGTCGGGGTTATCGTTTGGCAATGGAAGCTACCTTCAGAGTGAAATATAGCTGAGTTAAAGGGCAATTTTCAATTAATTTTGCCTGTGGAAAACGGCAGGCGCTCACGAATCCCGGTTACGGGGTCCGTGAGCGCGCATAAGCCATATAACCAGTTTATCAGTTAGCACCTATCAGGCCTCTAAGCTCAGAGACCTTGGCGGCGGGAAGCGGGAGATAGCCGTCTTTTATGACTATTTCCTGTCCCTGCTTACTCAGAACGTATTTCAGGAACTCGAGGCGAAGCGGATCGAGAGCTTCGTTCGGCTTCTTGTTAACGTAGAGGAAGAGGTACCTTCCAAGCGGATAGTTCCCGCTTATGACGTTTGCAAGATCGGGTCCGAAGCAACCCTTCTCAACAGTTTTGGCAAGCTCGATCGCCTTCACTCCAGAGGTCTTGTACCCGATACCACTGTAGCCGACGCCCTGGAGGTCCTCGGTGATTCCCTGCACAACGGCGGAGGATCCTGGCTGCTCCTTAACGGTGTCCTTGTAGTCGCCCTTGCAAAGAGCCTTCTTCTTGAAGTACCCGTAGGTTCCCGACGCGGAGTTTCTTCCGTAGATGCTTATCGGCTTACCGGACCAGTCGCCGCCGAGACCCGCGGCTCCCCAGGTATTGATGTCGCTTCCGCCGCCGCACTTTCTGTTCTTAGAGAAAATCGCGTCGACCTGCTTTATCGACAGACACTTGATCGGGTTGTCCTTGTTAACGTAAACCGCAAGCGCGTCAATTGACGTCGGAACTGCGGTCGGCTTGTAGCCGGCTACCTTTTCGAAGGCGTCAACTTCTTTTGATTTCATCATTCTGGACATGGGTCCGAACTGCGCGGTCCTCTCTATGAGAGCCGGAGGAGCAGTGCTTGAACCCTTGCCCTCTATCTGGCATTTAACGTTTGGATAGAACTTGGCGAATCCCTCGCACCAGAACGTCATAAGGTTGTTCATGGTGTCGGAACCTATGCTGTTTATGTTTCCTGAAACACCCGTAACCTTCGTGTAGGAAGGTATGCCCGGGTCAACCTTAACCGTCTGAGCTCCGGCAACCTGGCCGAAGGTAAGGGCGCAGACGATCGCAAAAAGTGCAAAACTCGACATAACACTCAAATACTTCATTACAAGAATCCTCCTTAAGATAGTGGAAAACAAACCAAATCAGTTTGCTTAATTTAAACTCCAAAAGATTAAGCAAGTGTTAAGAAGGAATTAAAGAAGAGTAAACAAAGAATTCGGGAAGAAGCCGGTCCCTCTCATCTGCGCGAGCGTCTGGTTCCCTCGGCGATTACGATGCGCCTGTCAGGAGTCTTCTGGCTTGCCTCGTAGTATTCAAGCGCCTCGGGCATCCACCTGCGGAGGTTTTTTATCCTGGTTCTGTACCCAGGGTGGGTAGATAGAAACTCGGGCGGGGCTCCTCTGCCCGCGGCCCCCATCCTCTCCCAGAAGGGAATCGCCTCGCGCGGATCGTAGCCTGCCTTCGCCATGTATATGAGGCCTATCCTGTCGGCTTCTGATTCCTGTTTTCTTGAAAACGGCAGGGCAACCACAAGCGCTGTCCCCACTCCGTAGGCGGCAAGGACTCTAGCCGTAGTTTTTTTGTCTTTTTTCTTCATGGCTGACGCGAGCGCCGCGGAACCGATCTGGAGCAGGATTCCGAGAGTAAGCCTCTCCCCTCCGTGGCGCGCCGTCGCGTGGGCGACCTCGTGGGCCATCACGGTAGCGAGTCCCGCCTCGGTTTTGGCAACGGGCATCATTCCGGTGTAAACCCCGATCTTTCCCCCGGGAAGTGCGAAAGCGTTTACCTGCTTGTCGTTATCAAAAACGGTGTACCGCCATCTTAGATTAGGAGTGTGGGAAACCGCGGCTATGCGCTGTCCGACCCTCCTCACGACCCCGTTGTAGTGCGCATCGCGTGAGATCTTCTCGGTCTCAAGCAGGTTCACGTACGCGCTTGCACCGAGCTGCATTTCGAAGGCTTGGGGAAGTAGTATAAACTGCGTCCTGTTGGTAATCGGTGCCTTGGCGCACGCAACAAAGAGGAGCAGAAAAAGCAGAACTCCGGCTGGAAAAAGACTTTTTCTTTTAAATATCGACCTCAATTTCCGTTAATTCCCCGGGCCCGCAAGCCTGTGGGCCCGGAGTCAAGTAAAAAGCCTAACTTTCTATGCTAATCGACTCAGGAAAGATCCGCTTCCCTCATTCTCTTCATTCCTTCGTCTATATCGTCATCAGAACACGCGTAGGTAACCCTTACGTAACCCTCTCCCTGGCTACCGAAAGCCGTGCCGGCCACCACGGCAACCGCCGCGCGCTCAACCAGCCTGTCAGTGAACTGCTGAGAGGTAAGCCCCGTACCCGAGATGTCGGCAAAAGCGTAGAACGCCCCGTCCGGTGTATCGCAGGTTATGCCATCAACACTGTTTAGCCCGGCAACCATACGGTCCCTTTTCTGCTCGAGCAGGACAAGCTTGTTATCGACCCAGTCCTGCGGTCCCGTGAGCGCCGCGTGCGCCGCTTTCTGTATGAACGCTGCCACGTTCGTTATCGAGTCCTGAAGGAATATCGAGAGCTTATCGATGACGGGCTTCGGAGCCACCGTCCACCCTATTCTCCACCCTGTCATCGCCCAGGTTTTTGAGAAAGTGTCTATGCAGATCACCCTGTCGCGTATGCTCTCTATCGAGGAAATTGAGAGATGCGGCTTCCCGAAGGTTACCTGGGAGAATATCTCGTCCGATATGATCATCACCTGCGGGTGGCGCTCAAGCATGTCCGCTATCTCCTGGGGGTTCTCCACCAGGTGGCCGTTAGGCCTCTGGGGGGTGTTTATGATCACAAGCTTGGTTTTCGGGGTGATGAGTCCCTCAAGCTTCTCCACGTCGAACTGCCAGTCGGGCTTTGTCAGCGGGGTGTGCTTTATCACCGCGTTTGCGTACTTGGCCCATACCTCATCGGGAGGGTATCCCGGGTTCGGGAATATCACTTCGTCCCCGTCCTCAAGAAAGGTAAGAAGGTTCATCGTAAGGGAGTGCTTGGCTCCCGCCGTCACTATGACCTCATCGGGCTCCGTGGGCCTTCCCCGCTTACCCATCTTCTCCGCTATAGCCTCCCGAAGCTCCGGAAGTCCCGGGCCTGGGTCATACCTTACGTAACCGTCTCTAAGCGCCTGCTCCGTAGCGTCAAGAACATGCTCCGGCGTATCGAAATCGGGTCCCTGATAATCACCCTTTTCGAAATGAATGATCTTTTGCCCCGTTTTCCTCTCAAGTTCCCTCGCAACCCTCATGCTCGCCCACTGCTTCGGCGGGACAAAGTGCTGGGTCCGTGAACTGTATCCATATGATGACATAACTCCTCTCCTCCTTAATTTTTTTTCAAAAAGCTAAGAGTCCATGTTTACAAGCAGTCCCGAAGCAAGCTGCGAGAAGACGGCGTCTGCCACCTCTCCCGCATCCATCGAGAAATCGTGGTGAACCATTACCGCGCCCACGGCCCCGTAGAGCATGAGGGCGCGAAGCCTCGGGTTCTGTCTCACGAAGCTTCCTTCGTCTATGCCTTTTTCTATTATTTTTTCGTAGAGCCTCACCCGCCGTGCTCTCCATTTCTCGGTAAGCTCGAAGTGTTCCTTGAGAAGATGGGTCTCGTCCCGGCTCAGTATGCGAAGAACTTTCAAGTTCCGTCTGTAGAAAGTGAATATGGTAGTGAGCAGCTTGCGGAGCTTAAGGGGGGCCGGGTCCGAATTCTCTACTTCCTCATGCAGAAGCGCCTCTATGGCTTCGAAGCTCCCCTTGAGGATTTCGAGGTAGAGATTCTCCTTGGAGGAGAAGTAATTGTAGATGGTTCCCTTCGATACGCCCATCTCCTCGGCTATCTCTTCCATGGTGACCTCGTGGTAGCCTTTCTCGGAGAAAAGGTCGGTCGCGGCCCTCAGTATCTCGTCGCGGCGCCTGAATTTGCGGGATGTCTGTGTGTTCTGCGCACCTCTATCGGGAACGCTGCTAGTCTGAACCATCTTCCTCACCCACTGACTGACTCGTCAGTCAGATTAACAAGTCCTCAAAAAATTGTCAAGGAAAAATTTAGAGTCGTCATTAACAGGGGTGTTTTGAATTTTTGAAACACAGCGAAAAGACCGATAGAATTTTTTCAGTGGAGAGGGTTCTCGCTCTCCATGCAGTGAATAGCGCGGGCGAGGGATAAAAACATGCGGCCGGAAAGGAAGTTCGGTCATACGCAGGCGAGGATATGGAAAGCAAGAGGGTAAAAGCGGCTCTTGTCTTCTGCGTGCTCTTTGTGCTGTGGATAGTGGCGAAGCCGTTTTTAAGCGAAGTCGATCCCGTAATCGTAAAAGACACCAGGGAAGAAATACGCCGGGAAACCGGGGTCCGCGAATTACTCCCGCCCGAGGACCGTATCAGCATCTCCCAACTGCCCGACGGAGTGTTCGGCTATGCAAGCCCGTCGCGCCTTGAGGAAATTGGGCACATCGATTTCGTACCGCTTGGTCGCGACTCAGGGAAGGCTACCGGAGAGCAGAGGGTGGAAATCCACAAAACATCCGAGGGGAAAATCGTCGTAGCGCTCTACGT
Organism: Candidatus Dadabacteria bacterium; assembly: GCA_026710625.1. GTDB lineage: Bacteria > Desulfobacterota_D > UBA1144 > Nemesobacterales > Nemesobacteraceae > Nemesobacter. The sequence goes on along the minus strand of JAPOQQ010000126.1, from coordinate 10,365 downwards.
AAGCCAAGGAGACGTGGCGCTGCTCGGGGATCCGGGCCGGAAAATGCCGCTTCTCGTGGACGCCTGCCTCAGAGAGCATGGAAAATGCGACCGGCTCATCGGGCTTCCTTTCTCCCGCCTGATCACATGGCACAGCAAATCGGAGAAAGAAAAAGACAATGGGACGGGGCTTGTTGAAATCAGGGTCCGCTGATTCCGGTTCGCGTTCCTCCGTGCCGCTTGCTGAAAAATTCCAGAATGAAGAATGAGACGATAATAACCCCAGACCGCAAATACCGGTATCAGCTTTACAGAAAAACCGCAGACGCCGATAAAAAGATCTGCTTTATAATGCTAAACCCCTCCACCGCGGATGAAAAAGATGATGATCACACCATCCGGCGCTGCATTTATTTCGCCCGAAGACTGGGATACGGTGATCTCTACGCGGTCAACCTCTACGCCTGGCGCGCGAGGAATCCCCGGGAACTTGGGAAACCGTCGCATGAGAGCAGAATCGGTCCGGAAAACGACTCCTTTATAAAATGCTGCGCCCGCGGCTGCGACCTGACTGTGGTTGCTTGGGGAGCACTCAAAGACCCGATGCGGCAATCGCGGGCCAAGCTCGTAAGCGGCTGGCTTACAAGCCCGAAGGCGCTCGGATTTACAAAGGACGGACACCCAAGACACCCCCTCACTCTTCCCAGGGAATCCGAACTTTCTGATTTTCCGGGATACGGATAAGCATCTTGTAAACCAAGCCCCGACTGTTCCGCGGCAAGCGGAATCTTCCAACGAGATCAAAATCTTTAAATTCGCGAAAATTCCCTTACCATATATATCTTCAGATGAGAAGGCTAATATTGGTTATTTTCGTGCTCGGGGTGATTCTCGCGGCGGGGGTTTTCCTCTCGGAGAACGTGTCGAGGTATGACGCCAAAAGACCCGCTCCCAAAACCCCGGCGCTTGAGCCACTTGCGGAGCATCTTTCAAGAGCAACTATCCCGGTCTCCGTTCCCATAGCTGCCGTAGGGGAAGCGCTTGAGCGCAAGACGCCTAAGCAAGAGTCGGGGTCAAGGAAAAACAGTCTCGGAAGGCCCTTCGCCCAAACCGAACTCATCTGGGATCTAAGCCGTTCCCGTCTTCAGGTATCGGGCCGAAGCGGAGCGCTAAACATAGCGACCGAGCTTAGCGGAGAGGCCCACATGACGGGGGCCATTCAGCTGACAAGAAAAATCGACTTCAGCACAAGCGGCGATGTGCTTGCAAGCGTCTCTCTCGCCGCAAGTCCGACCCTCGAAATGAACTGGCGCGTCTCCCCGAACCTCTCCGAAACAAAAATGGACATACAAAAAGCCAACATCCCGATAAAACGCATCGGAAATCTTGACGTAGGAGAAGATATACTTCCCGGAGTTCGAATCACGGCTGATAAACTTCGCACGCAACTTAACCAAAGCGTGGCCCGAAGCGATTTCTTTGAGCAGGCGGCAAGAAAAGGCTGGAAGAGACTCTGCGACTCGACACCGCTTGGAGAAGACTCGGAGTTCTGGCTTGAAACAAGGCCCGTAGTCGCGCGCGCGGCGCAGATCCGCATCGGCCGCAAAGACATCAACACCACGATTGGAGTTGATGTAAAGACCCGCATCCTGACAGAAAAGACGCAGCCAGAATGCCCCTTTCCTAAAACCCTGCTCCTGGAAAAGCCAAAGCCGGGGGGCTTCGAAATCGCTATGCCCGCCATAATCGATTACGAAACCCTTGAGCGAACACTTGCCGAGGAGGTCGTCGGCAAGTCTCTGGGCAACAACATCTCCATAGTCATAAAGGGGATCAGTATCCGCCCTTATGCAAAGATGCTTCTGCTTGAAACCACGGTGGCAGTGGAGGCGGATTACCTCTCCGGCACGGCGGCGAAGGGGACCCTGTACGTTATCGCCGAGCCGAAACTCGATGCCAAGGCGCAGACCATAACGCTGGAGAACGTAAGACTCGATATCGATTCGCAAAACGTGCTTTTCTCAATGGCTGGAAAGGCAGCGGAACCACTACTGCTGGAAGCCGTCTCAAAGCGCCTTCCATTCGACCTCGGGCCGAAACTTGAGGAACTCAGGGACGAGGCCGAGAAGGCGATTTCTGCGCTTTCATCGAAAAACGTCTCGGTTACGGGCAAGGTACGCCGGGTGCGTATAACCCGCCTTGACGTGGGACCCGAGCACCTGCGTTTAGTTCTCACGGCAGAAGGCAGGGTCAGGGCAAAAGTGCAGGCGATTCCCTAGCGTATTTTTTCGCGTCCGGGAGTCCTAGGGAAGATTCCGAAGGGGAGTTTTTCTGGTAAACTCTTTAGAGGAGAAAATCGGGAATTATATACAATCCTAACCGAACCGGTTATAATATACTGAAATGCTTGAAGAAATACGCACAGTAGAGTTTGTCGTTCTGCCTGCCGCTAAGGCAAAGGCAAGGAAGATGTTCCAGATAGCGGGAGCCTGCCGGTATGTCTGGAATCATTTTCGGGAGAAGAACCTTGCCGACTACCAAGCGTTCAAAAAGGGCAAGGCGGAGCGACCGCAGACCAGTTATTTCTCTCTGGGCGTGGAGTTCACCAAGCTAAGACACAAGACGGACTGGATGCTTGAACTTCCCGCCAACCCGGTCAAGCACACCCTCAAGCATTTTGCGGATGCACTAAAGGAAGCGATGGCTGGCAAGAAGGGTTTTCCGAAGCCCAGAAGCAGAAACCGCCACGCACCCAGTTTCACGCTTCCCAGCAAAGAGAACTTCAGAATAAAGAATATTGATAAAAAATACTCTCTGCTTCTTATTCCCAAGATCGGTTGGGTAAAGATGACCCGCAGGGGAGGCAATCCCTGGGAGGACGGTACACCCAAACAGGTGGTGCTTCGCCATGACGGGCACAGGTGGCGTGCATTCGTATCCTACGAAGTGGAAGTGGAGAAAAGGCCGGATGACGGTGAGATTCTGGGTGTTGACATGAACACACGCCAGGTCGCCACTTCTGATGGGCATTTCTACTTCCTGCCCGACTTAAAGAAGAAAGAAGCAAGGCGGAAACGGTATCAGCGGAGGATGGCAAGGCAGGTAAAGGGGTCGGGCAGGCGGAAGGACACGAAGAAGAAACTTGCGAAGACAAGCAGGAACATCGCCAATACACGCAGGAACTGGGTTCATCAGACCACAAAGGAGATTTCTGGAAAATGCGGAACGGTAGTCGTAGAATATCTCAAGGTAAAGAACATGACGACTTCCGCCAAGGGAACGATAGAGAATCCGGGAAAGAATGTAAGACAGAAGGCGGGATTGAACAGAGGAATGCTCGACACAGCCTTCGGTGAAATAAGAAGAAATCTTGAATATAAGTGCGGGAGACTGATAGAGGTAAATCCCGCATACACGAGTCAGACATGCTCTGAATGCGGACATACAGATAAAGAGAACCGTAAAACCCAGTCACGGTTCCGGTGTGTAAGTTGCGGCTACATGTCCAATGCGGACACGAATGCTGCGATGAACATAAGGCGTCTGGGAATGGCGCAACTGCACGGCGAGGAGCGTTCCGTCTTTAAAAGGACTCCGGCGACCCGTGAAATTGATATGAGGCTAACACATGGTTAGTAAAGTATATAATTCCCAGAAAATCATATGAGCGTATGGGGAAAAATAATCGGCGGCGCGGCTGGCTTTGCTCTCGGCGGCCCGATCGGAGCGTTGCTCGGCGCCATGGCGGGCCACGCGTTCGTGGACACCGGGGAGCGGCCGACTGACACGCACTCGAGAAAGCAGGTCGCCTTCACAGCCGGAGTTATAGTGCTGGCGGCCAAGATGGCTAAAGCCGACGGGGTAGTAAGTGAAGAGGAAATCCAGGCTTTCCGAAAAACGTTTCATCCGATCCTGAGAAACGAGGTAAAAGAGGCCGAGGTCGCCCGCGTCTTCAATATCGCCAAGGAAGACTCGGAAGGCTTTGAGCCCTACGCACGGCAGCTTGCAGAGATGTTCAGGGATAACCCCGCGGTTCTCGAGGAGCTTTTAAACTGCCTGTTTCTCATCGCCAAAGCCGATAACGTCTATCATCCTAAGGAAAACGAGTATCTTCGGAGCGTGGCCGAGATATTCGGTCTGAGCGAGGCGGCATTCAGGCGGATCCGCGCCGCACACGGCGTCGACAAGCCGGATCCGTACGAAATCCTGGGAGTGGAGAGAGACATCTCCGATCAGGAACTCAAAAGCAAGTATCGCGAACTTGTCCGGGCGCACCACCCCGACACACTGATCGCCCAAGGCGTTCCCCAGGAGTTCATTGATGCGGCGAACGAGAAGCTTTCGGTGATAAATGACGCCTACGACCGGATCGAGAAGGAACGAAAGGCGGTCTGATCCCTCTACGCAGACGATCTCCCTGCACCACCCTGAAAGGAGCACCATCCCATTGAGCGAACCGATTGCCCTTTGCTTCAGCAGTGGCAAGGACAGTGTCATGACGCTTCAGGAAATCCAAAGACGCGGGGAATACCGCGTGGCGGAACTCATAACGACTGTGACCAACGCCTACGACCGGGTGAGCATGCACGGAGTGCGCCGCTCACTGCTTCGCAGGCAGGCGGAGTCCCTGGGCCTGCCGCTTGTGGGAGTCGTGGTGCCCCCGCAGTCATCAAACGCCGTCTACGAAAGGGAAATGGGGAAAGCGTTCTCCAAGATTCGCGACAGGGGCATCCACCGAGTCGCCTTCGGTGATATCTTCCTTGAAGATCTTCGGAACTACAGGGAACGCCAGCTTGCGGCCTCGGGATTAACCTGTCTCTTTCCTATATGGAAGCAACCGACACGGTCTTTAGCCCAAGCCTTTATAGATGAGGGATTCCGTGCGGTAACGGTATGCGTTGACTCAAAGGTGCTTGATAAGTCCTTTGGGGGACGCTGTTTCGACGTGGCGTTTCTTGGCGACCTTCCAAGCGGGGTCGACCCCTGCGGGGAAAACGGGGAATTTCACACGTTTGTTTTCGACGGGCCGATATTCTCCCGCTCAATTGAGTTCACGGGAGGCGCTGTGGTAGAGCGGAACGGTTTCTTTTTTTATGATCTCGTGCCGGAGACTAGCAGCAAAACCACGCAAGAGACAAAATAAAGCACCGATTGAACTCCGAAGTGCGCCACCAGCTCGGACAACTTCTTTTCAGTGGGAGTTTAACACGGTGAAGTAATTAAACCGTGGAACTGCTTAAATGCAAAATCCGAGTCTTAGATTATCAAAGCATCCGTCAGGCACGCCAGCAATGGTTTTGCCGGAGGCTGCTCTCGCAGTTCAAAAAAGTCTCTTGACTTTCTCTATTGTTTCCTGTATATGTCCTAAGGACATATACAGGAAACAATAGACAGAGTTTAAAGACAAACCCACTATGCCAAGCAATCTTCCCATAATCTATCCGACGAAACTAACCCACGCAGGCCGCTACCTAGCGGAACTGCTGGAAGAAACCGGCAAGCCGGTTCTCACGCAGTTCGACTTTTTCCAGATCATCCGAAAAATGTACCGGGATAAAGGCGGGAAACTGTACCTACGTCACCCCACTCCGACAAAAGACGACTATACCCGGATAATATCAGGTCTTAGAAAGACAGCCGTAGTCGCAACTGACAGGGACTACGGTGGACGCGTCATCAGGGTGCTAGCCGTTTCGGATCTTCCAGCGGAAGATATCGTCTGTCTAGTTGACCCGACATGCTACGTATCCCACCTCTCTGCCATGCAGCGGTGGGGATTAACCGACCGAAGACCGGATGCCTTAGCGCTCACGCGCCCTGACCGAAAGACCGCAACACAAAGAATTCGAAATTACATGAGAAAAACTCTGGGCGAAGATGAGACTACTCCCTTCCCGTTGAGAATAGTGGGCCACCCGGAGCGCGTGCGACGGCGGGCTATCCAGGTTCACGAAAGCAAAGCGGCCGGAGTGTTTCTCAAAAACAGGGGGAGCGAATTCCGTCTCTCCACCATCGGACAGACATTTCTTGACATGCTCCAAAAACCCGATCTGTGCGGAGGCATGTCTCATATTCTTGATGTCTGGGAGGAACACGCAGAAAACTATCTTGACGACATCGTCTCCGCGGTCAACTCCTGCAAAAACGGCCTTGTAAAAAGTCGGGCCGGTTATATACTTGAAGAGCGCTTGGGTCTTCACCACCCTGCAATTGAGAGTTGGAAAAAATTCTGTCAACGCGGGAGTAGCCGTAAACTCGATCCGACCGAGGCTTATGCGCCGACTTTTTCCGAAACTTGGATGATCTCACTTAATGTCTAATCCCGTACTCGAAATCAAAGTCGCAAACTGGGTTGAACGGGCAAAGCCCGACCCCGCAGCCTACCGGCAACGCCAGACGATTGAAATTGTCCTCAATTCAATCGCCATGACAACTCCTCTGAATGTGGAGATGTTTCTAAAAGGCGGCATCCTGATGGGACTTGCCTACGACAGCCCGAGGCAGACATCCGATATAGATCTGACGACATATCTCACCGCTGTGGCCGACGTCGACAACAAAATTCGAAGACTTCTGGATTTGGCGCTCCCGAGAGCTGCTACTGAACTGGGTTATGCGGATCTCATTGTCAGAACGCACTCGGTGAAGCGGTTGCCAAAGAAGCCACCTTTTGAAGAAGCGCAATTCCCTGCACTGCAACTAAAAATCGCCTACGCACGACGAGGCACGAGGGAAGAGACGGCACTTTCGGAAGGTAAAACCACCAACGTGATCAACCTTGACATCTCTTTCAATGAACCGCTAGGACGATTTCAGGTGCTTGAACTGACCGGAGGACAACAATTGCGGGCTTACAGCCTTGTAGATCTCATCGCCGAAAAATATCGCGCCATGCTTCAGCAGGTCACGCGCAGACGCAACCGGCGACAAGATGTTTATGATCTCGACCTGCTGATAGTTGATGACCAGATTGACGATTCCTGCTGCGCGCAGGTCCTGGAGGCTCTTATCGAGAAATGCAACTCGCGCCACATCAGCCCAACCCGTATGTCTCTCGACAACCCCGAAATAAAAAGACGGTCGGGGGCCGACTGGCAGACCATGGAGCTTGAGTTGGGCAAAGTGCCGGATTTTGAAGATTGTTTCACACGGGTTTCGCAATTTTATAGAGACCTGCCCTGGCAAACAACACGGACCCCTGAGAAATAGCAGCTTTCCGCGGACTCACACCACTGGGCTTCCACCTTTTTTGTCGCAAGTCCATCCACTCCACAAAGACAACGAAACGATCGGGTTTCCGCAGAAAGTCAATCACTTGGCCTAGGGATGAAGGCAAAAGCCTCTAAGAGTTTTGTGGACAAATTTAATATGTTATGTTAAATTTGTCCACATGATAGAAAGGTCAATAACCCACAAGCTAGAAAGGCTGCTTGAAAGAACCCCCTCTGTGGTTCTCACGGGCCCAAGGCAGGTCGGGAAAACCACCCTGGCCCGCCAGATCGCCTGCAAGCGGAACGCGGTCTATCTGGATCTTGAGAACCCGCGCGATTTGGCGAGAATCGAGGACATTCAGCAGTTCTGCGAGCTTAACGAGGGAAAACTGATCGTTTTCGATGAGGTGCAGAGGGCTCCCGGAATCTTCGCCACGCTTCGTGTCATCATTGACGGTTACCGCCAGAGAGGACTCAGAACGGGTCACTTCCTGCTGCTGGGATCCGCCTCGATCGATCTGCTGAGGCAGTCGGGCGAATCTCTCGCGGGCCGCGTATCATACCTAGAACTCAGCCCTCTCAGCGCACGGGAGATTGATAAGGAAGAGACACTCAAGCTCTGGAACAGAGGTGGCTTCCCCGAGAGTTTTCTCGCCCCCGACGACAATGAAAGCGCAAGGTGGCGGGAGGACTTCATCCGCACGTACCTGGAACGGGATATTCCACAGCTCGGCCCACGCATTCCGGCGGAGACCCTGCGGCGGTTCTGGACAATGCTTGCGCACAGACAGGGCGGACTGTTCAACGCCTCCGAGCTGGCCCGGGGGCTTGACGTCACCAGCGTGACGACTGGCCGGTATCTCGACCTGCTCGTCGACCTGCTGCTCGTGCGTCGTCTCGAGCCATGGGCCTCAAATCAGGGGAAACGTCTTGTCAAAACACCCAGGATATACGTTCGCGACAGTGGAGTGGCTCACGCTCTGCTCGGCATTACAACCATAAACGATCTGCTCGGTCACCCCGCAGCCGGAGGCAGTTGGGAAGGCTACGTGATCGAAAACCTAGCCGGGGCTATGCCTAAGCTCGGTTCGATGGGATTTTACCGCTCCAAGAGCGGGGCCGAGATCGACCTGATCGTCGATTCGGGCAAGGGGGGATTATGGGCCATAGAAATAAAACGTGGTTCCGTTCCGAAACTGTCAAAGGGGTTTCACGCTGCGTGTGAGGATTTAAAACCCTCCCGCAGGTTCGTCGTGCACGGTGGCCGCGAGAGTTTCCCGATCGCCAAAGGAATCGAGGCTCTGAGCCTGAGGGACATGATGGAAACAGTTTCCAAGCTCTGAGGAGAACCCCCTCCTCCGCCACTGCTTAACAGTCAGATTTTCCTGCCATGGAATCGGCGAAACAGACCCATTGCAGTGTTCAGTTAAACCCCGGCAGATCGCCCTGTCCTTACGTCAAACGGTCGCTTCTTGCGCGAGATTGATCCTTCGGACTTGCGGATGTCTTTTGAAATCGCCCACATAATACCGATAAACGGGAAGGTATTTTTGCCTGACTCAGTTTGTCCGCGGGAGATGTTTGAACCTGGGTGACCGGCGAAATATATCCGCAAGAGCTTTTCGTTCCTCCCAGCTAAGCTCGGATGCTATCTCGACTATAACTTCGAGAACCCGCTGCTTTTGCATCTGGCGCTCCAAGAACATCTTATCCAGGCTCTCCCGGTAAGCTTCGGCATCGAACCGCTCCGCCTCGAGAATTGCGATTGTCTCTCCGTGCAATCGCCTTTTTACTTTTTTCCCCTCCGCACCGGGAAACACAGCGCGCAGTTTTTCCTTAAGCGCGGCGCGCCTTGCTTCAGGAAGGGAAGATCCGTCAAGCAGGGCGATGATACGCTCTCCCCGCTTCACTTTATGATGGTCACCCCCTCGCCCCGCCGCAAAACCGATGAGAACAACTCCGAGAACAACCAACAAAAGTATCAATAATCTGACCGGGTCTCTCATAACAGTCCTTCCTCGTCGCCAAGCAGCTGCTCGATAACGCCCTCGGGGACCGCCTGGGAATCCGCTCCGCCGTAGCTCATCACGCCCGCAAGAAACCCGACCGCAAGAAACAAGGCAAGGCAGAAAGCGGGAACAGGTGACCAGAACACACCGAGGACCCATCTCAAGACTCCCTGTCTCTGCGGAACGAGCGACGCCGCGCTTATTATTCTCCCGGCCAGATCGCCGGGGGCCGGGGGAACGTCATATGTGCGCAACAACTCCTCAAGTTTCCTGTCCTTATCCATATGTCTTCTCAAAGATAACGATCCATCTCCCGTCTGAGCGTCTCCTTGGCCCTCATTAGCAAAGAGCGAAGCGCCGAAACGCTTACTTTCATGATCCCGGCAGCGTCCTCATGTCTCAGTTCCTCATAGAAGCAGAGGATCAAAGCGGTTTTCTGCCTCGGAGGCAGCCTCTTAATCTCCCTTGCAAGCAGGGCCCTCGCCTCACCCTCGGCAACTTTACTTTCCGAGTCGGGGTTTTCATCTTTTGGTTCAAGAGATTCGGGGATCGCCGCCTCACCGCGTTTTTTCCTGCTGTCAAGACAGAGGTTCACCACTACCCGGTAAAACCAGGTGGTGAACCTTGCTCCCCTTTGAGGATCCCATATATCCGGGGTCTCCCAAAGCTTTATAAATGCCGCCTGCACTATATCTTCTGCTTCCTCGCGCCTGGCAGTGTAGCGGTAGGCAAGCCGGTAATATCTGTCGCTATGCCTTCTTACTAGCACGGCGAACGCCGCGCCATCACCTTCCCCTACGCGTTCAAGCAAGCTTTCATCGTCCGGTGACTCTTTTGCCATGCGGTCTGTTTCCATTTAGCCGTGGCCGCAGAGCGCCACCGATCTTACTGCCGTTTCCGCGCTATTTGCCGGCGCACTGCCCGGAATCTTTTTTCTTGTCTTTATATTTCTCTTTTTTGGCGGCCCAGTAGTTCTTTACTTCTTCCTTTGTAAGACTGCCGTTGCCGTCAGCGTCCATCTTGGCGAATTTTTTCTCCGCGTGGGCCGTAAACTCGGCCTTTGAGATAGCGCCGTCAGAGTTTGTGTCTTTTTTCTCGAACATTCTGTCCATTTTAGCGGACTTTCTGGGGCAATCTGCTTTCTTACCGCAATCTCCGCAATGGGC
>JAPOQQ010000125.1 GCA_026710625.1 Candidatus Dadabacteria bacterium | reverse complement strand
TGTTCATTTTCCCTCGGAACAGGTGTTCATTTTCCTTCGGAACAGGTGTTCACTTTCCTTCGGAACAGGTGTTCACTTTCCTTCGGAATAGGTGTTCACTTTCCTTCGGAATAGGTGTTCATTTTTAGCCGTAATATGCACCCCATTCAAAAAGATAAATGGAGGTAAACCATGAGAAAGATTATGGTTTTGATTTTAATGGTTCTTGTTTTGGCAGGCTGTGCTGGCCGTGTAGTCCTTCCATCCACTCCTCAGGTCAAAGAGGTAGTAGAGTCAGACTATGACACAGTGTGGGAAGCAGTTATTCAGCTATTCGCAGAGAAGAACTGGCCGATAAAGACTATAGAGAAGGTCTCAGGAGTTATAAGGTCTGAGCGGTTGACAGTACCCCTCGATCACCTTCATTCCAAGAACTTTAAGTGCCAGAAAAGTGGTTTTCTTGCAACAGAAGCATATAAGACTGTGGAAATCACAATTTTCGTTCGCGAGAAATCAAAGAATCGAACCGAATTGCTGATAACCACACGTTCGCAGAAGTTGGATTACTATGGACAGAACTCTTGGTGGATGGATTGCGTCTCTTTAGGAGACATTGAAACCGAGGTAAGAAACGAAATTGTTTTTAGAGCAGGAAAAATAGAAAGAAACGAATGAAAAAAACATCAGCGTGGAGATATGCAGGAGCGAAGGCGAACTTCCCCGTCATAGGAAAGTAAGTGCAGATTGTCTTCCCTGCATTCCAAGATTGATAATGTAGGGGCGCTTTTCTGTGCCATACCTACCGTGACCCCTTTCTCGGACGTCTCTTCATAATGTGAGTGCTTGCTCCGTATATGCCTTCTGCCGCTTCCATAATGGTCTCGGTGAGGGTCGGATGAGGATGTATTGAAAAAGCTATATCCTCCGCAGTCGCACCCATTTCAATGGCCAGTACGGATTCCGATATTAACTCCCCCGCCTGCGGTCCGACAATTCCGACGCCGACAACCCTCCCGGTCCCCTTATGGGTTATGAGCTTCGTCAGACCATCGGTCCTGTTAAGCGTAAGGGCTCTGCCCGAGGCCGCCCACGGAAACTTAGACACACCCACTTCCATTCCCGACTCCCTGGCCTCGCTTTCGGTAACCCCGCACCAGGCGATTTCGGGATCGGTAAATATGACCGCCGGAACGGCTCTTGGGTCGTACTGGGTTTTGGCTCCGGTTATGACCTCGGCCACGATCTTGGCTTCATACGTCGCCTTGTGGGCAAGCATGGGTTCCCCGGCAACATCCCCGATCGCAAAAATCGCCGGATCGGCCGTTTTTCTCTGGGAGTCCGTCTCTATAAAGCCCTTCCCGTCCATCCCGACCCGGGTGTTCTCAAGGCCGAGGCCTTCTGTGTACGGCACCCTTCCGACCGAGATCAGAACCTTCTCGTACTTCTCCTGAAAGTTTTCCCCGTCGGCTTCAAATGAAACTTGAACTTCGTTATCTAACTCACTTATAGAAACCAGCTTTGTTTTAAGCATTATGGAGCGGAATTTCTGATCGAGCCTCTTTTTAAGCACCGCCGCAAGGTCCCTGTCAACCCCCTGTACGATCCCGGGGAGCATCTCGACTACCGTGACCTCGGTACCCAGAGAAGAGAAGAAAGTTCCAAGCTCAAGGCCTATGTATCCCCCGCCCACAACAAGCAGGCTCTTCGGAATCTCCCCCATGGAGAGAGCGCCGTCGGAATCAACCACGTTCGGGGAGCCGAAATCCACTCCCGGGATTCTCCTCGAAACAGAACCCGTGGAAATAATGGCATTCTCAAACAGAACTTCCTTTTCCTCGCCAGAAGCCGTTACGACGCGGAGAGTACTTGAGGAGGTAAAAGCCGCCCTTCCCCGCACGTAATTTACCTTTCTTGCCTTAACAAGCGTGCGAAGCCCGCCCGTAAGCTTGGAGACCACCTCGTCTTTCCACGAAAAAAGCTTCTTGGGGTCTATCTGCGGTTCCCCGTAGCTGAGACCGAAATCCACGGCGTCCCTTGCCTCCTCGGCCACTTTCGCCGCGTGAAGAAGGGCCTTTGAAGGTATGCACCCCCTGTAGAGACAGACCCCTCCGGGGTTAAGCTCAGGATCTATAAGCGTGACTTTCTTTCCCTTGTCGGCGAGGGCAAACGCTGCGGGATCCCCTCCCGGGCCCGCCCCTATTACCGCCACTTCAGTCGTTATTCTCTCCATCGCCTGCTACACCGCCCCTTCAAATATGCTCTCGGGAGAGCTCTCGAGCATCTCGCAGAGCCATCTCAAAAACCTGGCCGCCTCGGCCCCGTCTATAATCCTGTGATCGTAGGAAAGCGAAAGCGGAAGCATGAATCTCGGTACGAACTCCCCGTCTACATACGCGGGCTCAAAGGAGGATCTCGATACTCCCAGTATGGCCACCTCGGGCGGATTGAGAATCGGGGTGAAGAAGGTCCCCCCTATTCCCCCCAGGTTGGTTATGGTGAAGCTTCCCCCCTGCAACCTGTCGGCGGAGAGCCTCTTCTCCCTTGCCCGGGAAGAGATATCGGTTAACTCAACAGATATCTGCGTTACGTCTTTTTTGTCGACATCCCTTATCACCGGGACAAGAAGCCCCCTTTCCGTATCCACCGCAACCCCTATGTTTACGTATTTTTTGTAAACGATCGTGCGGCTGCCCATATGTATGCTTGAATTGAACTTCGGAAACTCAGAAAGCGCCCGGGAAAGGGCTTTTACCAGGATCGCGGTTACGGTCAGGTTCCCACCGGCTTCGGCCACCCTCTCCTTGTTGAGTTTTCTAAGCTCCTCTAGCCGGGTGGCATCCGCCTTGTCAAACTGCGTTACGTGCGGGGCCGTCCACGCCTGGGTGAGGCGCTCGGCCGTAAGCTTTCTCACGGTCGAGAAACTCTCTGTAACCGTCTTTCCCCATCTTGAAAAATCGGGAAGCTCGGGTTCTGCAGGCGCCGCCGCCTGGGCTGAGGAAGCGGACCTTATTATGGCCTTTGCGTGGGCCTTTACGTCTTTTTCAAGGATTCTCCCCCGGGGACCAGATCCAGAAACGGAACCGAGCTCAACGCCAAGCTCCCTCGCAAGACGCCTGACAGAAGGCGCCGCGGCCACTTTAAGGGGGCCAGACGGCGCTGCGCCGTCTGCGCGCGGGGCTCTCGGTGGAGAAGGCTTTTTTTCTTCTTTTGCTGGTTTTGTCTCTGGAGCAGGTTCTTCAGCTGCGGCGGGGCTTTTCTCTTCTGCCTCTTTAACCGTTGCCGAAGCGTCGGGTTCTTTCGATGCAGGTTCTTTCCCCTCTGAGTCGCCGTTTATCCTTACAAGGACCTCGTTTATCGCCACGGTGTCCCCGGCGCTTACCAGGACGTCGACAACCGTTCCGTCGGCGGGGGAAGGGATCTCAACCGCGGCCTTGTCCGTTTCCACTTCAAGCAGGGGCTGCTCGAGCGTGACCCTGTCTCCGGGCGAGACGAGAACCTCTATCACCTGCCCGGATTCAATTCCTTCTCCAAGTTCGGGAAGCCTGAATTCTATCAATTTGTGTTCCTCGTCACGAGACCGAAGGGCTTGGCTTTCCCCGGTCAATTCCAAATTCGCTTATAGCCTCATTGACGGTTTCTTCATCGATCCTGCCTTCCCTGCAAAGCTCGTAAAGGGCTGCAATCGCGATGTGGCGGTAGTCGACCTCGAAAAAGTCGCGAAGCGCCTCGCGGGTGTCGCTTCTTCCGAACCCGTCAGTTCCCAGGGAAACAAGGGGCTTTGGGAAGTGGGCGGAAATCGAATCGGGAAGGCTTTTTAAGTAATCGGTCGCTGCGATAAATACCCCGTCTTCCCCTTCCATGCACTCCGAGACGTAGTTTTTTCTTCTCTTCTCCCCGGGATTCAGGCGGTTCCACCGCTCCGTCTCCTTTGCGTCATCGTAAAGCGCCTTGTAGCTTGTTACGCTCCAGACGTCGGTCGGGACGCCGTAGGCGGTCTCAAGCACTTCCTTTGCCCAGAGAACCTCGTTCATTATGGCCCCGCTTCCGAAAAGATGGACCTTTTTTCCCGAGTCCTCGATCTGCGAAGGGGCGAACCTGTACATCCCTTTTATTATACCTTCCTCTACCCCCTCAGGCATGGCGGGCTGCACGTAGCGCTCGTTCATCACCGTTATGTAGTAGAATATCTCCTCCCCGTCCTGGTACATCCTTTTTATTCCGTCCCTCACTATCACCGCTATCTCGTAGGAAAAAGCCGGGTCGTAGGCCCGCAGGTTGGGATACGCGTAGGCGAAATGATGGCTGTTTCCGTCCTGGTGCTGAAGGCCTTCGCCCGCAAGGGTGGTCCGCCCCGCGGTGCCTCCCACCATGAAGCCCCTGCATTTCATATCGGCCGCGGCCCAGATAAGGTCCCCTATCCTCTGAAAGCCGAACATGGAGTAGTAAATGAAAAAGGGGATGGTGTTTATGCCGTGGGTCGAGTAGGCCGTGCTGGCCGCTATGAAGGAAGACATGCTGCCCGCCTCGGTTATGCCTTCTTCGAGAATCTGTCCGTCCTTTGCCTCCTTGTAGTAAAGCAAGGTGTCCGCGTCAACGGGTTCGTAGAGCTGTCCCACGCTTGAGTAGATGCCCACCTGCCTGAAAAGCGCCTCCATCCCGAAAGTTCTTGCCTCGTCCGGGACTATGGGGACTACCAGATCTCCTATATCCCTGTCGCGCATGAGTCTTGAGAGCATATGGACTATCACCATGGTGGTGGCCACTTTTCTCTTGGATCCCGATGCCTTTTTGAACTCTTCAAAAACTTTCTCCGGGATCTTCTCAAGGGGCCTGGCGCGCACGATACGCTTCGGGATTGTTCCCCCGAGGGCCTCCCTTCTTTCGCGCAGATACTTCATCTCGGGGCTGTCGGGAGCGGGCCTGTAGAAGGGGGCTCTTCTCACTTCCTGGTCCGTAAGCGGTATGTAGAAGCGGGAGCGGAAGCGCTTCAGCTCCTCTTCGTTAAGTTTTTTCTGCTGGTGGGTTATGTTCTTGCCCTCCCCCGCTTCCCCCAGGCCGTAGCCTTTTATGGTCTTTGCGAGAATCACGGTGGGAGAACCTGTGTTCTCAACCGCGGCCTTGTAGGCGGCGTAGACCTTTTCTGAATCATGGCCTCCTCTTGCGAGTTTCTGAAGCTGCTCGTCTGAGTGCCCCTCGACCATCTCAAGGATTTCAGGGCGGGTGCCGAAGAAATGCTCCCTTATGTACTTCCCCGGAGATATGGTGTACCTCTGGTAATCCCCGTCAAGGGCCGCTTCCATCCTCTCCACCAGGAAGCCGTCTTTATCCTGGGCCAGAATCGGATCCCAGGTTCCTCCCCAGACAACCTTTATCACGTTCCACCCCGCCCCCCTGAATATTCTTTCGAGCTCCTGTATTATCTTGCCGTTTCCCCTCACGGGGCCGTCAAGGCGCTGGAGGTTGCAGTTGATCACGAATATGAGGTTGTCGAGTCTTTCCCTCGACGCGAGGGTAATGGCTCCAAGGGTCTCGGGCTCGTCCGTTTCCCCGTCCCCGATAAAGGCCCACACCTTGGCGTCGGTGCGGGGCTT
>JAPOQQ010000124.1 GCA_026710625.1 Candidatus Dadabacteria bacterium | reverse complement strand
CGTATTAGGAACATACGGTCGGTCTAGGTATGTAAGGTTAGTTTAACAAAGATGAATGCGCGCTGTCAAATCTCAGTTAAGCCGTGGCGTTTGCGCTGTAGCGATTTTCGGGGTTGCGGTTTCCGGAACCAAGACGATGCCGGCCCGTATTCCGACAATCCCAAAGCCATATTGCCCGATTCAGGCGGAACGCGCCGACGATTTCCCCCGGAATCGCCAGTCCCGACCAACCTTAGGATACGGAAGTTAAAACAAAGGAAAGAAGATAAGTGGTAAAGCCATAAGGTAAAAAAGTCAGAACGATGCGCAGGTGGGATTGACCTCGCGCAGGACGCCCTGCTGAGCAAACCTGCTTTTGTATCCTTCAATAATCCTGTCTATTCCGGGAGCAGCATCGGCATTTAGCGGAACAAGAATTATAAGTACCTTGGTGTCCTCTTTTATCAGATTTCCGGAGGCATCCGTGTACTGTCCATAGGCATCCAGAACGGTAAGACCGTCTGGGAACTCAACAGTTATGGTGTCTTCGAGAAATTCGTTCCACTGCTGATCATTCACGACTTGACGATTATCCGCATTTCCACGCCCGAAAAAAAGTCTGTATTCGGTATAAGGCTCGGTGCCGTCCGGACACGGGTTCGTCTGGGCCTCGGAAGAACATGACAGGATAAAAGCGCAAGCCGCAAGAGCCGCGACAGTGACTAGTACACCCGCTGTCTGATTAGTGGTCTTCAGCATAAACTCCCTCGCTTAAGCGGAGAGACGTAAGAATTCCGTTCTCCCCGCAAGAACACTGCAGAAATGGTGTGCCCGGAGGCGGAATCGAACCACCGACACGAGGATTTTCAGTCCTCTGCTCTACCAACTGAGCTATCCGGGCAGAAACAAACGGGCTTTAATTCTACCCGAAGAAAATATTTTGTTTCAAGGAACGAGACTGCTTCGTTCATAAACAAAAGGGCCCCGGCTCTTTTCTAAAGAACCGAGGCCCCACTGAACACAGAAAAAAGAGGTATGGAGAGATGGTTTTTTTTCTTCTGCGTTGTGTTTGGTTTCCTCTATCTATACGTCAAGCCAGTAAAGAAGCTGTACGGCAAATCCGTGCTGATCCTCTTCGCCGGCAAAATAAGCGTCGTCACCGTCCGCATTGTCGTACCTGTACTCAAGCCTCGTCTCGAAATTCCCCACGGACTCGAAAGGAGTCAATATGAGAGTCGAGGTGAACTCGTAAAGCTCAAGGTCCGGAGTATCGACTCTTTCCGACTCATCGACGTACTCACCCCTGAGAGCGAGTGACATGGAGTCCGCAAGACTTACTATCGCGTAACCGGCAAAACCCCAGCGGTCCCCCCCCGCGTCATGCGACGTGTACTCGAAATCGGCTATCAAGGTGACCTTCTCCATGAGGGTCATGGTACCAACAACCGTGACAAGGGTCCTGGTATCACCATCAATATCGCCAAAGTATCCGGTAACACCGAGCCAGCCGTCGTTCGCAAAATTAAGCGCAATCTGCGATTCAAACGTCTTTCCGTCATCCACATCATCAACTGCGTCCCAATCGTTGCTTAAGCCGAGAGCGAAATCAAGTGATCCGGCACTGAAGGTGGCCCGAACACCGCTGTGCGCAAACGGAATCCTGTAAAAAAGCAGGGATCTCGTTATGTTGGTGTTGTCCTTGGCCTCTATAAGTTCCCAGCCCGCAAGCGTGGTGAACTGACCGGCGTAGATGTTAAGACCGCCAGCGCCCGATGGGACAAGCACGTTTATGTAAGCCTGGTAAGGACTTACCGCGCCGTCGCCGTCGCTGTTAAAACCGAAGCCGAGGCGTTCAGACTGCTCGCCGAAAAGAACATCAGCCCTGAAACCCACCAAGTCCATTACTCCCTCTCCGACGGTCGGAACCTTTTCAAGTGAAAGGGTAAAGGCGTCTATCGAGAAATCGTTGTGTTCGGGATAAAGCCCCCTCTGGGCGATACCCTCTCCGACTTCCCCGTTCGAAACGTACTGATAGGTCGTGTCAAGCGAAAAGCCGAGTCCGATCGACTCGAGGTTTCCGAGATCGAGGGCGTTTGCCCTCGGGGTCCCAAACTGGGTCCCGAGCAGCAAAGCCGCCGCGATCATCATCAACGAAAGTTTAGAAACTATACTTCTCATTTTTCTCCTCCTGTAAGAGTTGTTATTTTCTTTCTTTCCCTGTTCTCACGCTATTAAATCTCCGATGCGGCCTGGAAATCCGGATAGGACTCCATTCCATGCTCGGTTATGTCTAGTCCTCTTCTCTCTTCTTCCTCGCTCACCCTTATACCCATAACCATCTTTATGGCGTAGAAGATGATGAAGGCGCAGACAACCGTGAAGGCACCGTATGCCAGAACTCCGATAAGCTGGACCATAAAGCTGAAATCGGGTCCTCCGAAAATTCCCACGGCAAGCGTTCCCCATATACCGCAGACCAAGTGAACGGAAATCGCTCCCACCGGATCGTCTATCCTTATCTTGTCGAAGAAACTGACCGCGAAAACCACTATTATTCCGGCCACAAGTCCTATGATGACCGCCTCTCCGGGACTAACCACGTCGGCTCCGGCGGTGATTCCCACAAGACCCGCCAGCACGCCGTTTAACGCCATGGAGAGATCTGGGTACTTAAAAGTTCCCCACGACGTGAAGGCCGCTCCCAAAGCGCCGGCCGCCGCCGCAAGCGAAGTCGTCACTATAACAAGCGAAATCAACTCCGGATCTGCACTCAGCACCGAACCGCCGTTAAAACCGAACCACCCCATCCAGAGCAGGAACACGCCGATGGCAAGAAGAGGTAGCGAATGACCGGGAATCGGTCTCATCGCTCCCGAGGCGAGATATTTCCCTATACGCGGGCCGAGAAGATAGGCCCCGACAAGTCCTCCCCATCCCCCTACGCTGTGAACGAGCGTGGAACCGGCGAAATCGTAAAAACCCATCTGATCAAGCCATCCGCCGCCCCACTTCCAGGACCCAGCTATGGGATACACGATGGCGACGAATATGGTCGCGAAAATAAGAAAGCTTGAAAGCTTTATACGTTCGGCAACAGCTCCGGAAACAATCGTGGCCGCCGTTGCGGCAAACATTGCCTGAAATATAAAATCGGTGTAGTAAGTGTAGCCACCATCTGCATACTCTATGAGCCCTTCAGCTCCAGCCGGCGCTGAAATACCAAAACCGGCAAACCCGAAGATGCCACCACCTATGAAATCCCCCGGGTACATAAGGTTAAAACCCATAAGGGCGTATGTGAGAATACCCGCCGAGATGATAAACGTGTTTTTAAACAGTATGTTTACCGTGTTCTTCGATCTGGTAAGTCCGGTCTCAAGACTAGCAAATCCGAGATGCATTATAAAGACTAGAAAAGTCGCAAGCAGCATCCATACGTTGTTCGCCACGAAAACGGAATGCGCTGCACCTTCCGACGCAAAAGCCGAATAGCCCCCCAGAACAACAAAAGCAAAAACCGAAAGAAACAGCACACGGCTGCATCCGAAGGGTTTCCTTAAAAAATCTGCGATATTCATAACCAACTCCTCCATGTTTGGACAATTTTCTTCTCAATACCTTTTGCAATTAAGGGGCCATAAAACCAGAAGACAGGGAGTG
>JAPOQQ010000123.1 GCA_026710625.1 Candidatus Dadabacteria bacterium | reverse complement strand
GGGTGAGGAAATCAAGGAGCTCGAGAACTCGGGTTGCCGCGACGAAAGAGTCAACCGATTCCGTTATCTCCCTGTAGCTTTCCTTAAGCGTCACGTCCCCGACGAGGTTGAATCTTCCCTTGTTCAGGGTTACTTCGATTGTCAGGCGGTTAAAGAAATCGAGACGTCCTCCGAAGCGTTTTTGGCTTTTTTTCGCGTTTTTGGCAAGCGCCCTGAATTTCCCGAGTTCCCTTGAGAAAAGGGTTACCAGAAGATCGGCTTCCCCGTAGCTCGATTTTCTTAAGATGAGCGCTTCACATGTTTCCATCATTTGTGTCCGGACCCAAAACGTTGATTTTCATTGAAATTTCCGGTGTGTTTGAGAAGATTACTGTTATTTTAGATGACAGGCAAAGTAGGTTGCGGGCATATTCTCTGGGGTGACTATCAGCCCAAAAGGCCGTCCGCGTAAACGAAACATCCGGTAGAATTCTGTATCCGAAATGACTTTTTTAAAAAATCTCTCGGGATTCCTGAGAATAGAGCACACCTTTTTTTCCCTTCCAGTCATTTTCGCGGGAGCTTTCCTTGCCGCCGGCGGGATTTTCAGCGCGCGGCTTTTCGTGCTGATAGTGCTCGCGGGAACGGGGGCGAGGACCGCTGCGCTTGCGCTTAACAGGATTTTTGACCGGAAAATAGACAGGGAGAACCCGAGAACCACGCGGAGAGAGCTTCCCTCGGGCAAGATGAGCATGGGTGAAGCCGTGGCCGTGGCGGCCGCGGGGGCCCTGCTTTACTTTGTCTCCGCCTATCTTATATGTCCGCTTGTATTCCTTCTCTCCCCGCTTCCGCTTGTGGCGTTTACCGTCTATCCGCTAATGAAGAGATTTACTAGCCTCTGTCATTTCGGCGTGGGACTCTCCCTTGCGCTCGGCCCGCTCGGCGGATGGCTTGCCGTGAGGTGTTCTTTTGAGGAGATGCTTCCGGCAGTCGTGCTCTCGGTTTTTACTTTCCTCTGGATTTCAGGCTTTGACATAATATACGCCACAGCCGACGAGGAGTTTGACCGCCGACGAGGAGTTTTCTCTCTCGTCGCGCGCTTCGGCAGGCAGAGAGCGCTGCTTGTCTCAAGGATTTCACACCTGCTTTCGTTCGTGTTCCTCGTGTTTCTCTATATTCTTTCGTTCCAGACCTTCTTCGCGCTTTTGCCGCTTTTGCTCTGCGGCTACCTGCTTTACCTTGAGCATGGAAGCTTCGGGCAGGTTGATTCCGCTTTTTTCAGAACCAACATCCTGATAGGTTTTGCGGTTTTGTTTTTCACCCTCGCGGGTATATACTTACCCTGATCATGAGAACCATAGTCGGAATTACTGGAGCTTCCGGAGTCGCTTACGGCGTTGATTTCCTCAGAAGATGCCCCGACGAGAAATACCTGGTGGCAAGCAAGTGGGGAAAGAGGGTCCTTCACGAAGAACTCGGCCTCAAGGTTGAGGAAATGCGTCCCTGGGTAACCGATATTTACAACGATTCAGACCTCGCGTCCCCGTTCTCTTCGGGAAGCAACCATTTCGACTCCATGGTAATAGTGCCCTGTTCGGTCTCCACCCTGGCGAAAATCGCAAACGGCATAGCCGATACCCTGATAACGAGAATAGCCGCCGTGGCGCTCAAGGAGAAAAGAAGGCTCATAATCGCCCTGCGCGAAACTCCGCTTGGCACGATCGCCCTTGAAAACGCCCTTAAGCTCTCCCGCGAGGGAGTCGTGATCGCGCCAATCTCTCCGACTGACTACATGGGTGCTGAATCAATCTCCGACGTGGTAAGCGGTTATGTTGACAAGCTTTTAGGCCTTGTCGGCGTCGACACCGGCAGGGGATGGAAAAGGGACGAACTGGAGTAGTCTTTTCCCATGCCCCCAAAAGGTTTTTCCAATCTAGAAAGCTTTATAAGCCATCTTGAAAGCATAGGCGATCTCAAGAGAATAAAAACCGAGGTTTCCCCCGAGCTTGAGATAACGGAGATAGCGTCGCGGACTGTGAGGGAAGGTGGTCCCGCTCTTCTGTTTGAAAACGTCGAGGGATCGGACTTTCCCCTGGTGATAAACCTCTTCGGCACGGAGCAGAGAGTCGAGCTTGCCCTCGGCAGAAAACCCGCTTCGGTCGGCGAGGAACTGGTCGAGATATTCCGCAAGGTTAATCCTCCGACGATACAGGGTATTTTTTCCGTGCTTCCGAAAGCCAAGGGCCTGCTTTCCATGAGAACCAAGACTGTTGGACGCGGTGATGTTCAGCAGGTTGAAACCGAACCCGATCTCTCGAGGCTTCCCGTGATGAAATGCTGGCCGCGCGACGGGGGAAAGTTCGTTACGTTCGGCCTAGTGCTGACGAGGGATCCGGCTACGGGCTCGAGGAACCTCGGGGTCTACAGGCTTCAGGTCTTTGACCGCAGAACTACCGGGATGCACTGGCACGCGCACAAGGGAGGAGCCGCGCACTACCACGAGGCAAAGAAACTGGGAAGGGACCTCGAAGCCGCGGTAATCCTCGGTGGAGACCCCAGAATGATCTTCTCCGCGGTCGCTCCTCTCCCGGACGGCATGGATGAGCTTGCGTTTGCGAGCTACCTTCGCGGAAGCCCAATGCCGATGGTAAAGGGCAAGAGCATTTCGCTTCACGTTCCGGCAGACGCGGAATTCATACTCGAAGGTTCCGTTCCAAGGGGCGTGCTGAGGCAGGAAGGGCCCTTCGGCGATCATTTCGGTCACTATTCGATGGAGGCCGATTTCCCCGTTTTTAACCTGAGCGAAATAACCCACAGAAAAACCCCCGTGTATCCTTCCATCGTGGTCGGCAAGCCCCCGCAGGAGGATGTCTATCTCGGGATTGCCGCCGGCGAGATGTTCTCCCCGCTCATAAGGATAATACAGCCCGAGGTAAAGGATATGTGGGCGTATCCCGAGGCAGGGTTTCATAACCTGCTTGCGGTTTCCGTCGACGAGCGCTATCCCAAGGGCGGGATAAAAGCCATGCTCGCGCTCTGGGGAACGGGGCAGCTTCTTCTAACCAAATGCATGGTCTGCGTTTCAAGCGACGTTAACCCGAGGGATTTCTCCGCGGTGCTCCACGAGATAGGGGAGAATTTCGATCCTAGGGAGGATTTCCTCATGATACAGTGGGCGCCCCTCGACACCCTTGATTTCACGAGCAACAAGTTTAACGTCGGAAGCAAAATGGGAATAAACGCCGTAAGGAAAAACACCCCTGAGAGGAAAACCTACGCCAGGGAGGTCCCCGATCCCAGGGAAAAACACCCGGAGATAACGGGATTCAGACTTCTTTCGGGAGGCTTCTGCGTCGTCCGGATAGATGAATCCCGGACCGACCCCAAGGAGATGATACGCAAGCTGTTTGAGACTCCTGGCCTTGAAGAGGTGCGTATAATTGCAGTCGTGAGCCCGGATATAGACCTAAATGATGACACGGAGCTTATCTGGGGTATCTTTACTAGATTCGATCCTTATCTGGATGTTCTGTTCGAACATACGGAACTTCGGGGTTCCGCGGTCGTTTATGACGGCAGGATGGGAATTGACGCCACCGTGAAGCAGTGGTACCCCCCGGTGATAGAGATGTCAGAGGATATAAAGGACAAAGTCGAGACGAAATGGAGCGAGTACTAGAACTGACCGAGAGCTTCTGCACCGACAAGAACCTGCTCCCCGTAATGGAGAAGGTTGCCGAGGGCCGGAGGCTTTCCTTTGAAGACGGGCTTTTGATACTTGATTCCCCCGATCTTAACACCGTCGGCATGATGGCTGATTACGTTAAGAGAAAGAAATCGGGGGAAAAGGTCTATTTCGTAGTAAACCGCCACATAAATCCTTCGAATATTTGCGCCATATCGTGTCGGTTCTGCGCTTTCGGAACCACGAAAAAGTCCGCAAACGCCTACGAGCTCTCAGACGAGCAGATGCTTTCCATGCTGAGCGACGAGATGAGGGAGGTTCACATAGTCGGCGGCCTTCACCCCGACTGGGAGTTCGATCATTACCTGGACATAGTGAAAATGATAAAGCGCCACTTCCCGAGCATTCACGTAAAGGCTTTCACCGCCGTTGAGATAGACTGGTTCTCGGAGATAAGCGGCCTTTCCCTAAAGGATGTGCTCCTCACCCTTCAAGACGCGGGCGTTGACGCCCTTACGGGCGGGGGAGCGGAGATACTGCACGAAGAAGTGAGAAAGAAGATCTGCGCCCCGAAGACGGTTGCGACAAGGTGGGAGGAAATCCACCGCTTGGCTCACACACTCGGCATCCCGACAAACGCCACCATACTCTACGGCCATCTTGAAAAACCTTTCCACGTCGTTGACCACATGGAGAGGCTGAGAACAATAGAAGACGAGTCCCCGGGGTTCTTCGCG
>JAPOQQ010000122.1 GCA_026710625.1 Candidatus Dadabacteria bacterium | reverse complement strand
TCATTTTCCCTCGGAACAGGTGTTCATTTTCCTTCGGAACAGGTGTTCACTTTCCTTCGGAACAGGTGTTCACTTTCCTTCGGAATAGGTGTTCACTTTCCTTCGGAATAGGTGTTCATTTTTAGCCGTAATATGCACTTAGTTCGTCCAATCAGCCAAGTTGTACTAAAGATTCCAAAAAACCTTAACGCTTCAGCATTCGAAGATACGCGTAGGGTTATATTGGAATGGATTAACCGCCGTGCGGGCAAACATCTGCCTGAAGAAGCATGGAAAGGAGAATCTTTTACACTTCACGAGATCGGCGCACAACCCGTGGAGGCAATCGCTATTGAGGGTTACTGGGCAGCCCGTCTTGATGACGCTGACAGGGAAGTTGCTCAGCGCGTATGGACAACGGAGATCTCGATTGCCGAAATAAATGATGGATCAGTTCTCTTCGGTACTCGACTGCATTGCGTAACGGGTGGTGAAGACAGACCTTTCGACCCGTCAATACCAAGATTCGTCCGCGATATTATATCGGTTCAAGATGCATACCTTGATGGACATATGGTCTCAGTTAAGCCTTGGATTGTAGATTCATATGAAGAAGTTGACAAACTCTATTTACTGCTTATCGACCCGCACAGGCATTCAGAAGTCATCGTGTTTTCGACTCCTAATGATTCTGCCAATCCAGATGAAATGACAGATATGGCCTCAAGGGTGGCAAAAAAAATAGCAGGTGTGGCCCACGTGGTGATTTTAGCTAGAGCAAGCTGGCAACTTTCCACTCGAGTAGGGGAAGAGTTCTCGGTTTATGGCCAAGCGGTACGTACCTACCGACCAGGTTTTGATCCAAGTGTTGAAACACGGTTTGCTCATCCCTTGGTGCTAGCAAATAGAATTGCTGAGTGGGAAAAAAGAGAAGAAAAAGGGCCAATAGCATATGAAAAATTTCTCGTTTCACAGGCATTAAGACGGTCGATCTCTGGCCGCGATATTGAACAGCGTCTCCCAAGGTTTGCAACAGTTCGCCATCTTATTAATGAGAAATTACTCCAACGCGTTCAGAGCGATACCAGGCTGTCTTATAAAGAGCAGCTTGCTCAGGAGCAGGAATATACTGCGGAATTGCAGAAGGCTCTCAGGGAACAGGAGCAAGAATTCGAAAAACAAAGACAGGATGATGATGCACTAATAGTTATGGCTGAAAATGAAAGGGATCAAGCGCGTGAAGAATCTCAACAGTTTAAAGCCCAGTCCTTGCATCTACGGCATCGTGTTGAGACCTTGGAAGAAGAGTTGAAGAATGCGGGTCGCTTCACGCAACCGGAGATTCCGGACAATCTAGCTGACTTAGAGCAATGGTGCAATGAAAACCTTTCAGGTTTTGTTGAGGTTCACAATAGAGCATTTCGGGCCGCTAAAGGTTCTCAATATAGTGATCCGTCG
Source organism: Candidatus Dadabacteria bacterium (assembly GCA_026710625.1). Classification (GTDB taxonomy): domain Bacteria; phylum Desulfobacterota_D; class UBA1144; order Nemesobacterales; family Nemesobacteraceae; genus Nemesobacter. The sequence continues at coordinate 12,428 of JAPOQQ010000122.1, read as the reverse complement.
CTCATTTTCAAGGCGTTATTAGTTCTACGCGACTATTATGTCCCAATGCGACAACGGCAGGAAGGTGAAGATCATCTCAAGGAAAAATTCGAAAAAAAGTGTCAGAAGCTGGGAATAATGGAAGCTCCATCAATTGATAAGTTACGCAAGGGCGAAGAAGGAGATGCATATCATGTTAAATACCTAGGTGAAACCAGATTTCTCGATAGGCATCTGAAAAATAAAGGGAATAGTCGTGACCCAAGGCGGTGTTTTCGTCTATATTTCTTTTGGGACGACGAGAATGGGCAAGTAGTTGTAGGTTGGCTACCCTCTCACCTTGCCACTAGAATAACTTGACATAACCTGTAGTCCTAAACTAGAAGTGAACCCCAGTGTGATTGAGTAGATTGAATTTGAACATAATAAGTGTGGACGGTGTTTAGTTTACATAAGATTCGGCATAACAATAGACTAAGTAAGGAGAAACGAAAGGATTAATGTCAGATTTAATAAAACGATTATTCGGAAATAAAACCTCTGATAAACCAGTTCGAGAAAAGAGTACTGACGACTTGATTGTTGAGCAAGAATTGTGGTCGGACAAAAATTCCGTGAGCGATGTTTACTTCAGAACCATGGAAAAGATGCAAGAATCGATTTCAAAACAAAACTACGAAAAGGCAAGTCGACTTGTCCGTGAAAACCTAGAATACGTCCTTGGCTTTGTAAAGGAAACCTGTGCCGAATACGGATCCTTTGAAATCTCTTCTATTCCGGCTTTACAGCAAGGTGGAACAATACTTGCCTTGCTCAATGATAATGAGGGACTTGTTCGAATGCGAGAGATAGTTGCTTCTGCACCTGAACTTTCGCCATGGATAGAGAAGGTTGAGCGACATCAGCGCGACCTGCATCTGTTTCAGGCAATTCTTGATGCGGTTAAAAAACACCCGAACTGTCTGCAGACCGAAGTCAAAGGACTAGTTGGGGAAACTGATGGCCACCGAGTAGCAAATCTCATTTCCTATCTCGATAAGGCTGGTAAAATCGTGCGCGTTAAGACCGGGCGTGCATATAATTTATTGCCTTCTGATTCACCTGATGTTCCAACACCCCCTCCAAAACGCGTTGTTGGGTCGCATCGTACGCACCAAAACCCACCGAGGCTAAATGAAATTGATATTTCCTCGCTCGATTATGTGCCCTTGCCCCGAGCGCCAATGCGGTGGGAGGCGCAATCCGGTCGCGAACAAAAAGAGATTCCAGAACCGCAAAATTACTTTGAAGTTCATGATGCTGACTGGAGCATTGTGGCGATCGAGAAAATACCGTTGCAAGAACGTCCGGATACAGCCTTCCGTCAGATGCATCCGACAGATTCAGGGCTCTTTATAATAGATGACCTAGGTAATGCCGACGGTCTTGGTCAGATCGAAGCGGCCGCACTGCGTTACGACAGAAATGGGAAACTAGTTGCAAAGAAAGGACTCCAACACGGAGTTTATCGCATCGGTGTTCATTCCTTGGGACACGGTTTGATAGCGATGTCGAAGGACTGTATTGTCCACGCATACGATAACAACCTTGAACTGGTTCTGGAAACCACACTGACCCAAGCCCCTGAGATTCTTCCTCTAATAAAAAGATTCAAAATTCAGGAAGATCAACTCAAAAACCATATTCGTTGCGTCGCATTATCGCGAAACGCAAACCGTTATCTTTTTACCGCCGTGGATGAGGCATGGTGCGTAGATATGGAGGGCAAGAGTCTCTGGGGTGTGAAAATGCCCTTGCAGGAAGGTTGGACGCGGGTCGCTACGCCTAGCGGTGAATTCGGAACGAGCGACGAGGTGAGCCAAGCGCTTTCTCTCATGGGTCTTTCACTTCCGCTTATACCGGAGAATTTAAAGTCACGCTATCACGAGCTCGCTAGGCAGATGCATCCCGACCTCAATCCGGAAGACCCGAAAGCCCATGACAGGATGAAGGCGCTTAATGCGGCAGCAGAAGTGCTTACTGGAGTTGATGCTATATCTCTCCCAGAATATACCGGTGCTACTTTCGTTAGTGAGATGGAAAGTATGGAATTTGAGGTTGACGGTGAAACAGTCACCTTAAGTTTTGGCATGTCGACTGACGAAGCTTATGCCTCCGATTGGATTTACGCTGCAGGTTTTGCGGCGAACTCAGATGCATCTTACATTGCCAGTTACTCTGGTCGCGTCGTTCTGGTCAATGAGAAGGGAGAAGGCGTTCGGGTATATGATATTGGCAGCGTGCCACACAGGATAGTGGACACCGGGAATTATCTCTATTTGCTGACGGGAACTAGGCTCTACGTGTTGCGTGACGACGCACTGCACGCACTCGTTGACACTTTTGACGGCGGTGACCTTATTGTTGCACAGACGGGTTTTGGATTACTTGAAAAAAAGCGCCTGCGATGGTTTCATGAAGATGGAAAGTACCTTGGGAGCATTATATCAAAGAATCCCATTCGTCGCGTCTATTCAAAGGGTGGCGGGATTGTCGTTGAAACGCGCCAGAGAAGGGCGTTTGTTCAGGGCGTTTCTGTTTGGTGGGAGTAACATAGAGAAGGTTGCTTAGGACATTGGGGGGCCGTTGATAACATATGGAAGATCAAGTATTGAGAATTATTAACAATCAGTTTTGGAAAGTATTTAATTTGGTAGACTGTCAATTAAGTGTATTTCAATGGAGTCAGAGGAGGAAGAAGTGAAAAGAGAATCAGTCTCGTCGTCAAATATTTCATCTATAGGTTATGAAGGCGAAAGCGAAACATTAGAAATAGAATTTCATAATGGTGGTGTATATCAATATTTCAATGTTCCAAAAAGAGTATATGACGGATTGATGTCAGCAGATTCTCACGGAAGATTTTTCATTAGAAACATTAAAGGAACTTACACATATAAAAAGGTTTAGAAATAAACAAGGGAAGAAGATACCAGTGTTAATCCAGCTTTTGTCTTCTTAAGTGCGGTCCTTCCATTTTTAAACCATTCATTTTATAGAAAAGGCACCCTGTTTCCCGGTTTCAGAATTTCTCTGCAGAGCCTCCTTAGCTTAGTTGACTGTTTTTTCGCATCCCAAGCGAGGGCTAAGCTTGCTCCTATATGTAGACTATTTTTCTTGAGACCTCCCACATGTCCGTACATCTTGTCAGCTTGGTTTTGGAAAAGTGCCCATTCGTCTTTACCAATGTCGTCTTTAACTATGGAACCTATATCGGAATTCCACATGGTGAACCCAGGTCCCCAGATTGTCTTGCTTGGCATGGGATCTTGTTCAGGTTTGCCTAACAAGGAAAGGATGGCTTTGTTGTCTTTCTCGTGGTTGGTGTGTTGTTCTTTCTTATCAGAATCGGCGTCAAAGACAACATAAGTGGGAATGTTCATATGTTTTGCTACAATCAGAGGTAACAGCATTCGGCTCTTGCCATTTACCGGTACTATATGAGCGCCCATGCGTCGGTAATCATCGAATTTTCCGAGCAGTTCAAGGTAAGTCAGGATGTAAGCCACATCTTCAAGCCCTTCAACTAGGATGAGCCGGTGCGTGAAGAACATTTCATTAATACCCGATTGAAATATTTGGTGGATTTTTGCAAGCGCACCTTTAGGCTTGAAGGGTTTATTGCCAGTAGCTTTAGTAATGGCTCCGGCGATCTGATCATAAGATATATGTGAAATTGATGAACTAGAACCGCTCGGATTTTTACGGATCATTCGTACGCTTTCAAATCCTTTGCCAGAAACGAACAGCGGATTGTGAGTGGTAACTATGACTTGGGAGGTAGTTCTGCTTAGCTTCAGGAGAATATTAGCTAGATGTCGAACTTGTGGGGGATGTTGGTAAAGTTCGGGCTCTTCGCAGGCAAGAATCAGTGTAGAACCGTCGGGATTTTCGTTTTCCGCTAGTTGTTGTAAAAGAGCGAACAGATAGGAGCGTTGGAAACCGTGACCGAAACGTGCAAGCTCACCCTCAAATCCTCCTTCACCTGCTATGATATGAGCCCAGGGTTGCTCTATACGTACTGACCTGTCCTGATCCTGCTTCCAGTGCAAATGTAATGTAGCATCCGGATGAGCCCATTCAACTAGGCGTCCTTGCAACTCTTGTGATATATCTTCGAGAGCATTCTGGTTTTTCTCAAGTAGGTCTTGATACTTGCTTTGTGTCTCCTTGCGCAGTTCATCGATAGTCTCATCAAAATTGGTTTTCGAACGGACTGCACGCCCTAGCAACTTACCCAAAGCCGAATTGCGTGCTTCAATCTGCTCGTTTGTCGCGTCTTTTACTGCAGGAATATAGACCCACTGTACATGCTTGGCTAGGCGGTCTTGCCCCTTTGAAAATCCATAAAATTGATCTTCACTAGGAATAAGTTCACACTGGTCTCGATGCTCGGATTCGTAATTTCGTAGGGACTCTATCATGGAATCTTTAGTGCCCGGTTGTGGTAAGTCGGGATACTGGTTTCTTATTTCTATATAGATTTCTTTAAGCTCGGAGACTTTCTTTCTATCATCAAGAGCGGCAAAGAACTCGGCGAAATCTTTTATGCCGAGGCGTTGCCCGTATTGTTTCACATCGGCTTTGCCAGTATTTTCGTCAAATGTGGCAACTGCTGAGACAACTAGTCTCCCTTGACGAAAGTAATCAGCAAAATCTTGCTGGGCTTCCCTGCTTAGATCAGTAAAAGTAACGGTGATCTGAATGGGGTTTTCAGTCTTTTTCCCGTGGAAATCCTCAATATCTAACTGAATCAAGTCTGTAGCGGCATTTTCGGATTCACGGAAAAATATATTGAGGGCGCATAAGATGGTCGATTTACCCGCGCCGTTTGGACCTACTAAGCAAGTATAGTCGTTAAACGGTACGGTTACATCAGCAAAAGACCGCAAGTTTTCAATACGTACCGATTCGATTTTCATTCTCTATATTTATCTATCTGTGTTAGTGGTTACGCTGACATAAGTTCCTCTGAGTTCTCAGTTTCCATTGAAAGACGATGGCCGCCGATCCCTTCGAAGAGTTGCTCCCGGCAGGTAAAAATCAGAACCTGTATATTCTTGGCCGAGATATTAAGAATATCAAACATGTTCTTCATTCTGTGATCATCTGAGAACACAAGAGCGTCATCAAGTACTACGGTTGCTGGCTGTCCTTGCTCGACTAGCATTTCTGCAAACGCTAGGCGGACTAATACGGCGATTTGCTCTTGAGTTCCCATGCTCAGATGATGGAAGGGTTCCTCGTATCCTCTTTCCCGAAGCACGCCGGTGATTTCAAGATTTTCATCTATGGTAATGTCCGCTCCAGGAAACAGATATTGCAGATATGGCCTGAGTCGATTTACCACGGGTGACATATAGCGCTCCTTGGCTTCCCGCTCTGCGTCGCGTAATGCTGAAAGTAACAGGGTAAGGACATCTACTTCGCGCTTGGAACGTCTGATCTCTTCTTGGCAAAGCTCAAGTTCGCGGTTTTTCTGCTGAATTGCTTCGTCAAGCCCGGTGCCTTCGGAAACTTCAATGTGCGATTTTAGCCTTCCTATCTCAACCTCTAGATTGCTGCGTTTTTCGCGCCTGTCCGAGATGGCCTTTTCAAGGCGGTCTATGCGGACCTGTAGGCGCTCAAGCGAATCATCCTCACGTTTGGCGCCAAGCTCTGTGAGGATTTCTTCCTGCTCAGAAAGCAGAGTTCTGGATGTCTTGATATTTGTCTGAAGCTGGTTGTCAGAACGCTGCTCTTCCGCTTCCCTGAGCTTACCCTGAAGACGATGAATATCTTTCTTTACACTTTCGTAACGTTCGTTGGATGTGCCTAGTTCGATTTTAAGTCTACCAAGTTCTTCGTCCGGTCCGCTGAGTTTGGCACGGGCGTTATCAAGAACATGGCGTGCATCAGCCGCCCGTTTTTTGGTGCTATCAAGGATTGTCTCGGACTCTTTCAGGTTGGGCAATTGACTTAAGTTAAGCTTGTCGGTCTTGGCCTTAAATATTAAGGAAAGGCTTTCTATGTAGCTTCCAAGCGCCTGTGCGCCGGCTCCGTGATCGTCGGTTGCCGGGGAGTGCAGTTCCGCTTCCTTGCGGGCAAGGTCCGCGTCCCGAAGGAGTCTTTCTTTTTCGTCATAGCGGCTTTGCGCTTCTTCTGGACTTTCGACGCCTGCTTTTCTCAGAGCCTCTTTAAGTTCGGTTTTGGCTTCGTTTTGGTGGGAAAGAAGTTCACTTCGGTTTTTTACGGCCGGGTCAACTGTAATTCGTCCATATTCGGGAATTCTTATTGTTACTGGTGACACAGCTTGTATGGAAGAATGGTCATTCGCAAGAGATTCCCCTTCAACTTCAATGTCGCCCAGGCGCTTCGGGTCCATATCAAACGTGATTGTGGTTGCAACAGCACTTAGTCGACTGGTGGCTTTCTCAAGTTCCTTGTCCGCTGCACGTATTCGTTCAATTAAATCTTCTGTAACCATAATAGCCACTGCGTCACGTTCGACAGTCCGCTGACGTTCTTCTGCTTTCTGGGCTTTTTCAAAATGCGTTTCAAGCTCTTCAATTTGGCCTTTAAGCCGCACCACTTCCAAAACGAGTTCCTTTTGGAGCACTGATTCTTCAGCACTTGTGACGTCTGCCTCGGCTGCACGTACCGCGCTGTGTAGTTCTTCAATCCTCTGTCGGCATTCTTTCTCTTCCTTCTGCACTTCTTCATGCCGTTTCCTTGCTTCTTTAAGATCTGTTTCTTTCTCTTCGATATCGTTTTTCAACTCACGACGCTCTTTTTCTTCGTTTTCGGCTTTTTCCAGCTTGAATTTTCTGAGTTCAAGTTCTTTCTCCGCGGCTTTTATGCGACTTTCGAGTTGCTCCAAACTGCCGAGGCGCTCTCGAGCTCTTTCAATCTCTTCAGCGTCGGTTTTGTCACAATCTTCCAACGAAAGCAGTCTTAACCTCTCTTGAGCTTCATCAAGGTGGGCTAGGGTGTCTGAAAGTTCTGCTTGGCGCTCTTCTAATCTTTCGATTTCTTCATTAAGCGAAGCCTCCTTTTCGAGTAAATTCTTGTATTGTCCCCTAGGATTGTTTGTACGAGAGGTTACAAGCTCGCTAAGTTGTTTTTCTATTGCCTGAGGCAATTGCCGACCGCGTCTGCCCCCAAGCACAGTACCGACTTCGGATTCAAGAGCGCTGTGAAGATTTCCCCGCGCGCTTTCGGGAAGATCGGGCACCCCGAAAGACTTGCCCTGCTTTACCCAGAGCACGTTCCACATTCCCAAGGTTTCTGATTGTGCTCCGCGTGGCCCGGGTTTTCCCAAGCTCAGAAGTTTGCGGAGTTCGTCTTCGGCGACATCTCCTTCAAGAATTCTCCCGTCGGGACACTCGAGACGTGCGTAAGGTCTTTTTACAAATCGTTTCCTGATTCGGTAGATTCCTTCATTAAGTTCAAAGGCAAGCTCCACGACCGGTGCGGCTCTGTTTCTGTCGTTCTGAAGATCTTTTACAGGTTTAGCTTTCGAATCGTATTTTTCAAACAGTACGGCTCGGAGCGCATCAAGCAAAGTTGATTTGCCCATCTCATTCGGACCGACCACGATATTGAGACCGTCATTGATATTGTCGAGGCGCATGGGGCTTGTGAACTTCTTGAATTGGTTTACGGCAAGGGATCTCAACTTCATCGCCGCTCGGCCTCCAGTTTTGTATGCTCGAGGTAGAGTCGCTGGAGAGCTTCTGCTGCGAGTCCACGTTCTGAATCGTTTCCTTCTTCTGTCATGCGCTTCAGCTTTTCCGCGGCTGCGCGTACAAACCCCCTTTTATCAATCCGGTCAAGGTCTTCCTCGGTAGTGCTGGAAAGAAGTTGGCTGTCGTCAATGCGAAGAAAGCCTAGAGCTGCCGAGACACCATCTGTTATCTGCTGCTGGAAATATTCGCGGTCGCCAAGAGAAAGAGTTCCCTCTACCTTAAGATGTACCAGCATCCGATTCAAGTTCTCATCCACGCTTCTTATTTTTTCCGAAAGAAAATCAATGTCCTCACGTCTGTTTATCCGTTCGGTAAGTCTTATCCACCTGTAACGCCCTGTATCAAAAGGCGTTATCTTAGGATCAGCGACCGGGTCATCGATTTCCACTAGCAGTGCCTTGCCTCCGTCTAAAACATCAAACCCGTCTGTTTCCGGCGTGCCGCTGTACCAGCAACGGTTATTTATCTTTCTCTGTCCGTGCCAGTCGCCAAGTGCGAGATAGGAAAGTCCCGAGCGGACGGGGCGGTCGGGCGCTATGTGGTTTGGGATATTATTATCATCTGAACCGAAGCCGACCACAGTGCCGTGAGCGATTCCCACGCGTATTAATCCTTCAGGAAGAGAGAGATTGTCCATATACGCAGTCGGATCCTCAAGAGTTTTTCGATGGAGGAGCGGAGCGGGCAAGAGAACCAAGGATTCATTCTCGAAGATCACTGGTTCGGGGCGGGTATGTACGTAAATGTTATCTGGAAGGGTACCACGGAAGAGTCTGTCCCACAGGCCGTTTGGACGATGGGGATCGTGGTTTCCAGGCAACAAGTGCCATCTTACGCCGGGGAAGTTCCGCATACGCTCAATCGGTTGGTTAAGAGAGCGGGGCGAGAGTGCCTCCATGTCGTACACGTCTCCCGCAACTAGAATGTGGCAGACGTCGTTTTTTTCGGCGAATTCCCCTAGGCAATTAATAGCTTCAAGGCGAGCTTCTTGGAGAAGACCCATGGTCTGGTTGTCCACGAACCGAAAGACCTTTCCGATTTGCCAGTCGGACGTATGTATTATCTTAATTCTCATAAAATCGTGCTGGTGCGGTTACCGAAGTTTTCCAAAGCTCTTTGTTTCTTTCTGTTTAGATATGATCGAAGGGAATGATTTAAATATTAACTAAACAAGCCTTACTTAGATCCGTATTTTAAAGCACCAAATGCAACTTGCTCCAAGTTTAGTCTTCGGTGTTCGCTTCCAAGAAGACCTCGAACCTTTATTTTTGTTCGGTAAACTCGGCGTCTATAACGTCATCGCCCGAAGTGGAATTTTCTTGGCCGGACGCGGAACTTTCCGCCCCACCCTCCCCGGCACCCTGCGCAGCAGCCTCTTCCTGCTGTTTCTTATACATAAGCTCCGCAAGCTTGTGGGAGACAGCGGTTATTCTCTCCGTAGCCTGGTCAATTTTGCCCGGGTCATCCGACTTAAGCGCTTCCCTTCCTTCCTCAAGCGCCTGCTCAAGCTCTTTTCTCTCATCCTCGGAGAGACCGTCGCCAAGCTCCTGAAAGCTCTTGTCGGTCCTGTAGACAAGCTCGTCGAGCTGATTTCTCTTCTGAACCTGCTCGCTTTTCTCCTTGTCTTTCTCGGACATCTTCTCGGCGTCCTCGACCATGGAGTCGATCTCGTCGCTGCTTAGCCCGCTTGAAGCCTCGACCTTGATCTTCTGCTCCTTCTGGGTTGCGTTGTCCTTGGCGGATACATGGAGTATTCCGTCGGCGTCGGTGTCGAAGGTTACCTCTATCTGGGGAATCCCCCTCGCCGCCGCAGGAATTCCCGACAGGATGAACCTTGCAAGCGTCCTGTTATCGGCCGCCATCTGCCTTTCTCCCTGCAGCACGTGGATCTCAACCGAGCTCTGGTTGTCCTCTGCAGTGGTGAAAACCTGGCTTTTCTTGGTGGGAATGGTCGTGTTTCTCTCGATAATGGTGGTCATCACCCCTCCTAAGGTCTCGATACCCAGTGAGAGCGGAATGACGTCGAGAAGGAGCACGTCGGTTACGTCTCCGCCGAGCACGCCCGCCTGTATGGCAGCTCCCATGGCGACCACTTCGTCGGGGTTTATCCCCCTGCTTGGCTCCTTTGCGAAAAAGTCAGTCACGACTTTCTGCACAAGTGGGATCCTAGTCGATCCGCCAACCAGTATTACCTCGGCTATCTCACCCGGGCGAAGCCCCGCATCCCTAAGAGCCTGCTCGCAGGGCTTGAGGGTGCCTTTTACGAGATCCTCGACCAGCTGCTCGAACTTGGAGCGCGTTATCTTAAGCACCAAGTGCTTGGGACCGCTTGCGTCAGCCGTTATAAACGGCAGGTTTACTTCCGTCTCGACGGTGTTTGAAAGCTCGATCTTTGCCTTCTCTGCGGCTTCCCGCAGCCTCTGAACGGCCATCTTGTCCGCCCCGAGGTCTATTCCGGAATCCTTTTTGAATTCGGAGACGATGTAATCAATGACTCTCTTGTCAAAATCGTCTCCGCCGAGGTGGGTATCGCCGTTTGTGGACTTAACCTCTATGACGTTGTTTCCGACCTCAAGAACCGACACGTCGAAAGTTCCGCCCCCAAGGTCGTAGACGACTATCATCCCCTCTTTTTTCTTGTCAAACCCGTAGGACAAAGCCGCCGCGGTCGGCTCGTTTATTATGCGCTTTACGTCAAGACCGGCTATCTTTCCGGCGTCTTTCGTTGCCTGGCGCTGGCTGTCGTTAAAATACGCGGGAACGGTGATAACGGCTTCTTGGACTTCTGAACCCAGGTAATCCTCGGCAGCCTTCTTAAGCTTCGTGAGCACGTGCGCTGAGACCTGCGGGGGAGAGTATTCTTTTCCCTCGACCTCGACCCAGGCGTCTGACTTGCCTGATTTCACTACCTTGTAGGCAAGGCTGTCAGCTTCACCCGATATCTCCTCAAATCTCCTGCCCATAAGCCTTTTGGTGGAGTAGACGGTGTTCTCGGGGTTGGCCACGGCCTGGCGCTTTGCCGGTCCGCCGACCAGAACCTCGTCTCCGTCCTTTAGAAACGCGACTACCGACGGGGTGGTTCTCGTGCCTTCCTCGTTGATTATCACTTTCGGTTCGCCGCCCTCAACGATGGCGACGCATGAATTGGTTGTTCCAAGGTCTATTCCTATTATCTTAGAAGCCATTTAATTCCTCCTGGGTTTTCTTCTTGTTACGGGTGAATTTCTAGTTTTTCGGCCATGTGTGCCCTGAGTTTCCCTATGGACTCGACCTGTATCTGTCTTACCCTCTCCTGGGAAACCCCGAGATCACGGGCTATTTCGTGGAGTTTTCTTGGAGGTTCAGTGAAATACCTCTCGTTTACCACCTTTTTCTGCCTCTCTGAAAGCATCTCAAGGGCTTCGCGCAGATTCTCCCTGGCAAGGCTGTCGAACCCGAGCTCGCCGAGCACCTGCTCCTGGTTATCCGACAGGTCAGGGAGCATCTCCCCGTAAGTGGCCGAGGAGTCGTCCCCCGCGGGACGCTCCGAGAGGGAAAGATCTCTTTTGGAAGCGCGGACCTGCATCTCGGAGATTTCCTCTTCCTTGACGCCGAAATGGTCCGCCAAGCGGCTTATGTCGTCATCTTCCATGCTGGCGGCGGTTATCCCGAGTTTTCGCTTCGCCCCTTCTATTCTCTGGAAAAGCTTTCTCTGGGACTGCGTTGTTCCGATTTTCACGTTGCTCCAGAATTTCATTATGTGGTTCTGGATCCTTACCCTGATCCACCATACCGCGTAGGATATGAGTCTGTACCCCTTGTAGGGGTTGAATTTCTGAACGGCGCGCATCAGTCCTATCGAACCTTCCTGAACAAGGTCCATCATCGGAAAACCGTAAGATTTGTACTCGGAAGCAATTCTTACCACGAACCTTAGGTTTGACACCACGAGTTTGTTGGCCGCTTCAAGATCTTCGTTTTCATAATATCTGACCGCAAGCGCGTACTCTTCCTCTTTTGAGAGAAGCGGATGTTTTTCCATCTCCCGCATGAAAACCGAAAGAGAATCGCACGTTGCAACCGCCGTTTGCATCTAACATGTACCTCCACTTCTCAAACTAATCATCAAAAGGGTTATGTCAAGGTTTCGGGATAAAATAAAAAACAGGGGAAAATTGATAGAAATCGGATTAAGTATTTATCGTAATCTCCTGAAATAGAGTGGTTTTTTTCACCGCCCGAGGGTCAACGTTCACAAGGTGCTTGCCTTAAAAAGCACGGTCCAACCGACAGGCAAGTTCGGCAATCGTTTTGTCCTCTTTGATCGCCGCCAAGGCTGCCTTGGCCTTGAACCCCGGTGAATGATTACGCCTTTTACGCCTCACAATAAAACCCCAGTTTATGATTTTACCCTACCGCAGGAATACACTTAAGACGCTGGCCATTTTTTGGGGTCATCTTCTTCCCAAACCACTGATACATTTACATGAGACTCTTTCTCTAACTCTTCAACATCGGCTTTAATCAAATTTGACCCTTCAATAACCATTTAATATTATTAACAGAGCTTCTTGCAAAATTCATAAAGCGAGTGGTTTTTTGTTGAGATGAAGAGACAAACTTAAAGACATGGTCCTCTCTCCAAGGTACATTATTTGGTATAAGAGCCTAATAATGAAGGAGAGAGAACAACCATGTCCCATA
>JAPOQQ010000121.1 GCA_026710625.1 Candidatus Dadabacteria bacterium | reverse complement strand
TTCTCAACTTCGCAAGCTCAGAGTGATAACGACAAGTTCTGAAAACGGAGGCTGCGCCTTAAGCCCTAAAGATAATTCTTCCGCGTTCAGCTTGTTTCTCCTGGCTCTTCTTGTCTTTGCGGCGCTTGGAAGAACAAGAGCCCGGGGCTGAGAATTTCCGCTCTGCCTGGAAACAAACGGCGGAACAGGGCCAGGCCGGCGCAGGCTGATTTTTTCACTCATGCCGGAACCTGACCGGAACTCATCGCCGCAAGGCCCCCGGAAGTCACAGTTCATGGCGGTTTCACTGCGGAAACCAAATCCCGAAAATCGCTGCATCGCAAAAGCCGCTATTCGCTAGTTCTTGCGGAGAGTTCCCTGTCGAGAATTAGAAGTGCTGCGGGATTGTCCTCGGCAAGTTTCAGCTGCTCGACGACTTCCTCGGCGCTTTTTTCCTCCTCGACCTGTTCTTCTATGAACCAGTGAAGCATTACTAAAGTTGCCTGATCGTTTTTCGAGGCGGCGAGATCATAAATGTTGTTTATCATCCCTGTAACCTCCCTTTCATGCTCCAAAACCTCCTCGAACATTTCAAGGAATGCTCCGAATTCAGAGGAGGGCTGCTCTATCGAATCAAGAACTACCCTGCCGCCCCTGTCGATCAGGTAATCGAAAAACTTCAACGCGTGCCCAAGCTCCTCTTCACTCTGCTTGCGAAGCCAGCTCGCGAAACCGGAAAAGTTTTTGGATTCGCAATAGGCGGACATCGAAAGATATAGATAGGATGAATAGTACTCGTTTCTTATCTGCGTGTTTATTGCGTCCTCTACGTCGCTGTCAATCATTTTAATTCCTCCTTGGTTTCTTGTTCTGCGTTGTTAATGATAACCTACTTGTTAAAAATTACTACTAAATGGTAATTATTTCCAATAAAGACTTTGCCCGAATTATGACTGGCCGTCTGCATGCTGTATAATAACAGGGTTGTAAATATCCGAGGCTGTATTATATACTCTAAATAAGCTTCTGTATTGAGGAGGAGAAAATGCCAGATTCCGTAAACGTTGACGAGAAAGTCCTTCCGCTCCTTCCACTTCGCGACGTAGTTATATACCCCTATATGCTGGCCCCTCTTTTTGTGGGCAGGGAGAAATCCATCAAGGCCCTTGAGGAAGCGGCTAAGGGCAGCAAGGAAATATTCCTTTCGGCGCAGAAAGACGCGAAGGTGAACGAACCCGGGAACGAGGATATGTACAGAATCGGGACCATCGGAACGATAGTTCAGATGCTCCGGCTTCCGGACGGCACCGTTAAGGTGCTTGTCGAAGGCAAAAAGAGGGCCTCAATCACGGGCTTTGTTTCCCACAAGGACATGTTCGTCGTAAAAGTAAAGGAGATAGAGGAACCTTCGGGGGAAAGCGTCGAGGTTGAAGCGCTCATGCGTTCGGCCACCAAGCTTTTCGAGGATTACGTGAAACTGAACACCAAGATTCCCTCGGAAACTCTCGTGACTTTCATGTCCATTGACGAACCGGGCAAGCTCGGCGATACGGTCGCTTCGCATCTTAGCATGAAACTTTCGGACAAGCAGGAAATTCTCGAGGTGCTCCATCCGCTTGAGAGGCTGGAGAAGCTTTGCGAGAAAATGCAGTCCGAGCTCGAAATACTCCAGATGGAAAAGCGCATAGGAAAGAGGGTCAAAAAGCAGATGGAAAAGGCCCAGAGGGAGTATTACCTTAACGAGCAGATGAAGGCCATTCAGAAAGAGCTCGGAACGGGAGACGACCTTAAAAGCGAAATAGACGAATTTGAGGAAAAGTTGAGGGAGAAAGAGCTCCCAGAGGATGTTGAGCAGAGGGTGAAGAGAGAGATAAACAAGCTTCGCATGATGTCCTCCATGTCGGCCGAGGCGACTGTGGTGAGAAACTATATCGACTGGCTTTTGGATCTGCCGTGGATAAAGGAGAAGACCGAGGATCGCCTTGACATCGAGGAAGCTGCATCGATTCTCGACGAGGACCACTACGGCCTTGAAAAACCCAAGGAGAGGATACTTGAATATCTGGCGGTTCGGGTTCTGGCCGAGAAGCTGAAGGGCCCGATAATCTGTTTCGTGGGACCCCCGGGTGTGGGAAAGACCTCTTTGGCCAAATCCATAGCGCGCGCAATGGGCCGCAAGTTCGTCAGGACGTCTCTTGGCGGGGTAAGGGACGAGGCCGAGATAAGGGGACACAGGAGGACCTACATAGGAGCCCTCCCAGGCAAGATCATACAGGGAATGAAGAAGGCCGGAACCGTAAACCCCGTCTTTCTCCTCGACGAGATCGACAAGCTCGGGATGGATTTCAGGGGAGATCCGGCTTCGGCGCTTCTTGAGGCCCTTGACCCTGAGCAGAACTCAAATTTTAACGATCATTACATCGAGGCCGACTACGATCTCTCGAAGGTGATGTTCATAATGACGGCAAACGTATTGCACACGATTCCCTGGGCGCTTCAGGACCGCATGGAGATAATCCGCCTTCCCGGCTACACGGAGCAGGAGAAGCTCCAGATAGCTAGGAAGTTTCTTATAGGGAAGCAGATGGGTGATCACGGCCTTAACGACCGCAAGGTGTCCATAAAAAACGAGGCGCTTCTGCAGATCATAAGAAGGTACACGAAGGAAAGCGGTGTCAGGAACCTCGAGAGGGAAATAGCGGCGCTTTGCAGGAAGGTTGCCAGAGAGATAGTTGAGAAGAAAAAGACCAAGGGAGTCAACATCACCGCCAAGAGTGTCGGCAAGTACCTCGGCACTCCCAAGCACGAGTACGGAGAGATCGAGAAGACCGACCAGGTGGGAGCCGCCACGGGGCTTGCGTGGACGGAGCTTGGAGGGGAGCTTCTTACGATAGAGGTTTCCATTGTTCCCGGCAAGGGGAATTTCACCGTTACCGGTAAGCTCGGGGAGGTGATGCAGGAATCCGCACGCGCGGCGATGAGCTACGTAAGGAGCCGGGCGCAGCGCCTGGGGCTTGAAAGGCTTTTCTATCAAAACGTGGATATACATATTCACGTTCCTGAGGGAGCCACTCCCAAGGACGGGCCAAGCGCCGGCATAGCGATAGCGAGCGCCATTACGAGTGCCATTACAAGAAAGCCCATAAACAGGGAAATTGCCATGACGGGAGAGATTACGCTTCGTGGAAGAGTGCTTACCATCGGAGGGCTTAAGGAGAAAATCCTTGCCGCCCACAGGGGCAGGGTGAAAGAAGTACTGATTCCCGTAGAGAATAAAAAGGACATTGAGGACATACCGGAGAACGTGAGAAAAGAGGTGAAGATAACCCCAGTGGAACATATGGACGAAGTTGTTGAAAAGGTAATTCTCTCGGATGAGCCTGTGCTCAAGAACTTTGTCGTTCCCAAGGCCGGTTACACCCTCGAGGCCGACCCGGTGCCGAAGAACATAAACTGAAAGCAAATAATTGCTTAGTGTTTCAAAAGCCCCGAGGCGGCCGTTGCCGCTTTGGGGCTTTTTGGTTTAATGGAGATTCGTAAAGTGAAGCCATCCATAAGAGGAAGGGGATCGCAAGAGAACCCTGCGGGAAGGTTCGAGCGGATTGATTTTGTTGCGGACGAGGACGCGCCCCTCGCTGACGGCACCCCCAGAACTGTTTACTACAGGGACCAGACGAAAACCATAATCTCCTACAACCAGAGCCCCGATATTTCCTTTGACGCAAGCATCAATCCCTACCGGGGATGCGAGCACGGATGCGTTTACTGCTACGCAAGACCCACACACGAATACCTGGGGCTTTCCGCGGGGCTTGATTTCGAAACGAAGATCTTCGTAAAGCAAAATGCTCCCGAGCTTCTGAGAAAGGAGCTCCGCTCGGCGAAATGGATTCCTAAGCCGATAGCGATAAGCGGAGTTACCGACTGCTATCAGCCGGCGGAGAAACATTTCCAGATAACGAGAAAATGCCTTGAGGTTCTGCGGGAATTCCAAAACCCTGTCGGTGTTATAACGAAAAACTATCTGGTGACCCGCGATATTGATATTTTCACCGACATGGCCAGAATCGGCTGCGCGAGCGTGGTTATCTCCGTCACGACGCTTGACGGCGAACTTTCAAGAAAAATGGAACCCAGAGCGTCGCAGCCCGAATACAGGCTCAGGGCAATAGCCAAGCTTGCGGACGCCGGCATCCCCGTGACGGTGCTCATAGCCCCGGTAATTCCCGGGCTCACTGACCATGAGATTCCGGCCATAATGAAAGAGGCTTCGGCACGCGGGGCGGTCGACGCGGGTTACGTGATGCTAAGGCTTCCCTACGGAGTTGGCGACATATTCTCCGAGTGGCTTGGGCGGCATTACCCGGACAGAAAGAAAAAGATACTGGGGCGAATCAAGTCTATGAGGGAAGGAGACCTTAACTCTTCTGAGTACCGCGTCCGGATGAAGGGCAAGGGGATTTTCGCCGAGCAGACCAAAAGGATCTTTCGCGTAGCTTACGGGAAGTTCGGTTTTGCGGGAAGGAAGGCACCTCCTGATACCTCCCGCTTCAGAAGAGACGGACCTGCCCAGCTCGAGCTTTTCTGATACGCCATTTGAAAAAGGGGAGGCGGCCTATCTTACCTCCTCGAGTTTCTCAATCAGTTCCTTTATTTCTTTTGACTTTATTTTCATGCTTACCTTGTTGACGACCAGCTTCGCGCTTACCTCCGCTACCACTTCCACTATCTCAAGTTCGTTTTTCTTCAGGGTTTCTCCCGTGGCCGTAAGATCCACTATAGTGTCGCAAAGCCCTATTATAGGGGCAAGCTCAACCGAACCATAGAGTTTTATGATTTCCGTGCTTATGCCTTTTTTGTTATAGAAATCGCTTGCGATCTTCGGGTACTTTGTCGCGATCCGCAAGGACGCCTTGCCCGATTTCTCAAAGCCTTTCGGAGCGGCGACCACCATCTTGCATTTTCCTATTCTGAGGTCAAGAGGCTCGTAGAGATTGCAGTCCTGCTCCATTAGTGTGTCCTTGCCGACTATTCCGCAGTCCGCGGCACCGTACTCAACATAGGAGCTGACGTCTGTAGGTCTTACTATAAGCAGCCTCATCTCCGCCTCTTTGAACTCGAATATAAGCTTTCTCGAATCCTTGATTACCTCCGTTATATCTATCGAGGCCTTCTTGAAGAGATCGACGGTCTCCTCAAGCAGCCTTCCCCTAGGTGTCGCTATAGTTATCACTCTTGTTCCCTCCAGATGCTGGCTCCTACTGACTGCAATTTTTCATCAAGTTTCTCGTATCCCCGGTCAAGATGGTAGATTCTCGACACTTCCGTTCTGCCGGCACCGCAAAGCCCTGCCAGCACAAGCGAGGCGCTCGCCCGAAGATCGCTTGCCATGATGGGTGCACCCCTCATCTCACGAACACCCCTTACCACGGCGCTGTTTCCGACAAGCTTTATGTCTGCTCCCATCCTCCGCAGTTCAGCGGTATGCATGAACCTCTGCGGAAATATATTCTCCGTTATGACGCTCATTCCGTCGGCAACGCACATGAGTATCATCATCTGGGCCTGCATGTCAGTCGGGAATCCCGGGTATGGGAGTGTGGAGAAATCTATGCTTTTTATCTTCCCTGTGCCCCGCACCCTGATGGAGTTCCCATTTTTTTCTATTTCCGTTCCTGTCTGAAGCAGTTTACCTGCGAGCGCCCCCAGGTGCTCGAACCTGCAGTTCCTGATCAAGAGATCGCTTTCATTAAGGGCGCCGGCTATCATCAGCGTCCCGGCCTCTATCCTGTCGGGCATTATGCTGTAGCCCTTGAGCGGACCGAGCGAGCTTACCCCCGTTATCGTTATTATATCCGTCCCGGCCCCTTCTATCTTCGCTCCCATCAGGTTTAGGGCGTTTGCGAGATCCACCACTTCGGGTTCGCATGCGGCGTTTAGGATGACGGTCTCTCCTTCGCAGACGCTGGCCAGCAGCATTATGTTTTCGGTACCCGTAACGGTCGAGAGATCGAAGGGCACGGTGGTTCCCTCGAGTTTTTTCGCAACGGCGCTCACGTATCCGTCTTCAAGTTGCACCGACGTCCCGAGGATTCTAAGTCCCTTTATATGCTGATCTATAGGCCTCTCTCCTATCGCGCATCCTCCGGGGAGCGAGACTTCGGCTTTTTTAAACCTGGCCACAAGCGGTCCCAGAACCAGTACGGAAGCCCTCATCGTTTTTACCAGATCGTAGGGAGCCTTGTAGCGGTCGATGGTTCTTGAGTCAACGAGCAGCTCCCCGTCCGCGTACTCGCATCTCGCGCCCAGGGTTTCGAGGAGTTCCATCATGGTCCGCACGTCCGCCAAATCCGGAACGTTCGAGATTGTGTTCTCCCCGTCGTTCAGTATGCAGGCCGCCATTATGGGAAGGACGGCGTTTTTCGCTCCGCCGACCGACACCTCTCCGGAAAGCCTCTTTTTTCCTTCTATTACTATTTTTTCCAAATCGCTTTCACTACCCTTTTTACGCCGCTGATATCGACTCCGAAGCGTACGTCTGAAAAACCGTTTTCACGAACTACCCTCTCCGCACTCTCCGCCTGGGAGGCTCCGATTTCAAGAAGCAGAAAACCTCCTTCTCGAAGTGTGGTTCCTGCAGCGGCCGCTATTTTCCTTATGCACGCAAGCCCGTCCTTCCCGCCGAGAAGCGCCATGCGCGGCTCGTAGCGCCTTATCTGCGGGGAAAGCTCCGCATATTCCGCTTCGGACACGTAAGGCGGGTTGGAAATTATCATGTCAAACGAAGATTTTGCAAAGGAGCCCAGAAGATCCGAACGGACGAACCGAACGCGCGCGCCATGTGTGCGGGCGTTCCTCCTTGCTACGCTGAGCGCCGCGGCGGATACGTCCGAGGCAAAAACCTCGCAGCCGCGTGCTTCTAGAGACAGGGTTACGGCGAGGCACCCGCTTCCCGTTCCGAGGTCGAGGATACGGGGATTTTTCATCCGTCCCGCGGTTTCTATAGCGAGTTCCGCAAGCGTTTCGGTTTCCGGTCTTGGTATCAGAACGTCGCGGGTCACGACAAAAGGCCTCGAGCAGAATTCCCGCTCGCCGGTAACGTACGCGAGGGGTTCTCCCGCGAGGCGTCGGCGAAGGAGTTTTTCAAACGCTTCTGTGCGTTCGGGGTTCACGCGTCTTTCCGGATGCGCGTAGAATTCCAGCGGGTCCGTATCGAGGCTTCTTGCGAGTATCGCTCTTGTTTCGATGCCCGGGCACTCGAAGCCGTTTTCCTCGAAGCTTTTTCTGCCTTTCAGGTAAAGTTCTTTGATTTCCATTTGAGCTTGAAACGATGAGTGTATACGCAGAAGACGCGTTTTCAAGTTTCGGGTTTCCGCTTAGAGGGGTCTTTCCCGGATGCTTAAGAACAGAAACTTTGTACTTGCTTCCTCTTCTCCGAGAAGACGGGAGCTGCTTGCGGGTGTTGGTCTTGATTTCGAAGTGATTCCGCCGCAGGTGCGCGAGAGCGCCCGCGATGGAGAAACGCCGCTTGATTTCGCAAAGCGCATGGCCAGGGAAAAGGCGCTTTACGTCTGCGCACAAGAGCGGCTCGGGCAAATCGTCGTGGGCAGCGACACGGTCGTGTCCATCTCGGGAGAAATTTTCGGCAAGCCCCGCGACGAAGAAGACGCGCTCTCGATGCTGCAAAAACTCTCCGGAAGAACCCATGAGGTCATAACGGGCTTCTGCGTGGCGAGAGCCCCGAGTGATGTTCTTCACCTTGGGGCCACCCGTACCGAGGTGCGGATGAAGTCCCTTGATACGGAAGGGATGCGTCGGTACATTAAGACCGGGGAGCCTATGGACAAGGCGGGCGCATACGCCATTCAGGGAATCGGATCGTGCCTTGTTGAGTGGATGGGGAATTATATACACAACTACCGTAATCAGGCATAATATACCGTAATGATTAAAGAAATGCGCACCGTAGAGTTTGTCGTTCTGCCTGCCTCTAAGGCAAAGGCAAGGAAGATGTTCCAGATAGCGGGAGCCTGCCGGTATGTCTGGAATCATTTTCGGGAAAAGAACCTTGCCGACTATCAGGCGTTCAAGAATGGTAAGGCGCAGCGACCGCAGACCAGTTTTTTCTCCCTCGGAGCGGAGTTTACCAAGCTGAGGCGTGAGACAGACTGGATGCAGGAACTTCCTTGTGCTCCCGTAAGATATTCTCTTAAGTATCTCTCGGATGCCCTGGGACAGGCAATGGCGGGCAACAAGGGTTTCCCGAAACCGAGAAGCAGGGCAAAGACCGCACCTGGATTCACTCTCCCCGACACGTGCAATTTCAGGATAAGGAAGGTTAACGGAAAATATTCCCTGCTTCACATCCCCCTGGTCGGATGGGTAACGCTTACCCGCAAGGGCGGCAATCCCCATGAGGCTGGAGACCCGAAGCAAGTGGTGCTTCGCCATGACGGGCACAGGTGGAGGGCCTTTGTCTCTTACGAGATTGAAGAGGAAGAAAAGATGGACGATGGGGAAGTTCTTGGTGTTGACATGAATGTACGCCAGATTGCTACCTCGGATGGAGACTTCTATCATTTGCCCGATCTCGAGAAAAAAGAGAAACGAAGGAAGTGGTACCAGAGAAAGATGGCAAGACAGGTAAAGGGGTCAAACAGGCGGGGGGACACGAAGAAAAAACTTAGGAAAGTAAGCAGAAAGATAACCAGCATCCGCAAGAACTGGGTTCATCAGACTACGAAAGAAATTTCCGGGAAATGCGGAACGATGGTCGTGGAGGACCTCAAGGTTAAGAACATGACGGCTTCTGCCAAGGGTACTGTGGAGAATCCGGGAAGGAACGTAAGGCAGAAGTCAGGGCTTAACAGGGCTGTACTTGATACGGCCTTCGGGGAAGTAAGAAGAAATCTTGAGTACAAGTGCGGGAGGTTAATAAAAGTAAATCCCGCATACACGAGTCAGACGTGTTCGCGTTGCGGACACGCAGAAAAAGAGAACCGTAAAACCCAAGCACGGTTCCAGTGTGTGAGTTGCGGGTTTGTGTCCAACGCGGACACAAACGCCGCGATAAACATAAGGCGTCTGGGAATGGCGCAACTGCACGGGGAGGGTACTGGTATTAGCACAGTCCCGATGAACCGTGAAACTGATGCGAGGTTGCCACATGGCAGCTAAGTATATAAGTCCCAAGGGGTTAATGCAAAGACTGGTGCAGGGATTGGAATCGCTTTTCTCCGCGGTTCTCGAAAAAACCGAGCCCTTGACGAAGAGGATAAGGGATCTCATAGACAAGGGGGGATTCTCCACAAGGGATGTCCGCGCCCTCAAGATAGCCGCTGCGGCCCTGGCCATTTTCATACTCTTTTCTGCCTACAGGGCGGTTTTCCCCGGGGGTTCCGCGGTAAGAAGCGAGGTCAGCCAGGTGAGATTTCAGCTAAACGAGATGAGGTCCATTAAGGAGGAGTACCGCTACTCAAGGGATCTTCTGGCCAAGTTCAGCGGTTCGATGAAGGAGGAGAGGGAGGCGCTTATTTCGGTGGCGGAGAAGGTACTCGTCAGAAACGGTATAGACCGCCGATCCTTTTCTATAAGGGGAACAAACCCGTCGGTTAGGGGAAAGGGGATAAATCGGGAAAGAGCGGTCCTGGTCAAGATAAACAAGGTGCCTGTTCCCAGAGTGCTTAACGTTCTCTATACCTTTCAGAAAAGCAAAACCCTCCTCAAGGTCTCGGACCTCAGGATAAAAACCAGGTTCGACAACCCCAACCTGTCCGATGTCTCGTTCCAACTGTCCACTTTTTCTTTCAGTGAATCGTAAGCGGTAAAAAATGAATATAAAGACCAGAATCAAAATGCCGGAAAAAATCTCCGTCCGTCTCTACGCAGGGATATTCTTTGCGTTTCTTTTGATCTTTCTTCTTCTGGGGTTTCCATGGGACTCGATTGAAAGAAGAGCCATCTTCGAGATACAGAGCAACTCCCCGGTTCCGGTTCTGATAGGCGATGCGGAGCTGAAGGGCCTTTCCTCTATCGAGTTCAGGAACATCAGCGTGATCCTAGGGGAAAGGGAGCCGCTTGTGATTGACAGGGCCAGGGTGAGTGCCGGGCTTTTCTCCGTTATTTTTTCCGACGACACCCGGATATCTTTTTCCGTTAACGCCTACGGAGGGAAGATAGACGGCAAGGTTTCGCAGAACATGAAGAAAAACAAGGTTACAAGCGCGGAAGTGGATATAAATTCCCTCGAATCTTCAGCCGTTTCCCGTCTTTTTCTGGGAAACGAGGGGATCTCGGTCAGCGGGAAGGTCGACGGAACCGTAAAGTTTCTCGGAGAGGGGGAAAGCGGAGGGATTTCAAAGATGGAGTATCTCTTGTCCTCTCCTTCTCTTTCGGTTGCCGTGGACAGGGTGCAGGGGTTTGATGTTAAGGAAGAGTACAAGAACCTGAGCGTGGTGCTTCGCGGCACCGCCAACCGCTTTGAATCGCGAGTCGAGAAGTTTTCCCTCACGAACCCGCAACTTTCCTTGCAGGCGGAGGGAAAAGCCCCGTCTCCGCTTCGGCTAAGAAAGGGAGCCGCCATTGATCTCTCCGTTACGTTCAAGCCTTCTCCGGAAGACGCAAAGCTTGCTCTTGTCGGCGGTTTTCTTGGTTCCCGGGGGGACGGCACCTTCTCCGGAAGAATCCAGGGAACGCTTGCGCAGCCTAGGATCGTAAGAGGGAACGGGGGCAGTTGAGAGCCCCTTTTTTACCCCCGCGCGCTATTTGACTTTGCCCTACCCCCTCGCTATTCTTCTCGAAATCTTCTCCTTAAGATTGGATAATGGCTCCCAACAAAGAACTTGCCTCCGTAAGAAGGGAAATAGACGCCCTTGATTCCAAGTTGCTTGAACTTATAAACAGGCGGGCTGAGCTTGCGATAGAGGTAAGCGGACTCAAGAAAAAAGGTTCTCTGGGAGTCCACGACCCGGGCAGGGAAAAGGAGATAGAAAGCAAGATAACGGGAGGCAACTCAGGCCCCCTCTCCGACGAGGACATCCTTTTTGTTTTCAGGGAGATAATATCGCGCTGCAGGTCTCTTCAGCACGACGAGAAAGTCGCTTACCTGGGACCCGAGGGCAGCTTTTCAAACCAGGCCGCGTTTCGGAAATTCGGCGCTTCCTCCGAGTTTCTTCCGGTTTCCAGCTTCGAGGACGTGTTCGAAGCGGTGTACGGCAAGAGGGCCGATTTCGGCATAGTGCCCGTCGAGAACTCGATTGAAGGTTCGGTGGGGGACGTCCTTGACATGCTGGTTGAGTGGGACCTCAGCATTTCGGCCGAGTGTTTTGAGCGCATAGAGCACTTCCTGCTTTCCATCGGCGGAGACATCAGTGAAATAAAGACAGTGGCCTCACATCCCCAGGCGCTCGGGCAGTGCAGGAAATGGATTGCCGCAAACCTCTACGGCGTGGCGCTTGTCGAGACCCCGAGCACCGCGGCGGCGGCGAAGATGGCCGCGAGGGACAAGAATGTCGCCGCGATCGCAAGCGAGTTCTCGGGATCGATATACAACCTGAAGACGATACAGAACCACATAGAGGACAGCCCGCGCAACACGACCCGGTTCGTGGTAATGGGAAGGGAGAGCTCTCCCCCGAGCGGAGAGGACAAGACTTCGATAGCCTTTTCCGTTAAGGATGAGCCGGGGGCGCTTCACAAGACATTTTTTCTCCCGTTTTCCGAATCCGGCATAAATCTCACCAAAATCGAATCCAGGCCCTTGCGCGACAGGCATTGGGAATACGTGTTTTTCGCCGATTTCTCGGGACACCGCGAGGATAAGGCGGTAAGGGAAGCACTTGAGAAGGTGGAAGCCGACTGCGTTTTTCTCAAGGTGCTGGGATCCTACCCTTCCGGAGCGCCGGGCTGACGGCGGCCTGGCGGACGAATCTCCATGGAACCAAGAGCAAGCGTAAAGAACCTTATTCCCTACGTTCCGGGAAAGCCGATCGAGGAGCTTGAGCGGGAACTCGGAATCCGGGGCGCGGCCAAGATGGCTTCGAACGAAAATCCCCTCGGCCCCTCACCGCTTGCCAGGAAAGCGCTCTCAGAACACGTTTCGAATGTTAACCTTTATCCCGACGGGGGCTGCTTCGAACTCCGGCGGAAACTTTCTGAGAAACTGGGGGTTTCCGAGGACACGATAGTAATCGGCAACGGCTCGAACGAGGTGATAGAGATCGTCGCAAGGACCTTTCTTGAGCCCGGGGACGAGGCCATCTACGGCCGCCACGCGTTTATCGTCTACCCGATCGTCACCCAGTCGCTCGGATGCTCGCACGTCGTCTCCCGGATGCCGGACCTTGCGCACGACCTAGGGGACATGCTTTCCCTGGTCACGGAGAAAACGAAAATCATCTACATCGCGAACCCGAACAACCCAACCGGCACGATAGTGAGAAGGGACGAGTTCGAATGGTTCCTCGAGCGGGTTCCCGAGAACGTGATAGTGCTCGTGGACGAGGCCTATTTCGAGTACGTGGACGACCCCGAGTATCCGGACACGCTTCGCTACCACTCGGTCCGGGAATCACTCGTGACGGTGAGGACCTTCTCCAAGATTTACGGCCTTGCGGGGCTCAGGGTCGGCTACGGGGTCGCGTCAAAAGAGGCGGTTTCCTACATGGACCGGGTAAGGGAGCCGTTTAACGTGAACTCGGCCGCGCAGGTGGCGGCCTGCGCCGCGCTTGACGACGAGAGACATGTTGCCCGCTCAAGGAATCTTAACAGCACTGCAAAGGAATATTTCCGCGAGAAGCTGGGCGAGCTCGGGGTCAAGTACACTGAGTCTCACACGAATTTCGTTCTCGTTGACCTCGGAAGAGATCCTATGCCGGTTTACGAGGCGCTTCTTCGCGACGGGGTAATAACGAGACCGGTGGGCGCCTACGGACTTAAAACGCACCTGAGGGTAAGTTTCGGCCTCGGGCGGGAAAACGAAAGATTCATTGAATCGCTTGGGAGAATTCTCGGAAGATGACTTTTGAAAAAGTGTCGGTTGTAGGTCTCGGGCTTATAGGAGGCTCCCTTGCGGCGGCCCTTCGCGAATCGGGGGAAGTCGGGGAAGTGTTCGGGGTCGAGCGGGATGAGGAGTCACTTCGCTTCGCCCTTGAGAACGGAATCACAGACGCGGGCGCTTCCGAAATCGGCCCCGGCATATCGGGGTCCGAAATAGTCGTCGTTGCGACCTACGTTGACGCCATAGCGGGGGTGGCCGAGGAAATTTCCGGATTCGTTTCCCCCGGCACGGCAGTTTGCGATGTGGGAAGCGTAAAGGCTTCCATAGTAAGGGAAATGGAAAAGGGCCCCCGAAATATCCGCTTCGTCGGAGCCCATCCCATCGCGGGGAAGGAAACATCGGGCGTAAGGGAGTCTGACCCAGGTCTTTTCTCGGGGAAAAGATGCGTTGTTACTCCCGTAGAGAACACCAGCCCCGAAGCCCTCTCCGTGGTGAAAGCGCTCTTTTCGCTTGTGGGAAGCGAGGTGGTCGAGATGGACCCCGAATCCCATGACGAGGTTTTCTCGCTCGTAAGCCATCTCCCCCACGCGGTTGCCTACTCTCTCGTGAGCGCGGTTGCTTCCGGCGGCGGGGACAGAAACCTTTTTGATTTTTCGGGCGGGGGCCTTGCCGACTTCACTAGGATCGCCGGCAGCTCCCCGGAGATGTGGGCCGGTATTTTCATCGAGAACCGCGACGCGCTGCTGGGTGCCATCCGCGGCTTTGCGGGAAAACTCGGGGAGATTGAAAAAGCCGTCGCCTCCGGTAATGTAGAAGAACTGGCAGCGCTTTTGAGGGAGGCCCGGGATTCAAAGCAGAATCTCGGGGAGTGAGCGGATAATGTCTGAGAAGGTAAAGAAAACGGATGAGCAGTGGCAGGAGCAGCTCTCAGGCGAGGAGTTTCTCGTCACGAGAAAGAAGGGCACCGAGAGGGCCTTTACCGGAGAATACCACGACCATCACGAAAAAGGCATGTACGTCTGCGTCTGCTGCGGGCAGGAGCTTTTCCGTTTCTCAGAGAAGTTCGACTCCGGCACCGGATGGCCGAGCTTCTGGGAACCCGTCTCGCAGGGGAACGTAACGGAGAAGACCGATCATTCCCATGGGATGACGAGAACAGAGGTTCTCTGCTCAAAGTGCGACGCCCACCTGGGACATGTTTTCCCCGACGGCCCGAAGCCCACGGGGCTTAGGTACTGTATAAATTCCGTCTCTTTGGATTTCGAAGAAGAAAAAGAGGAGTAGGGAAGTGGCGACGGGTGGGATCGAACCACCGACACAGGCCTTATGAGAGCCCCGCTCTACCCCTGAGCTACGCCGCCCCCGGAAAAAAAGGCAAATCGAAAAGCAGGAAATTATACCGGAACTCCATGAGGATTCAACGCACGGACACGAGGGTTCGGCGGAAATTGGCACGACCCCGGCTTTGCGTAAATCAGCCTGCTACCGCCCCGTTTTTTCCCGTTTCTTCCTTTATGAGCCCTAGCTCCAGAAGTTTTCTGTAGGTCTTGGTATGGGAGCCGTGGTGGGAGAAGGTGTCTATGTCCCCGGGCTCGTCGATGTCGATGCTGATGTTAAAATTTTTGTAGATGTCGCAGGGCACGTATCTGCGTTCGGCCTCTTCCCTGTGTTTTCTGAAGCTGTCGTTCCCGAACATCGAGGGTATGCTGTCGGGAGGCTTTCTCAGTATGGCGTTTGTGCCGAGTTCATCTTCTGAGGGAACGAGGATCACGGACTTGCCCTTTTTCTCTTTCTCCAGGACGAAGTCCAGATCCTCGCCGGTTATTAAAGGGGCGTCGCCCGGGATCACGAGCACGGACTTCGCGCCCATTTTTCTGCAGACCTGGATCGCAAGATCAACCGACGAGCTCTCTCCGAGCTGGCTCTCTTCCCTTATGACGTCAAACCCTTCCTCAAGGGCCATTTTCTCCGCTTTCCTGTCAAGCGTAACGATGACCCTGTTGTCGGCAAGCTTCGAGTCGCCGACCGCGGAGAACACGTCTTCCAGCATCACGTAGGCAAGTTCGGTTCTCTGCTTGTTGCTGAGCACCGAGGCAAGCCTTTCGTTTGCCCTTGAAAGATCTTTTACGGGAACCAATATAAATTTCAAAACCGCTACCTCGCTGTGGCGGGTCTCCAACCACGCACTATTGTATCAATAAAAGTATCGCTTGAAAAACAGAAAAAATTGCGGGTTGAGGGTGTCAATTGCTTGGATTACTATTAATGTTCAATATTATGATTGAAGAAGAGGAATTATAACAATGAAAAATCCAGTGCATCCGGGCATCATAGTGCGCGAGGATTGCATGAAACCACTGAATCTGTCGATTACCGAGTGCGCTAAAATTTTGGGAGTCACGCATCAGACGCTTTCCAATCTTGTCAACGCAAAGGCATCCGTTTCCGTTAAGATGGCCTACCGGTTGTCAAAGGCGTTCGGTTCAACTCCGAGAACTTGGCTTGGCATGCAACAGGCCTTTGACCTTGCCTAATCGCAGGAACTGGAACGGAAGATTAGGGCAAAGAGCATTTCCGTGGGGTGAAAATCAAAGGGAAGCACAATTCCACAATTGGGATAAAACGGAGAAACCGCCTCGTGCAGGTTGTCTCGGGTTTATTGACAATAAAAGACCCCTGTATATAGAATGATTAGCGGAAACTAGCCGTTACGCCGCGAAGAAAGGAGCCCAGTCTAACAATGAGCCGCAAAGCCGTTTTAAAAAGAGAAACATCCGAAGTCAGCGCCAGCGTCGAGCTTGATCTCGACGGAACCGGGAAATTCGACATCTCGACAGGGGTGCCGTTTTTCGACCACATGCTGAGCCAGTTCGCAAAGCACGGCTACTTCGACCTCACGGTCAAGGCCGAAGGGGACATCGACGTTGATTTCCACCACACCGTGGAGGATGTCGGGATAGCGATCGGGGAAGCCTTCTCAGAAGCCCTCGGAGACAAGAGGGGAATCACCAGGTACGGGCATGCCGTAATCCCTTTTGACGACGCGCTTGTTGTGGTGGCGGTCGATCTTAGCGACAGGCCCTGCTTTGTTTTCAAGGGGGAGATTCCCGCGGGCAAGGTCGGGGATTTTGACTCGGAGCTTGCCGAGGAGTTCTTCAAGTCTCTTACGAACTCGCTTCGCTGCAACCTGCACATCGAGTTTCGCCACGGAACGAACCTGCACCACATAATAGAGGCCATGTTCAAGGCCCTGGGAAGATCCATGGACGCAGCCTCAGTGCTTGACGGGCGCCGCGACGATATTCCCTCGACCAAGGGGACGCTTTAGTGATTTCCATAGTGGATTACGGGATGGGGAACCTGAGGAGCGTCGAGAAGGGGTTTGCCTCACAGGGAATCGAGGTCCGCGTTACCGAGGATCCGGGGGACATAGAGGGCTCAAGCGGTCTTGTGCTTCCCGGAGTCGGGGCTTTCGGCGACTGCGTGAGGAACCTTCGCGAGCGCTCAATGACCGGGCCCATAAAGGATTTCATCGCAAGCGGGCGGCCGTTTCTTGGGATATGTCTCGGCTTCCAAGTCCTCTTCGAGTCAAGCGAGGAGGCTCCGGGAGAGGAAGGGCTCGGGATTTTCGGAGGAAAGGTAGTCAGGTTCTGCGTCGCGGAGAAGAAGCTTAAGGTGCCCCACATGGGCTGGAACAGGGTAAGCGCGCCCGAACAAACCCGCATACTTGAAGGGATACCGCAGCAGAGCTGGTTTTACTTCGTTCACTCTTACCACGTGGTTTCCGACGAACCCGGCGCAGACGTTCTGCTCTCCGATTACGGGGGCGAGTTCGAGGCGGGGGTCATTTCGGGAAACCTCTCCGCCTTTCAGTTCCACCCTGAAAAAAGCTCCGACTACGGGCTCATGATCTTGAGGAACTTCTCAAAGCTCTGCCTTGAGAACTGATCTTTCTCCCTTCCGTAGACCGCCTCGTAAGCGGCATAGCTCCTTATGATTTTCTTCGCGTAGTTCCTTGACTGCTCGAAGGGGATCTCCTCTATGAATTCGTCTACGTCGAGCGCCCCGTTTTTCTCCTGCCACGTCTTGGCGCTTGTGGGGCCGCCGTTGTAGCCGGCTAGGCTTATGGCGAAGTTGCCCTCGAAGATCTCAAGCAGCCAGCTCAGGTAATAGCACCCGAGCTCAAGGTTAATGTCCGGGGAGAAAAGCTGGGAAGCCTGAAAATTGCTAAGGCCCGCCTTGGGCGCCGTCTCAAGAGCCGTCGAGGGCAGAAGCTGCATGAGTCCCCTAGCGTCGGAAACTGAAACCGCCTCCTTGTCGAAATGGCTCTCCTCCCTTATGAGGGAATAGATCAGGAACTCGTCAAGTGCGTATTTGCGCGAAAAGAACCTAACCCGTTCCTCAAATCCCTTCGGAAAGGAGAAGCGGAGCGCCTCGGGAGAGCTGACGCCGTTTGCCAGGCTTATGGAGGTTTTGTAA
This sequence comes from Candidatus Dadabacteria bacterium, assembly GCA_026710625.1. Classification (GTDB taxonomy): domain Bacteria; phylum Desulfobacterota_D; class UBA1144; order Nemesobacterales; family Nemesobacteraceae; genus Nemesobacter. Next base: position 8,893 of record JAPOQQ010000121.1, on the reverse strand, counting down.
TCCCCCGCCTGCAGGTAGAGAGAGGCGAGGTAGAGGCGCTGCGCGGTAGTTTTCGCCTGGGGCCGAAGAAGCTCGGCTTCCCCGAGAGCAAGATCATATATCCCGGCCTTGGCGAAGAAAAAGAATTTCTTGAGCGCGGGATTTTTCCCGAAAGGGTTTCCCGACCAGGCAGCGGCGGGAGGCGGGGCGGGAAGCAGGTTTTCCCTGAGCCTCATCTTCGCAAGAGTCGAGTAGTAGGTGATTTTCGGGGATTCGGCGAGTTCTCCAAGCGCGAAAAGCGCCCCGGGCTTGTCCCCTGCCCTCTCGGCCGCCCTCGCGTACCAGTAAAGAAAACGCTCCCGGTCTTTCCCCCTCGCCCAGGCGCGGTCGGAGAAAGCCTCAAGCGCCTTTGCGTACTCCTTTTCCCTGTAGTGCATCCACCCGAGGTTCCATGCGCTCTCCCGGGCCTCTTTTCTCTTGGGGTATTCCTCGATGACGAGGCGGTAGAGGCGGCGGGCTTCTTCTAGTTCTTTTCGCAGGTGGCGAAGCCTCGCGGCCTTAAGCAGCGACTTGGTGGTCCAGGAACTTTGGGGGTTAAGTTTGTGGAGTCTCTTGAAGACCCCTATGGCCTCTTCTTCTCTCTCCATGCTCATGAGCGTAACTCCCCTCCAGTAAAAGGCCTCCGGAGAGTCGATCTCCGAGAAGAGCTCAAGAGCTTCGGGAAGCCGGGAAAGGCGGTAGAGGCAGATGGCGGTTTTCGTTTTCACAGCGCTTGTCCGCTGTGCCCCGGAGAAAGCCTCAAGCGCTCCCTCCCAGTTGCCGGCCTCGAACATGACGTCCCCTCTTTTTTCAAACTGCTGCGGCGATGGGGTAAAGACTTTTCCATTTTTTCTGTAAAGCTCGAATGCGTAATCCGAGAAACTTACTTCAGGGTGCTCGGTCCATATCTTCTCGAATATCCCGGAGGCCGCGGGGAAGTCTCCTTGTTTTTCCTTTATTTCGCCGAGGTTTTTCAGGTAAACGGCTTTTTTCCACCTGCTGTCGGTCCTTCCGGCAAGATGGGAGTATGTTTTTTCCGCTTCCGCGTGGCGTTCGTTTTCAATATGGATTTCGGCCAGCCGCTCGTGGGCGTCGTGGCCGATCGCCGAGTCCGGGTGGTCTTTCAGTATCTTCAGGAAAAGCGCCTCGGCCATCTCCTTCTTCCCGAGGCCTAAAGCCGCCTCGGCTTCGTAGTAGAGAATGTAGTCCTCTATGAAGACAAGCTTATCCTTTATCTCGGCGAGGGCGCCGTGCACCTCGGCGTGCTGATCGTTTTGAGCGTGGCAGTGAAGCTTGAGAAACCGCGCGTGGAGGGTTTTCTCAGGGGACGCTAGAACTTTTTCGCAGTCGGCGTAGTCGGCGCGCGCGCCCTCGGCCGAGGCGGCGAGTGTAAGCAGAGCAAGGAGAAAGAAGCAGAGTGCGGCCTTTTTCGATTCCATTACCTTGAGTTCTCCGTAGCCAGAAGGTCTCTTATGCCTTCCCCGAAGAGATTGAACGAGAGCGCCGTTATGAAAATCGCTACGCTTGGAAACACTATAAGGTGGGGAAAAGTCCTTATTCCCTGCCACCCGGTGCTCGCAAGCGTTCCCCAGCTCGCCTCCGGCGGGGAGATGCCGAGGCCGAGAAAGCTCAGGGTGGATTCGGTGAGGATCGCGTAGGGGACCGAAAACGTGACGGTGACTATGAGGGGGCTCAGTGTGTTCGGGAGTATGTGCCTTGCGAGAATGATCCCCGGCGAGGCCCCGAGCGCCCTAGCGGACTCAACGTACTCAAACGACTTTATCTGCAAAACGCTTCCCCTCACTATCCTAGCGACCCTCATCCACGACATCACCCCCAGCGATATGACGATGCCCGTAACCCCGCTTCCGATAACGAGCGTGAGAAGAACGATCAGCAGAAGGTCCGGAACGGCGTAGAACACGTCAACCGTGCGCATTATCAGCTCATCCGTTTTCCCCCCGGCGTATCCCGAGACTGCCCCCAGAACCGTTCCGATGATAAGAGCCATCGCGGCGGTTCCCACGGCGACCGCGATCGATATCCTCGAGCCGTGAATTACCCTGCTCAGAAGATCGCGTCCCTCCTGGTCCGTTCCCATGAGGTGCACCGAGTCGGGGGCGCGAAGGGCGTTTGCGAAATTTGTCTGGTCGTACTCGTAGGGGGAGAGAGCGGGCGCGAAAATCGCGACCAGAATTATAAGGAATATTAACGTTCCCGTGATTATTACCTGGGTTTTTACGTACATGCTGTCTTGGGCCCGGGACGCTCAGGCGTCCTTTCTGTGTGAGGCCCGGACTACCGTCTTTATTCCGCCGCGGACGTTGAAGTCGCCCGTCACCTCGACCGACCTCGGATCGCAAACGGAGACGAAGTCGTTAAGAATCCTGTTCGTCACGTGCTCGTGGAACTCGCCCGTGTTCCTGTAGGAGAACATGTAGAGCTTAAGGGACTTGAGTTCCACGCAGAGTATGTCGGGGACGTACTTTATTGTGATGGTCGCAAAGTCCGGCTGCCCCGTTTTCGGGCAAACGCAGGTGAACTCGGGACACGATATCTCGATTTCGTAATCCCTCTCCGGGTTTTTGTTCTCGAAAGTCTCCAGGATGTCCAGGCTCGGTTCGTCCATGGGCCAGAAACGCCGCGCGGCCTTCGCGGGCGCCACCTCCGTATCCGCATAATTTATCAGATGTAAGTCGGTAATCAACCCCGGCTGCGGGAGTTTTCCCCGGTTTGACACCGCGGGGTTTAGAGTAAATAATCTTTGCTTCAATTCTCTGGGGCATCGTATAACGGCAGTACAGCGGACTCTGGATCCGCTAGTCTAGGTTCGAATCCTAGTGCCCCAGCCAACCGTTTTTGACAATCTTCGTCTCTGTAAAAAATGTAATTCAGCAAGCGAAACAAATCTGTAAATACAGAATTTGGCTGCTTCTATATTGTTTTCAGTGTTATTGTCAAAGGGCTCTGGAAAATCAAGCTTAAATCTAGTCACAGATTGTATTCTGTAATTTTATTTTTGACTTACAGTTTTTATTCTGTTAACATTGCTTCTACTTACAGGATATAGGCTGTGATATGACAAACAAATTTAAGTATATGCAATTGCAGATGCTGGATGATCACCTTTCCAGAGTGAATGTTTGTGACCGTCCCTCCGGCGGCTGGATACGTGCTGTCCGCACCTCGCTTGGCATGAGCGTTCGTCAGATGGCAGAACGTATAGGTATCGCGCAGCAATCCGCCGCTCGTTTGGAGAAAAACGAAACCAATGATGCGATTACGCTTAAGTCGCTTCGCAAGGCGGCTGAAGCATTAGATTGCAGGCTCGTCTATGCTTTTGTTCCAAATGATGGCTCCTTGCGGAACATCGTGCGCAAGCGGGCGCTTAGAAAGGCCAGAGATATTGTCGCTCCTGTGGACCACAGCATGATGCTTGAAGCGCAGGATGTAGGCGACAGGCAGGAGAAAACCGCCCAAATCGCCGATGAGCTGGTGCGCAACCCTGCCATCAGTCTGTGGGACTGAAATGGTTCAGTATCATTACACAGAGGGCCAGACCCCGCTTGGCGAGGAAGAGAAGGGACATCTCATTCCCACCGTATTGACGCGTGAAGATCTGGACCGTTTCGAGCGGGAAAATATTCTTGAAGCCCGGAGATGGGTAATGCGGAAATCTGTTTTGGCATCGAAACGGGATATTTTTACGGAGAAGTTTATCCTGAACCTTCATAAGCGCATGTTTGGTCGTGTCTGGAAATGGGCAGGTCAGTACCGAAAATCCGACAAAAATATCGGCGTTGATTACCTCCACATCCAGACCGAACTTCGCAACTTGCTGGACGATGCCGCTTATTGGCTGGAGCACGATACCTACGACATTACCGAACTGGCCGTTATTTTCCATCACCGGTTAGTGAAAATTCATCTTTTTCCAAACGGCAACGGCCGACACGCGCGCTTGTTTGCCGATGTAATAGTTGCCAAATATGGTGGTGAAAAACTCACATGGGGCGGTGGTGCCGACCTCACTGCGTCTGAAGGTATCCGCAAACGCTATGTTGCGGCACTGCATGAGGCTGACTCCGGTAGCTATGATTCCCTGGTTTTGTTTGCTAAGTCATAATTCATTTTGAGCGCTAGTTGAGTTTGTGGTGGGTTGCAGGAAAAGCGCATTGGAGACTCATTGACCTCTGGATAACCAGCGCGGGCACGCAGGAAGCAGCGGTTGACAAGGTAATGTGTGGAGAAACTATGTGATGTCCTGATTTGCTCGTCCTTGCCGTCGGCGGAAAATTCTGGCTATATTTTTGGTTACAGACCGATTGAGGTTATTTGGTTATGTTCATCGTCAATATTCATAAAGCCAAAACCCACCTGTCCCGCCTTCTGGCGCGAGTTGAGGCAGGCGAGGAAATCGTGATTGCCCGCAGAGGGAAGCCGGTTGCGCGGCTTGTCGGCTGTAAGCTTCAGGGCAAACGGCAACCCGATGTTCTCAAGGGAGAAATTGTTCTGCCCGAAGGTTTTTTCGATCCATTGCCGGAGAACGAACTGAGAACATGGTATGGGAAGCAAGGGAAATAGTGTTGCGGGCGGCTACGAAAACCCCGTGATTTGTGAGTCGTAAATCATTTGGAAATTAACTATGTGAAGAGGTTTACCACAATGTCTGAACACAAACCATCACTCGAGACCGGGGAAAAACAATCCGCTCAGGTCAAGCCTGACGATGAGGCCGAATCCGGTTTTTTCTCACGCATTTCCGGTTCGTTAAAAGGCACGGTCACCGTCTCACCAGGTGTAGACTTGACCTTGCCTGTCGGTAGGGAATGGGACATCACTGAATAAATAAAAGCGGATTGCCCGAAGCAGTTTCACTCCATTATCTCGAATCGGAATATGTCCGGCCTCGAGAAGTGCCCCACGGAATCTATGACGGTCTTGGCCCTTATTATCTGGTCAAGCTCGATCTCGGCGTAGAGGATCTCCTCCTTTCCGTACACGGGACCCACTATGTACTGTCCCCTCGGGTTTATTATGCCGCTTCCCCCGGGATAGTCCCAGATAGTGTGTTCCTTCAGGGGAAAGGAGTCGGGGATCATGCCCTCTTCTATGAAGCCGGCTGAGATTATGACGAACACCTGTCCCTCAAACGCGTACTGGCGGCTTGCAAAATCCATCGTGTCCTTAACGAACGAGTGTCCTCCCCAGAGCCCCACGTGCACCTGCTCCCCCTTGGTGAACATCGCGTACTTCTCAAGGGTCATGTGGTGCTCGTAGCAGAAAAGCCCCCCTATTTTCCCGATTTCGGTGTCGAACACCCTCACGTCCTCGGCGGTTCCGTTGGCCCAGACGCATTTCTCGCTGTCAATCGACATCAGCTTTCTGTGCCTGCCCAAAAGGGATCCGTCCTTGCCGAAGTAGAGTATGGTGTTGTAGAGGGTTCCTCCCTCCTTTTCGTTAACCCCTATTACGACGCAGGTCTTGGCCCGCCTCGCCGCCGCGCCGATTCTTTTCGTGTCCTCCCCGGGAACATCGACCGAGTTTCTGTGAAGCTCGACATGGGCGTCCATGGTGAGCTTTTTCTCGGCGCCGAACCCTAGATCCTTCGGCCAGTAGGGATAGGTGGGTATGAAAGCCTCTGGAAAAACCACAAGCTCTGCCCCGTTTCCCGCGGCCTCCTTTATAAGCCTGAGGACTTTATCGATCGTGCCTTTCTTGTCGAGAAAAACGGGAGCTGCCTGCACCGCAGCCGCCGTAAAGGATTTTCCGTTGCTCATAATAGGTTATTATACAGCGGAATTTGAGAAAAAAGCAGGTTTATTCCGAGCTTTCGTTTCTTTTTGGAATCAGAACGCGACACCTTCCTGGTGACTTCATACGAAAATGCTTCAGGCTTGGCCCCGTCCGCCTCTTTTTTATACTGCTTGCGTTTCGTGGTCTGAAGTAACCAGGGTTATGTGATCTGACTCGATTTTTTTTTGGAATCCCTCGGGCATATCATCCCACACAAACAGATCCACCCGAAACGGAAGATCGCTTTGTTCAAGAGCTTCCCGAAGATCGCCGACCTGCCTTTTCTGCCCGCTTCGGGCAAATACCACCATGTCGAGGTCCGAACTCTTTTTCGCGGTGAATCTCGCGCGGGAACCATATACCCAGGTGCGGGTATTCGGAAGATGCTTTTTAAGCAGCGCGAGAAGAACGCTACGCTGCTCAGAAGAGATGTCAATTGGTCCTACTGATTCCATGTTTCTCCGCTCATTGTTTCATAAAGACCTGTGGCGTCGTCAATAAAGTCGCTTATGATTCCAAGGCATCTTCTGGCTTTTCCCTCATCATAGTCGTGGCTTGTATTGATACGGCTGTTTGCGTAATCAAGCCATTTTTCGATCGGTGAGGGAAGAAGGTTGTTTTCAAAAGCCAGTCTGAAAATAGGTTTCGGGCTGTTTGGGGTATCTGGAACGCCGAACTCCTCTGCGAGGTGGCGTCTCAGCACCTTCCAGAGACAGTCGTAACAGATCTCAAATCTGTGTATGACCGACTCAGCCACGGCTTCCCGCATTATCGAATCCAGGTCAGAGTTGTCTATGCCACGGTAATTTCCGTGCTGTTCCTCGAGGCGTTTCAGGGAATTTCGAAATTTATCATATTCAATCATGAAGATGTCCCTTCATTGCAGAATTTGACCTTCCCGGCAAAGTCCCTCGTGACTGCGGTGGAGGATTTCGGAAAAGACCCGGAGCCGGACTCCGCCGCCGCAGGAGGTTTTCCGTTACTCATAATGGGTTATTATATAATGAAAGTTCAAAAAAGGCAGGGTTTTAACCCGAAGCAAGGGGGATAAAAATGGGAAGACTTACTGGAAAGACGGCGCTCATAACGGGCGGGGGAGAAGGAATAGGAAAAGCTACGGCGCTTCTCTTCTCCGCAGAGGGGGCCAACGTGGGCATCATGTCCAGGACCGCGGAGAGGCTAGATGAAGTGGTTGCCGAGAACCCGGGACCTGGAGAGATAAAGGCCTATCCGGGGGACGTTTCAAAGGAAGATGATGTAAAGAGGGTGGTTGAAGCCTTCTACGGTGATTTCGAAAGGGTGGACATACTGTTTAACAACGCCGGGATTTTTGAGGGCGGCACAGTTGTCACCACTACGGACGATGTCTGGGAGAGGACAATCAACATAAACGTGAAAGGGGTTTTCCTCGTTAGCAAGTACGTGGTTCCGCTCATGGCCGAGGGTGGCGGGGGCTCCATAATCAACAACTCAAGCGTGCTCGGCATCGTGGGGATGGAGGGCTGCGTCGCGTACAACGCCTCCAAGGGGGCGGTTAGGCAGATAACGAGAAGCATGGCCCTTGATCACGCGAAGGAGAACATAAGGACAAATTCCGTCTGTCCCGGCTACATAAAGACCAAGATGGATCCCGAGTTCATGGGAAACCCTCCCGATGCCGAGGAGCAGCTTGACGCGATAGCGGCCGAGATGGTTCCTCTCATAAGAAGGGCGGAGGCGGAGGAAGTGGCCCACTCGGTGCTCTACCTGGCTTCTGACGAGGCTCGGTACGTTACGGGTTCCGATCTGGTGATAGACGGCGGCTGGACCACGCTTTAGGCGCGGTCCGGGCGGCAGAAAAACTTGAGAAAACAAACTAGAGATAAAGGAGGAATTTCACATGGAAGTTTTTGAAGCTATGGGCACTAGAAGGAGTTTCCGGTTCTATAAGCCCTGGAAGGAAGTTGAGGACTGGAAGATACAGAAGATGCTCCAGGCGGCGCGTTACTGCTCCTGTCAGGGCAACTGCAACTCTACCGAGGCGATAGTGATAGACAAAAAAACCTATCCCCCCGAAAAATTCGAGCAGATAGTCGAATGCGGGTCTCCGTTTAACGAGATCCATCTGCGCCAGGCCCCAATTATCGTGGCGTGGCTCATAAACATGGACGCTTGGTACAAGGAGCTCATACAGACCTTCCAGGTGCTGTTTCCCGCAAGGGCCATAACCGCCGCCCACGGCTGGACCTACAAGATACTGACCGAGAGCACCTATCCGAGGCTGATGAGTTTTCCCAGGGACAGGGCTGAAGATCTTCTGAGAGTCGAGTCGGGACAGGCCATAGCAAACGCCATGCTCGCGGCGACGGACATGGGGCTTGGGTGCTGTCTTATCGCCACGGGGAGAAAGCCGGCAGAATTTCCGAAGGTTCTCGGGACCCCTGAGAACATAGTTCCCATCTGGCTCATGACGGTTGGATACCCGGCCGAGGACCCCGGGCAGAGGCCGAGGAAGAGGTTTGACAGGCTCTATCACTCAAACGAGTACGGAACTCCGCTTGCGGAGGATCAGGACGTGCGAAAGGAGCTTGAGGGGCAGAAACTGATACAGCCAATGGACCCGCTTCCAGGGAGGGAGGAAGAGCTTCGCCACATATGCAGGATGTTCGGCTTCACGGAAGATATGTGCGACATGCCGAAGGAGAAGGTCCTTGAGATGTACGAGGAAGAATCTCCCTATTACGGAGAGCTTCCCCCGGGCCTTGAGGAAAGGGGAGTCTGAACTCTTACATATAATAAGGAAAAGGGCGCGGCTGTCTTCGGGGTGTCTCCCGAGGGGCCGCGCTTTTTTACGCTACTGCTTTTTGTACTCGCACTTGCAGAGGTTCTGCCTTATGTGCGCCACCACGTTGTCTATGTCCTCGGGACTTACGACCCCGTCCCGATGACGGATTTGAGGAGGCGATCGACGGACTTCGCCACAGACATGTCCTTGGGGCGAAATGCGATGAGTGACGGTGGCTACGCTTTGGGCGTATAGCGTTTCGCCGTTTACCGGGGTTTACGCCTTTGGTTTTCCGCTGTGCTGAAAAACTGACTG
>JAPOQQ010000120.1 GCA_026710625.1 Candidatus Dadabacteria bacterium | reverse complement strand
TCGTACTTTTTGCCTCCCCGGTTCCCGCAAACGCAGAAGGTTTTCGTTCGGAGGGAACCCACAGGAATCGGAAGATCTCTCTAGCAAAACTTTCAAGAAAAACAGCCTTTAATGATTTCCACCGGGTTCATACATAACTAGGAAGCCTCCTATCTAGGATGGACCTAAAACTCCGGCTCCAAGACACTTTAAAACTCTCTCAACATTGCAGCCGATAAAGCCGTCAGTTTGCCGATTACAATAAGAATACCGATTGCTTGCGTATTTTGTAAAAATAATTATCTTATAAGTATGACGAAGCAATGGAATTTTTACGGAAGAGGGGAAGAGCTTGGAAGCCTGCTTGCTCACATGCGCAGGAAGCGCTGGTTTTTCGGCGCTATACGCGGCCGCCGCCGGATCGGAAAGACCGCCCTTATTCAGCAGACCCTTAAGATACTCGCAGAAGACCGGACAAGCGACATCCCGGCGCTTCTCGTACAACTGCCCGACAGCAATCCATCGGATTTCACAACGGTATTCCGAAACGCGGTACTGGAAGCGGGGCTTGAAAACCGCGTGGGCGGAGCGGGTTCAATTCAGGACCTTGCGGGCATCGCCGCGGCTATAGGACCCCTCTGCATGTCGGGGGTAACCGTGGTTCTTGACGAGTTCCAGATATGCCATCGCGGACCGTTACGTGGCTTCCCGTCCCTTCTCCAGGCGCAAGTGGACCGCCTCCAGAGCCAGAGCCCCGCAGGAGGACTGATAGTGCTGGGTTCCGTAGAGACCGAAATGGAGGCGCTTCTTGAGAATCGCAGGGCACCGCTTTTCGGGAGGACAACCTTCAACATGACTCTTGCGCCCTGGAGCCTCTCGACAATATTTAAAGTATGCGAGAGACACGGGGCACTTGACCCGGCACGTTGTCTGACCTTGTGGACACTTTTTGGCGGCGTGCCCAAGTATTGGCGGCATTTTGCCGAAACCGACGGTCTGGACGACATACCCGAATGGCCACAATGGACAAAGGAGCTTTGCGAGAGAATTTTTCTGCGCTCCGACGCCCCCTTGCGGGAAGAGGGGGAAAGCCTGCTGAAACGTGAACTGCACTTAAACACGCTCGCCATTCTCCGCACCTTAGCGGAACGCAGGAAGTGCACCCACGCGCAACTCCGGGAAGCGTTGCCGGAACATACTACGCTGGGACCGTATCTCAAGAACCTGACCAGGGATTTGCGCCTTGTGGAAAAGGAGCTGCCGGTCTTTGCCGGTGAGCATTCCAGAGGTGCGCGGTATGTTGTTTCGGACCTGTTTCTCTCCGCGTGGCTCGGCGTGATTCAGTCAGCATGTCAATCAGCCCGAATTCTGCCCATCTCAGAAGTGTCAGAACGCCTTATCCCAAAGCTTCGAACACTCGAAGGACACGCTTTTGAGAGAATGATCCGCGACGCGAGCGAGGAAGCCTCCCGCGCCGGTGAGGCGGATTTCCCTATGACAGACCGCCTGAGAGGCTTCTGGAACAGGCCGCGCAACGGACCGCAAACAATGGAAATTGACTTCATAGCCTGGAATGAGGATAACCGCAGGGTGAGGTTCGGGTCCTGCAAACGCAATTCCGGGGAACACAACCCGAAATCGCTTCGCATCTTCCGAAACAACGTGGATAGCTTCCTGTCCACCAGAAAAGGAAAACGCTTCAGGGAATGGCAGCATGAATTTGCGCTTTTTTCTCCAAGTTTCTCCATCGAAAAGCGTCGCGAACTTGAAACGGCCAACTGGATCTGCAGGGACCTGAATGACTTCCGGCGCATGCTCGGCGGGGAAAAGGCAGGGGAAAAAGGCACGGTCGAGGCTTCGCCCAAGATCCGCGGAGAAGAGTGATGGATAAAGCGACTGAAACACAGAAGACAAGCCCGCTGATAGTGGAGAACGGGAACTGGGGAGGCGTGAGCCTGAGTGCGATACACGGAGTTGTTGGATCCGCCTACGCAGTGCTAATTGAAGCATTCGAAAAAGAACCAGAGGACATCATTCACGTAATCCCTTGGAATCAAGAGTATCCCCTCGTGGTTTATGACAGGCGTCCATATCAGATGTATCTCTGCGCACGTGACAGTTACTGGAGTCAGTATGTTTACCAGTTTTCTCATGAGCTGTGCCACATACTGACTAACTTTGACCGTGCCAGGCAGCACAGGCACAAGTGGTTTGAGGAAAGCCTGTGTGAACTGTCGTCCCTTTTCGTTTTGCACCGACTGGCTGAAACCTGGGCTGTGTGTCCGCCCGCAGGCGTATTCGAGGCGGCAGATTTCGCACCGAACCACAGGGAGTACGCCGAGTCCGTCGAAGCAAAATACAGTACACCTTTCAACGAAGATATCTCCGGGTGGCTTGCCGAAAACATCCCCACTCTTCAGACATCCCCTGAAGAACGCGAACTAAGCGGCGTGGTGGCGGTTGCCCTGTTAGACTGCTTTCGTGAAAACCCCTCGCTTTGGAGCGAGTGCGGATGGTTGAATCACTGGGATCCGGAAGGAGATGAGACTTTCCCCGACTATCTCGATTCCTGGTCCGACTGCCTGAGCGCAAACGGCATTAACAACCGGGCACCGGATATAGCAAAGAGACTGCTTTGTCACAACAATAAAAAAGAATCTTTTAAGACACTCTAAACTTTATTCGCTCTCGCCTCGATATCGGCGCACCGTTCCATGAGATTCTCAAACGTATCCGGATCATTGAAGAGCATGTCGGCTCCGACCATTGCTTCGTAGTCATCCGCCAAGAGGTTGTAGGTCTCCCCGTCCGGAACCAGCCGCAACCCTCCCCTCACGGACGCCTCGAAATCAATCCGGTTCCCCTCAGTGTCTTTCTCCGGGAAAAATATCGACTTGTGACGGGCAACTGAGAGCGCGAGTTCGCGGTCGGCAAAAGCCTTGTCTCCGTACCCCGCGTCATCAAGCCGGACCAGATCGTGCCAGTGCCTCGAGAGGCGGTTTCCGCGACCGCGCCTGCGGTGACAGAACACGTGCATGGAAGTGGCTTTTTCCCAGAAAGTGCGTTCGGCCACCATGGCAGACAGAGTGGTCGAGGGAAATACGATTTTCGGCACCATGTCAGCCGCATCGCATTTAACCGGTCGCTCCACGCAAGGTTCGCCGGTCGAGCGGGCGCCGAATTCCACCTTCACCTCCGGCCTGACGAAACCGGGGTATTCAAACATAGGTTCGTAGGTGATGTAAACCTGATCATTCTCGGTGCGGAACCCTGAAGCGTGAAAACCGGCGCGGACAAGGCCATCCTCTATCACCCCGCAGGCATCTTCCCGCGTCCACTCCTCAAGGCGCTTTCGGATCGTCTTCGTCCAGCGTTTCTCCTGACTGCGGTTGGGCGGAAAGGCTTCTTCCGAGTCACCCACGATATCCGGCGCGAAAGCGCGTATATCGTAGGTAACGTCAAGATCCTCGGAAAAGCGCCTGATTGCATTATAGACTTTCGAGAGAGAGGTTCCTCCCTTGAAGACCAAGTCTTTGCCGAACGGGGCGTCAAAAAGGATTTTAAGTATCTGGACAACCCAGATGTCCTTTTCGAAGACAAATGGTTCGCGTCTGTTCTTAATCGCGATTCTTCTCAAAAGATCGTACCTGTCGCTAGCCGACATTGACTGGAATAAAAGCTTATCAGACATGGTTCACATAAGGGCTTAATGGTTCTGCTATCCATTTGGGCAGTACTGCCCGGGCGGCTGCAAGTTCAGCTATATCTGCCTCCAAAAACGTGGGGACGACCTTGTCCAAGGCTTCCTGCACCTCGTCCGGATGCAGGAAAGTCAGGGCGCGGATCAGCGTGCCAACGGGACGGTTGGGTGCTACGAGTTGCCAGCGCGGAGCATGACGCAAGTTAACCTTCGTATAGAATTGCAACTGGCGGCTGGGTCCCGAGGTAAGGTAAGACAACCGCATCGGCACTTGCGTGGTAAGGCCAAGGAAGTTCGCCGCTCCTCCGCCAGAGGGAACAATGATTTCTCCCCACAATTCCGAAAGCGCAGTTATAACCTTGTTGAAATCCGGGGGACACTTTCCAAAACGAGTCTCGATGGTCCGCACATACACGCCTTGAAATACGCGCATGAGCCTGTCCTGACGAACAAGGCGGGAAAATGCCTGATGAACCGCCGGACGGCAACCGAGATCAAGGAAATCTCTCGGACACAAAAGCGATCCCTCGGGCAAGGTTTCCGCGTATTCCATGATTTGTTCAGATATCCCAGACATTATCGTTTACCCCTTTCAGGATGTCAGAAATATAATATGAAAATTGACATATCTCAAGTCAAAACCGACAATCCGTTACAATTGAATCGAGTCTGCGACAATTTTACGGAACTCCGGACCGACAGTCAACTATGCCCGCCGCAACAAAATTTCAGTGGCGTTTCACATAAGCACTGAGCGGTTCCGCTATCCAAAGAGGCATTCTTGACCGCACCGAGAGGAGCTCGGCCAAATCCTCATCCGAGAGCTCGGGCACGACCAGTCCCAGTGCCGTTTCAGCTTCCCGCGGGCCCAGGAAAACCAGTGCGCGGATGAGAGTGCCGGCGGGCCGGTACGGCGCCACCAGCTGCCATCTAGGCGCATGACGCAAATCAACCTTAACCGTCTGAAAAGACAGCTGCCGGTCGGGCCCGGACGTCAGGTAAACTCGCCGAACGGGCACTTCCCTGATAAGGCCGAGCAGGCTCGCGGCCGAGCCGCCGAACGGAACAATTGTTTGTCCCCACAGGTCCTGAAGTGCGTCAATAACCTTCTGAATGCCGGGACCGCGTTTGCCGAAACGGGTATCTATCGTACGCACATACATACCTTGAAATATGCGGATGAGCCTGTTTTGACGCGTAAGACGCAATAACGCGTGATCAATCGCCGAACGGTTTCCCAGATGCAGAAAAAGCCTCGCGCCCAATGGGGCGCCTTCAGGAAAAGTCTCCGCATATTCCATGATTCTGTCAGACAGGCTGGACATGATACTCCGTTCCCTTCAATTTGTCAGAAATATACTATGGAAACTGACACATCACAAGGGGAATTTGAACGATACAGCCGGAATCATGCCCGGATCGTAACGGGTCTAGGCTGGAACTGCGATAGCCGCGGGGTCTTGTATATAGGGACGGGGCGGTGCTGCGGAAGCAGGAAAAACGAGGCGTCGCCTGGTCGCCTCAGGGATATGCGAGGATGGCTGCAGCCACATCCTACGGAACTTTTGGGATCCAGGGGTTCCCTCAACAATCGTATGCAGATTTTGCCGCATATCCTTGGCAAAGAATCTACAGAAAAGGAGAGGGAAATCAAATGAAGCACGAGCATGTATGGATCGTCGAGTTCCAGAACGAGGATCAGCCGGGACAGTGGTTCGTCCACGGCGTAACCCTGTACGGGCCGGGAAAAGACGGGATGTCTAGAAGTTTGTCGGGGACAACTCGATAATCGGAATCTTTGTAAAAATAATTATCCGTCCGTTGATCTTATAAGCATGACAAGGCGATGGAATTTTTACGAAAGAGAGGATGAGCCGATTGCTGTCGACCTTTGCTCTGAGCATGAAATCTCTAATATCGTCCGCTATATCCTGATTCCTCGGGAATTGATTTCCGAGTGGGGGGAGATATGATATCAAATATGAAAGACAAAGAGGTCATTAAGGATGCCTTCAAGGACGCCATCGTGGAGATCATGGAGGAGTTCATCGACAGGTTGACGAGTCTTCTGGAATTCGCCAACAAGTGGCTATGGAGAACCCTGCTCGCGTCGCTGGCCTTCATAGGGCTCCTGATTGTGGCGAGCTTCTTCATGCAGCCGACTCTCTGATCAGGGATTCCATTCACGGCTCACGGCAGGCCTCCCGATGTGCTGAATTTTCAATCCTTACTTCCCTTCCGCTTTTAGTTCCTTTGGAATATCAAATTCCTGAATAATTGATCCGCCTTTCCAAGGATTTCCTGATCGAGTCCCTTTGTTTTCTGTTTCTCAACCTTTTTCTCCAACGCAGATATGATGAATTTATCAAACAAAGCGTTCCTCGGGACAACATCTTCTTCATTGGCGCCGGATTTAAGCATTAGCAGTTTCCTTATTTCAGCTAGAAATCTTTCGTCCAGTGACGACTGGCTGCACAGGCTATGCATATCCATTGGCGGGACGTCTCGCGATTTATCTATCCATTCAAGTGCAAGTGCGGGCCTTAAGGCATAGCAGTAGAGCTTCAACCTTGGATTATCCTCCCCTTCTTCAATCTTATCCCATGCGTTTCCGGCAAGCCGATTGTAGTGATAGGAAAGATTATTCAAATTAGCGCATGACTTTGCGAAATGCAGAAGCTCACCGGCAGCAGCAGCATTTTCCATATAGCATACCGGCGATGTCAGCCACTCAATCAATACGGCATTTGATTTTATGGCAAGCTGCAAAGCTTTCCTTATATCCCAGCCTCTTAAGTCAAGCGGCACGCCAAGTTTCGGGTCATCAACCAAAGGAGCTTCAATAGTATCCCTGCACGGCTCAACCGACAGGTAACTATCCGGGGAACGAGCGTAAATGAACCGGACATCGTAATCACTGTCTTTTGACGCAAAGCCCCATGCGCGACTTCCCGATTCGACGGCTTTTATAATCCGGACGTTATGCTCCTGCGCCGCTGCATCGAGCTTCTCGCTAATGTGAGTGCAAGCCCTTTCCATAATGCTGGAACGCTCAATCACTGCCAAGCTCCGCGACAACAATTTTCCTGTGCAGGTTTTCTATGAAATCATCAATTATCCGATCATCATATGCTTCCGGCAGCGTGGACAGCCGGGCAGCAGTTTCCACATCCTCCAGTATGGTTTCTATTTCTTCAGATACGTCTTCAAACCCCACCCTGCCCTGTTTTATTGCAAGCAGGTGTTCAGCTTCCGGACGCGGAAAAGTAATTCTATGGGCAGATAAAAACTCAATCGCTTCACGTCCGACCCGCACGGCATGGTACAGGGCCTTCCAGTCGACACCTTCGTTTTTCTCAGCGGTTAAAGATCGCTCCCCGTACTCTTCCACCAGATGCCGCACCATGGTGCAGGCAGATTGAATAGAGGCGCTCAGCAGCGCCTTTTTGCCACAGATCTCAAAATATGAAGACTTGCCGCCATTGGGATGCGTCATCTCTCCAGTCATCAGAAACTCGCTGCTTTCCGTTAATTTCTCGATCTCAGACGCGACGCAGACAAGCTTCTCAGAAGCCCCGTACTCTTTTTCAGCTTGCGTAAGGAAATCCAGCGCCTGTCTCGCGGCAGCCGCACGCAAACCTTTTGTTCCGTATTTATTTGCCTGCCTGCGGCAATATTTCACAAATGACGCAGCTTTCTTATTCAGAATTCTGGGCGCAAGGGCCTGGATATCCACCCAGAGCGGGTCGGGTTCCCGGAGCATGGATGAGCCCGGAGCAAACAGCATGTCGAGGGCGACGGTCTGGCCGTCGCCAAGAAGTCTCAGGAATTTCTCCGGACTGTAGGATTCATAATCCACATCTTCAGCCGTGTTTTTCTCACCCGGATCCTTGAGGCGTGATTCGGAAATAACCGGTCGCACTTTCTGAAGCAAAATATCCCTTGCCGACGGCAGATAAACGGCTTTTACATCAACATCCGAATCTTTTGTCGCCGTGCCGTATAAATGGGAACCGGATCTGATTTCTACTATCTTGTACATG
>JAPOQQ010000119.1 GCA_026710625.1 Candidatus Dadabacteria bacterium | reverse complement strand
TCTAATCTGTTCAGAAAAGGGGCAATGTCTCAACACGCCTCCTAAAGAAATACGAAACCGAGAGTAATGCGATGCCGGTTAACGTCAAAAAAACGGTAAGGAAAATAGACAGGGCCGTTAAGAAGGGAAACTGGGATGCCGTTAGAAGCATAACCCAGTCCATGCACCCCTCCGAGATAGCATCCCTTCTACAGGCTTTCCCACAGGAAGAAAAGCATCTCATCCTTGAGGCTCTCGACGCGGAAGTAGCCTCCGAGGTCTATTTCCAGCTTAACCCCGAGGAACGCGTAAGCATACTGAAGCTTATACGGGAGACTTCCCTCACCGCGATGGCCGACGAAATGGAATCGGACGACGCCGCCGACTTCCTGGGAGAACTGCCGGAAGATGTAGCGAAGAAGGTTCTCGAAACCATGGATCCGGAAGAACGCGAGGAAGTAACGCCGCTTCTAAAGTATCCGCAAGATTCCGCGGGCGGAATCATGCAGACCGAGGTTCTGAAAAGTCCGCACGACGCCACCTCGAGAGAAACCGTTGAACTCATAAGGCAAATCGAGGAAGGAGACGAAGACGATGTGGAGGACCTGCACATGGTCTACGTGGTGAATGAAACGGGGAGACTCGTCGGAAGGGTGTTCCCGCTTAAGCTCTCGACGGCGGCACCTGATTCTCCCCTCTGGACCATAATGGATCCGGTTGAGATCACGGTCACTCCGGACATGGATCAGGAGGAAGTAGCCAAGATCTTCAGGAAATACGACGAAGTGTCGCTTCCCGTGGTAGATGATTCCGGAGTGCTGCTCGGCAGGATAACCGCCGACGACATACTCGACGTCATATCCGAAGAGGCGGGAGAAGACATATACAAGCTCGGCGGCATAAGTGGCGAGGGACTGCACCCGGTACACACGTCCATATACGATAACGTGAGGCTGAGAGCCCCCTGGATAATGCTCGCTCTCGCGGGCGAGCTTCTTGTGGCGTTTATAATAATGCAGAAATTTCAGACCACGCTTGAGAATTTCATCATACTCGCCGCGCTGCTTCCCTTGGTCATGGCCACGGGAGGAAACGTAGGAGTTCAGACAAACACCATCACTGTCAGGGTCCTGGCCACCGGTGATTTCGTGATGAACCAGATAAAAGACCTTCTTCTGGCAGAACTAAAGGTGGGGCTAGTCCTTGGGATCATAAGCGGCGTTCTGGGCTCCCTTATTGGAATTGCGCTAAATACCGCGGATATCGATTTCGTAAGGCTGTTCCTCGTGATATTCGCGGGGATTGTGGGAGCTACGCTTACAACTTCGTTTCTTGGCGTCGCGGGCCCGCTGGTTCTTAACAGGTTAAAGATGGACCCGGCGGTATCTTCGGGACCGTTTCTGGTTACGTTCAACGATATATTCGGTACCGCCTTCTACCTTTTCCTGGGCGCCGCGCTTCTTTGAAAAAGAAATCTCGCAGCACCGAAATGCGCGCCCGAGAGGATTCGAACCTCTGACCTACGGATTAGAAGTCCGTTGCTCTATCCTGGCTGAGCTACGGGCGCGGAAAAATCCGAACATATGTCGAACCGCAAAAAATGGTCGGGGTGAGAGGGCTCGAACCTCCGACCTCAGCATCCCAAATGCTGCGCGCTCCCAGCTGCGCCACACCCCGATTCAAAAACAAACAATTATAACGACAGGGCCCGAAGAAAACAAAACCGTTGCCCAAGCGAAAAAACTCAGGAATCCGAAAGCTTGTATTTCTTCCAGTATCTTATAAGGCCACCAGCATTCATGTGGTAAGGAGCCATAAGATCATACTTTCGATAGACTTCCTTGCTTACTCCTTCCCGTTCGAACATTTCCCTGAAGTAGTCTCCGAACTCTTCGGTTATTTCCTCATCACTCTTCCCGGCCGATAACCTCTCGCCAACCCACTCAGACCACTCCTGCAGTTTTTCTTCGGCGGCATCAAGCTTGGCTCCGACGTCCGTATATCCGCCGAAATGGGTAAGATAAATGATATCGGGAGAGATCTCCCTCATCTTCTCAAGAGAAGCGTACCACTTTTCAAGATGTATTTCGGGAGGAGGAGTCGCGGGAATCATCGGGCCCCCAGCCATTACGCATCCCGCCGTATCCCCGGTAAAAAGGGCATTTTCAACGAGATAGGAGTAATGGTGTCCGGCGTGCCCGGTAGTCTCAACAGCCTGTATTTCCACGCCTCCTATGTTGACACTCTGCATATCTTCAAGTGCAACAACGCTGCTTTCATCCATTCCCCTCACTTCACCCCAAAGCTCTTCCATTTTATCCCCGTATATCCTTGCGGCGGATTTCATGAGTTTCTCAGGGGCAACAAGGTGCGGAGCTCCTACAGGGTGAACATATATGGTGGAGCCCGCCGCGGCGAAATGCCAGGCGGCACCCGAGTGGTCAAGATGAATGTGGGTTACGAACACGTGTTTTACGTCAGAGGGCGCGTAGCCAAGGTCCGAAAGACCGCTTTTAAGATTCTCAAACGACGTATCGGGACCGGTCTCTATCAGCATCGGTCCTTCGCCGGTCTCTATAAGGTAAGACGCTATTGCCTCTGTTGTAAAAAAATTAACGTCAATGATCTTCAAGTCCATTTAGTTATGTCCTCCTGCGTTTGTTTCATTTTTAGAATCCGAAACGTAAACCTGCGTGAAAAGTAGTATTGTCGATTGACAACGAGTCTATTATGTCGCTGCTCCTGGCAATCCCCAGTTTCAGCCTCGCGCTCTCTCCCAGGTTAACAAAACCCGCCACGGCCAGCGCGGTGTTACCCACGCAAGGATCTCCGTCCTTTACCGGGTAAGACGTTCCGTTTGTATAGTGACTTACGCCCACGCCCAGCTTGACTCCCGCTATCTTGAAGCCCGCTCCCCCAGTAAACACGCTGATATTGTCAATCTCCGAGTACTTCTCATCAAACGGGGTATGCGACGCCGCTACGTCAAACGTAACTTTCTGGTGAACGAGTTCCGGTACCGCGTGAATTGCGAGATTGTTGTTTTCAACCGTGCTGCAGTCGACCGCGGCGGCCAGCGTCGGCATAACAGCTATTAAGCCCGCTATCAGGAACAGCTTGATTTTATGGGAATTATATACTTCACTAACCATGTGTCAGCCTCATATCAATTTCACGGGTCGCCGGAGTCCTTTTAAAGACGGAACGCTCCTCGCCGTGCAGTTGCGCCATTCCCAAACGCCTTATGTTCATCGCGGCATTCGTGTCCGCATTGGACATGTAGCCGCAACTTACACAC
>JAPOQQ010000118.1 GCA_026710625.1 Candidatus Dadabacteria bacterium | reverse complement strand
TTCTCAACTTCGCAAGCTCAGAGTGATAACGACAAGTTCTGAAAACGGAGGCTGCGCCTTAAGCCCTAAAGATAATTCTTCCGCGTTCAGCTTGTTTCTCCTGGCTCTTCTTGTCTTTGCGGCGCTTGGAAGAACAAGAGCGCGGGGCTGAGAGTTTCCCGCCTGCCTGGAAATAGACGGTAAAGACTTCTCGGCTTGCGCGTCAAGCGTTTTCTTATCTTCGGGTTTTTCCAAACTGGGGATAAGCCAGGACAAATGACTTCTTTGCTTGAGTTGCCCCTCGCCGCGAAATCCATTGTTCCTTGTCCATCCCTGTGTTAAACTCCCAAGTTTGTTAGTCAGGAGGAAATTCATGTCAAAGCCGAAAGTTTTTCCACCCTCAGAAGCCGTTACCGAAGGATCCCTTGTAAACAGGGACGAATATAACTGGATGTACCGCCAGTCGGTTAAGGACCCCGAGGGATTCTGGGGCGCCCACGGCAAGCGGATTGACTGGATCACGCCCTATACCAAGGTAAAAGACACAAGCTATGGCCCCGGGGAAGTGTCGATCAGGTGGTTCTGCGACGGGACCCTTAACGTGTCGGCAAACTGCGTTGACCGCCACGCGGAGCGGACCCCTGATAAAATCGCAATCATATGGGAGGGGGATGACCCCGGTGAAGACAGGAAGTTCACTTACGCCGAACTTAAAAGCGAAGTCTGCCGCATGGCTAACGTGCTTAAGTCTCTCGGCGCCCGTAAGGGCGACAGGGTAACCATATACATGCCGATGATTCCCGAGGCTGCCTTCGCCATGCTTGCGTGCGCGCGTATCGGCGCCATTCATTCGGTGGTATTCGGAGGTTTCTCGCCGCAGGCGCTTGGGGGGAGGATCTCTGACTGCGCTTCGGAGATAGTCATTACGGCGGACGAGGGACTTCGCGGTGCTCGCAGGGTCCCTCTTAAGGTAAACATGGACAAGGCGCTTGAAGACGATGCTGTGGACTCGATCGTAAAAAAGATATTGGTAGTGCGCCGCACGGGAGCGGACATTCCCTGGAATGGTGAGCGGGACGTCTGGTATCATGAGGCCGCCGCGGAAGTTTCCGATGACTGTGCTGCCGAGGAAATGGGCGCTGAGGATCCGCTTTTCATTCTCTACACCTCGGGTTCGACCGGAAAGCCCAAGGGGGTTCTGCACACAACCGGCGGCTATCTTGTTTACGCCTCGATAACCCACCAGTACGTGTTCGATTACCGCGAAGGGGAGATCTACTGGTGTACGGCCGACGTCGGCTGGGTCACCGGCCACAGCTACATCGTCTACGGACCGCTTGCAAACGGTGCCACAACTGTGATGTTCGAGGGGGTGCCGGGTTATCCGGACATGTCGCGCTTCTGGAGAGTCTGCGACAAGCACAACATCAGCATTTTTTACACGGCCCCCACGGCTATCCGGGCTCTTATGCGCGAGGGAGACGGGCCGGTTAAGGAAACCTCCCGTGCCTCGCTTCGCGTTCTTGGCACCGTGGGAGAGCCGATCAATCCCGAAGCCTGGATGTGGTACTACGAAGTGGTCGGTGACGGTCGCTGTCCCATAGTGGACACTTGGTGGCAGACTGAGACCGGTGGGGTCATGATAACCCCGCTTCCCGGTGTGACGGATCTCAAGCCGGGTTCAGCGACACTGCCGTTTTTCGGGGTCCGCCCCGAACTGGTTGATTCAGAAGGTAGCGTCTTGGAAGGTGCGGCTGAGGGAAATCTCTGCATAGCCGATTCATGGCCGGGCCAGGCGCGTACGGTTTACGGCGATCACGACCGTTTCGTCGAAACTTATTTTACCGCCTATCCGGGCAAATATTTTACCGGTGACGGCTGCCGTCGCGACGAAGACGGTTATTACTGGATCACCGGGCGCGTCGATGACGTTATAAACGTGTCGGGTCACCGGATGGGCACAGCCGAGGTGGAAAGCGCTCTTGTGTCGCACGGAAGCGTCGCCGAAGCAGCGGTGGTAGGCTATCCGCACGAGATAAAGGGGCAGGGCATCTATGCCTACGTGACGCTTAACGCCGATTCCGAGCCCTCAGAAGAGCTTCGAGGCGAACTGGTTAAGTGGGTGAGAAAAGAAATAGGACCGATCGCCTCTCCCGATCTTATACAGTGGGCTCCGGGTCTTCCGAAAACCCGCTCTGGCAAGATAATGCGCCGGATTCTGCGCCGCATCGCCGCCGACGATTATGCTGATCTTGGCGATACTTCAACGCTTGCCGACCCGTCGGTGGTTGACAATCTGATTGATAACCGGATGAACCGCTGAATCTTGCCAATGGTCCGATCTTCCGGTTTTCAGACTGGCGGCTTGGCGGAAGGCAATAAAAACTTTACAAATCTGGAATTGCGTTCCGTAATTGTAAGGAATATGGTGGGACTTCCTGAGATATTTCCATCCTAAATCCATATTTAAAGCGGACTTAAAAGCGGACAAAACAAATACTAAGAAAAGACTGGAAATGAATCTAACTCTATGATAATATTCTATTATGTGTGATATACAACCGGACAAAAAACCGGCCATCAAAGTGGCCATAGCATGCGGTACGGAAGATCGAGGCGAGAGGGTTAATTTGATGGAACCGCTTCTGATAAGCGAAACTTCAAGACACCGCGGCGAACTGACGGATCTGGCTGTTGAACTGGCGCAACGCGCAGCGGGTCTTCGTCGCGGTCTGCCGGAGGGCATAATTGAGTCTCTCTCCGGTCTCGTAAGGGCGATGAACTGCTACTACAGCAACCTTATCGAGGGTCATGACACCCACCTGACCGATATCGAGAAAGCGCTGAAAGACGACTACAGCGCCGATATCAAAAAGCGTAACCTCCAGCTTGAAGCCAAGGCCCATATAGCTGTTCAGAAATGGATTGATGAAGGAAGCCTCAAGCGCGGCGCGACCGCTGTTGCCAGCCTGCAGGAAATCCACTGCCGGTTCGGGGAACTGCTTCCCCGGGAACTGCTCCGGGCGGAAAATCCGGATACCGGGGAAGTTCTAAACGTTGTTCCTGGCGAACTGCGCAGTCGCGATGTCCGCGTAGGCCGCCATGTTCCCGTCAGTCCCGGGGCTGTGCTCCGTTTTATGGAACGGTTTGAAAATGTCTACAGCGGCCTCGGCAAAACCAACGCTATCTTGGCTTCCGCGGCCGCTCACCACAGACTGCTCTGGATACATCCTTTTCTGGACGGAAATGGACGCGTTGCCCGTCTCATGTCCGACGCCATGTTGTCGGAAGCTCTGGGCGCGGTCAGGACATGGTCGGTCTCAAGAGGGCTGGCGCGGGACGAGGTGGGGTATAAAAGCCGCCTGGTGGCGTGCGACATGGGGCGTCGCAATGATCTCGACGGCCGGGGCCCCTTGAGCGAGGAGGCCTTGGCGGAGTTCACGCGTTTTTTCTTGACCACCTGCATTGACCAGGTGGATTTCATGGAGGGGCTCATGATGCCGGATCGTCTGCTGAACAGAGTTCTGCTCTGGACGGAAGAGGAGATCCGCGCCGGTGAACTTCCTCCCCAATCCAGAATCATCATGAGAGATGTTCTTTATCGCGGGGAGATTCCGAGAGGAGAAGTCACTCGCCTTCTCGGCTCAAGCCCTCGCCACGCCCGTCGCGTCACGTCTGTTCTGCTGAAACGCGGAATTCTGGTTTCACGGAGCACCCGAGCTCCGTTGCGACTTGCCTTTCCGGCCGAAATTGCTTCCCGCTGGTTGCCGGGACTCTTTCCGGAAAAACGAGAGAGATGAACTTCGCACATGGATATCCCAGGAGTCTCGTCCTGATTGTCGTACGAGTCCCAAATCATCATGATTTGACGCGGAACAGCGGGCAACATCTGCCATACCGCTGCCCTCGATATGATATCAGGCGTTTTTTCATGCCTGCCGACCCGCAGGGGTTTGACGCCCCTCGGCGCTGGAATCCCGGATGAAAAATATGCGCGTTTCCTTGATCTGAACCGCTGGTTTTACGGATTGCGGTCGACTGGAAGCCAATAAAAACTTTACAAATTCGGAATTGTATTCCATAATTGTAAAGAATATGATAAGACGGACTATAGAAAGCAAGCTTCTCAGTCTGGCCGGGCAGTATCCCGTTATTACTGTTACGGGACCCCGCCAGTCCGGCAAGACGACCGTATCGACGAAATGTTTTCCGGAGCACCTTTATCTCAGCCTGGAGGACCCGGACGTGCGGGAGCACGCCCGGAAAGACCCGAGAGGATTTCTCGCCCAGGCGGAGAGAATGATTATAGACGAGGTTCAGCATGTCCCCGACCTGGTTTCCTACATTCAGAGGGTCGTGGACCGCAACGCTGGTGCGGGGCGGTTCATTCTGACCGGAAGTCATCAGTTCAGCCTGACGGACATTGTCTCCCAGTCGCTTGCCGGAAGGACTGCGCTAATAAGCCTTCTTCCTTTTTCGCTTGAGGAACTTCGGGAAAAGTCTTCTTATGAACACCTGATCTACAGGGGATTCTATCCGGCAATCATTGACAGGAACCTGAACCCCACGGAAGCACTTTCGTTTTACACCGACACGTATATTCAAAGGGACCTGAGGGATATAAGGGAGATTAGGAATTTAAGACAGTTCGAGAGCTTCCTAAGACTGTGCGCCTCAAACGTCGGGCAGATGCTCAACAAGACGCGCATGGCTAACGACATAGGAATTGACGGCAAGACGGTAGACGCATGGATTTCAGTCCTCGAGGCAAGCTATATCATTTACCTTCTCCCGCCGCATTACAAAAATTTCAGAAAGCGCATTGTGAAAATGCCGAAGCTTTACTTCTGCGATGTGGGGCTTGCCTCCTATCTGCTCGGAATCAGTACGATTGAGCACGTAAAATCCCATCCGCTCAAGGGGATGCTTTTTGAAAATCTGGTCGTGGTGGAAAAGCTCAAGCGGAAACTTAACAACGTCGAGCCTCCATCCCTGTATTTTTTCAGGGACAACACGGGCAACGAGGTCGATCTTCTGGAGCAGGATGGAACAGATGTTGTTTCCTACGAAATAAAAACGACGCAGACCCTCAACTCCAGTCTGTTCAAGGGACTTAATTTCTATAAAAAACTCAATCCCGACAACAAGAGATCGGTTCTTATCTACGCGGGTCGCGAGAAAACAGACCGCTACGGGCACGAATGTTTACCTTTCTGGAGGGTCTGATTATATGAGGCTTAACAGATTTCTTTCCGAGTGCGGAATAACATCAAGAAGAAAAGCGGATAACCTTATAAAGGCGGGACGGATAACTGTAAACGGGAAGGTCGTTAGTACTCTCGGTTCCGTGGTGGACGAGGCTGCCGACAGGGTAGCGCTTGACGGAAAACCCGTGCGCAAGGAAAGGAAAAGATACGTAATGCTTAATAAGCCCCCCTTTTACCTCACTTCCCTTAAGTCCATGGAAGACGGAAAGAAAACCATAACGTCCTTTCTGGGAGACATAGAGCAGAGGGTTTATCCAGTCGGCAGGCTTGACTACGACTCTGAGGGACTTCTGATTCTCACAAACGACGGGGAGCTCGCCAACAGGATACATCACCCGAGATACCGGGTGATAAAAACCTATCTGGCCGAGGTTTCGGGGGAGATGCCGGATGAACTTGAAACTCTGATCAAACAGGGAACAGAGATTGAGGAGCGGTTTACGAAACCGGATTCAGTGAGTGTTCTTAAGGTGTCCCCCGGGCGCGCGCGGGCAAGCATTTCATTTCACGAGGGGAGAAAGCACATTGTGAAAAAGTACTTTGAGGCCTTCGGTCTTCGGGTTGCTAGGCTTAAGAGGATTTCGTGTGGGAATGTGCGTCTCGGCGAGCTTGGCAAGGGGAAGTGGCGCAACCTGAACCCCGGGGAAATCAGGAGCCTCAGGAAGATGACGGGGCTTGTGCCTGACGATTTGAAAGAAAAAGCTCCAAATGAATGATTACCGGGTTTTCTCTATTCAGATCGTTCGAGGTTGACTCTATGGACACTGAAAGTTCGGGCCAAGACTTGACCGCAGACCGAGCTTGCCCTTGAGAGTTTGGTTCATGTAACATAACTGTCGGTGAATGTCTCGGCACCGTATTGCCGAATGGCTACGGCGGTAACGGCAAAAAGTGCCTTCTTCAACTGCGAGGTAACCAGATGAAACAGGTCAAGGTCACTGACGCGCTTCTTCAGAAGATGGTAAAGGTGATAGTGGACGAAGCGGACCCGGAGCAGGTAATACTCTTCGGTTCGCACGCCCGAGGCGAGGAATCGGCTGACTCGGATGTGGACTTGGTGATTGTGGAATCCGATCCGTTCGATGAGAAAAGGGACCGACGCGCCGAAGTTGTCCGTCTTTCCTGGGCATTGGCGGACTTTGCCGTTTCCAAGGACATCTTGGTTTACAGTAGCGAAGAAGTCGAATACTGGCGCAACTCTATCAACAATATCCTTGCGCGCGCGCTTCGCGAGGGGAAGGTGTTGTATGAAAGACCCTGAACAGGTTGCTGTGCTTCTAGAAGCGGCCGAGCGGGATTTTTCAGCCTTGCGGGCGATGGGCAACAATCCTGACTTTGCCGATGAAATTTTTGGTTTTCACGCTCAGCAGGCGGCTGAGAAAAGTTTCAAGGCCTGGCTGGCTCTTCTCGGCGAGGGGTACCCGACAACTCATGATCTCATACGGCTGTTGAAGATGTTAATACAGCACGATGAGAACGCAACGCGCTTTAAAGCGCTTGGCGATTACGGTCCTTATGCCGTCCAATTTCGCTACATAACTGACCCCAGCGCGAGACCGCTTGACCGCGATGCGGCCGTGAAGCATCTGGAAGCATTACTGGAGCATGTAAGAAGCATGTTCGCGGACCTGCGGGAAGCAAAAGATGATCAATAAAATTTTATGCGGCAACACGCGTTTCCGTGAACTTGCGGGGATCGCGTGAAGCGGACTGATTCTTGGAAAAACCGGAAACCTGCGGATATGATGCGACTTTTGTTGCGTAGCGAGAACGAAACACCAGGAGGGAACGCGTGAGCAGATTTATCACGTTCGAGGGAATAGATGGAAGCGGGAAGTCGACCCAGGCGAGGCTTCTGGCTGATTACCTCTCCAGTAAGGGAACCAAGGTATTTCTCACCAAGGAACCGGGCGAGGGCAAACTCGGCGAGGCGATAAGAAACGAGATTCTCGACCGGAGGGATATCGATATTCAGCCCTACGCCGAACTTTGTCTTTTCTGCGCGGACAGAGCCCAGCATGTAAGGGAGCTCATACTGCCGAAACTAAAAGACGGTTACACGGTCATCTGCGACAGGTACTACGATTCGACCCTTGCTTACCAGGGCTCGGGAAGGGAGCTTGATCCTGACTTGGTTTTCCGCATGGCCGTGGCTTCAAGCCTCGGTGTCGAGCCCGACATCACGTTTTTTCTTTCGATACCGGTTGAGCAGGCGCTTTTGAGGCTCAAGGACCGCGGTAAAGAGAGAAACAAAATGGACGAGGAGCCGTTTGAGTTCCACAGCAGGGTGGAAGGGGGTTACAGACAGTTGATTGAAAAAGGAACCCCAAGGATAAAGGTAATAGAAGCGGCCGGCTCCCTCGAGGAGACCCAAATGGAGATACGACGCTTTTTTGAGTAATTACGCGTCTTGGACTGAATCTGTTGTCCTCTCGACAAGCTGCTCCACTCTCGGATACATGTAGATATGCAGGATGATTCCTATTACCGAGAAAGGAATTATATCTTGGGGATCCTTGCTTAAAAACGCGAACACGAATCCGAGCAGCACAACGGTCTCGTTTATTCCCCAGGGAACCACGTGAGGGAGCAAGAGACGGTTTGAGAGTTCCTCAAGCCTTTTCCCCGGCTCCTGGCCTTGGGTTGAGAGAAATTTTTTGCGAAGCGATTTCTCAGAAAGGGTAAACCTGTATATGAGAAGGGAAATTATTCCAAGCGCCACCCCTCCCAGAAAAAATACTGCCTTTACGTTTTCCCCGACATTCGGTGCCTCGGCCGATTTGAAAACGAAAACCACCGCGGTGTAGGCGAACATGGCAAGCAGCAGGGCGGACCAGACTATTTTCAGGGCGCTCTGGTTCTTTGCGACGGATGGGGCGCGATTTTTCCTGTCCATGGCTCTGGGCTGGGGGCGAGATTGTGCGCTCAGGATGTGATCTTGGCGAAAATCACGCTCAGGATTATGAGCCCGACCAGGATTCCCATCATGTAAAAAGGCACGCTTGGGTTATATCCCTTTTCTATATTAGGAACCCTTTTCTGGGACCAGATTATTGGGGCCGCTTCGCTTTTATCCGGTGCCTCGGTTTCCTGCTCCGCAACTTCTTCTGTTTTCTGCTCTTCGGTTTCCGCCATTTTAAGGTTTCCTGGAACTGCGCGTACGGAGAAATTATCACGCAACCCTACCCGAAAATCAAGTTTTCTACAGGGTCCAGCGGCTCCTAGGGGCTTCCTTGAAAACCCGTCCCTGTGCATTTATAGTTATCTGGATATTACAATAAGGTTGCCGAGAAGAGCGGCCGAACGGAGGTTTTATAGATGGCGGATTACGCAAACCCCGATGTTCTCGTGAGCACGGACTGGGTAGAGGAGCATATTGACGATCCCGATATCGTTATAGTGGAATCGGATGAGGACATACTGCTTTACGAAATAGGACACATAAGAAATTCGGTGAAATTCGACTGGCAGACCGAGCTTCAGGATCAGCTTGTAAGGGACTATGTGAGCAGGGAGGATTTCGAGGTACTGCTTTCGGAAAAAGGCATCTCCAACGACCACGCTGTGGTTTTCTACGGCGACAGGAGCAACTGGTGGGCCTGCTACGCGTTCTGGACCTTCAAGGTTCTTGGACATGAAAAATGCCTCATAATGGATGGCGGCAGGCAGAAATGGGTCGACGAGGGAAGAGATATGGTAAAAGAGGTTCCTGAAATGCCGAAAACCGATTACAAGGTGTCGGCTGTCGATGAGTCAATAAGGGCTTTTCGCGATGATGTTCTTGGACACATGAACTCGGGCAGACCGCTTGTTGATGTCCGCTCCCCGAAGGAGTATTCGGGTGAACTTCTTCACATGGAGGCTTATCCCCAGGAAGGCGCGCTTCGCGGAGGACATATTCCGGGTGCGGTAAACGTTCCCTGGGCTACGGCTGCCAATGAAAACGGAACTTTCCGCTCGGCCGACGAGCTTGTCGAGATATACGAAGAGGGGCAGGGGCTAAGCAAGGATCAGGACGTAATTGCCTACTGCAGGATAGGGGAGCGCTCTTCTCACACCTGGTTTGTCCTTACCTATCTTCTCGGGTTTGAGAATGTAAGGAATTACGACGGCTCATGGACCGAGTGGGGGAACCTTGTAAGGGCTCCGATAGAGAAATAAAAGGAGAAAATTTCTTTGCGGGAATGAGAAAGGATGTGGTCTTACGGGTCTGCATCCTTTTTTTTTGAAATTGAGAGAAAATGGCCAGCATAGAGGAAATAGTCAGGGAATTTCAAGAGGCGGATCGTCAGGAAATGATAGAGCTCCTGATAGATTATTCGGAAGACCTTCCCGAGATTCCAAGGAGATTCGCCGAGCGTGCGGATAGGGACCTCAATAAGGTGCACGAGTGCGAAACCCCGGTTTTTATCTGGGTTGAGATAGAAGACGGCAGGGCACGCATATTCGCCGATGTCCCGGAACCGTTTCCGACGGTGAGGGGGCTTGTGTCGATTCTCGTGAGCGCATTTGACGGACTGAGCCCTGAGGAGATCGAATCCGCTCCGGTGGATTTTATCTCCCGGCTCGGACTGGCCCAGAAACTCGGGATAAGAAGAGTAAGGGGTCTCAGCGCGGTTTACGCGAGGATAAAGAACGAGGTCAAAAGGCACGGCACGGTCGCATGATTGAAGAAGAAAGAATGAAGATGATCATGGATCATTACGAGAATCCGAGAAACTTCGGTCCGCTTGAGAGCCCCACGGTGACGCTTAGGGGCGGCAACCCGAATTGCGGAGACACGCTGAAAATCTATATCCGCATAGACGGCGGGAGTGTCATAGAAGATATAAGTTTTGACGGAGAGGGCTGCACGATAAGCCAGGCCGCGGCTTCCCTTCTTACGGAGTTTTTAAAGGGAAAAACCGTGGAGTGCCTCGGAGAGCTCGATTCCGACTACCTCAGGGAACTTCTGGGCAAGGACATAATGGTAACCCGCCCGAAATGCAGCCGCCTCGCCCTTGAGACCCTGAAATCATGGGCAAGGAATTTCGAGAGGGGAAAAACCGCCTGATTTTTGGTATAATTCACGCTAACACTCAAGCAGACCAAAGGAGATTCAAGCAATGAAAAACGGCAAACTCGACAAAAAGGTTCTAAACGAAAGAATCGAGGAAGCGCTTAAGTACCCGCTTTTCGATTCCATATTCAACAGGCGCTCAAGGAGATTCGGTCTTGGAATGGAACTTAAGGACAGCACCCTTGAGTTCAAGTCGAAATACGATCCCGTACCCCTTACCGAGGTGGAGGAAGCGCTTCTGGTGTGGGCCGGAACGGGGCTCACCGGGCTTTGCCTAGCCGACCTGCCGCCGGAGAACGGGATAGACCTTCTCTGCCAGTGGACGGGAAGAACCTGGCCTTCTGCGTGCAACAATCACGGGACTGAGCTTTTTTTCACAAACGACAACGGTCTTTACCACGTGGATGTGAAGAACATGCTTCCCAAGGAGCATGAGATCGATCTGTTTTTCAAGCTCTCCCGCGAGGAGAAAATCGCGAGGGTCCTGGAACTCTACAGGGAAAGCCTTAACAAGCTTGAGGACGGAAGGGCCGACATGCCCGACAAGATGCCGGGGCTCTTTGAGTTTAACCAGTGGAATGCCAACAAGCCGGGCTCCACGCTTTTTGTTCCGGTCACGGACGTAACCGAGGAGTATCTGAATCTTCTCACCCTTTACTGCGCTAACAGCTACGGATTCACAATTATCGACGATCTTACTGGGAAGCCCGCGGGCGTTGAAAAGTGGGTGGAGACAGGCAGGCTCAAGGGCGAGATCAAGCTTTCTCTGTTTGATCTTGAGGTAAGAATTCTTACGGGACTTAACGTTGAGCAGGCGTTTATCACGCAGAACATGGCCCTTGCTCTCCAGCCCCTGGGGCTTGCCGGATGGGCGTTTACGGGCTTCATACCAAGGTTTGCCATGGGAGCCGCCCCGAACCTGTTCAAGGGTCTCGGATTCCGGTTCGTCCAGCCGAAAAAAGGTACGATTGATCCTCCCACCACTGTTCCCGTAGGAAAGGACGGGGTCTTTGAATCTTACTGTCCGCCCTACTATGAGAACATGGACGACGCGATCGATCATTTTCTGGCCCACAAATGGAAAGCGTGGGAATCCGACAAGCCTTTCCCGTACACGGAGCCCGACAAGCATCTTATGAAGGCCCCGAGGCCCACGGATACCACCATAGAGATTGTAAGGGCTGTAGCTAACTATATTTATGACACTTACGGCAGATTCCCCGCGTTTGTGGATCCCATGTACATGAGGCTAGTTTTTCAGGCGATGCACATAGATGTGGATTTCTATGACCAGTATTACCCGAAGGGTTCCTATTCGGACAGGCATCTGCAAGCTTTTCTCGAGAACAATCCGGACCAGAGAGAGCGGTTCGAAAAGTAACATCTGCAGCGGGCAGAAGATTAAACTCGGTTTGCGGTAAGGAAGAAAACCAGCCATGCGCGTAGCTATTATCGGAAATGGGGTGACGGGGGTCGCGGCCGCCCTGAGTATACGCAGACTCCAGCCCGACTGGGAGATCGTCATGATCTCGGGAGAGTCCTCCTTTCACTATTCCCGCCCGGCGCTCATGTACATATTCATGGGCCACATGAGCTACAAGGACACCAAACCCTACGAGGACAGTTTCTGGAGGAAAAACCGCATTGACTTGGTAAGGGGCTGGGTTACCGAAATCGACGCTGCCGGGAAAAAGCTCATTATGCACGAAAAAGATCCCGTTTCGTTCGATAAGCTGCTTATCGCCACGGGATCCAAGTCAAACAAGTTCGGGTGGCCCGGTCAGGACCTTGGAGGAGTACAGGGCCTCTACAGCCTTATGGATCTCAGGCTTCTTTACGAGAACGTAAAGGGAGCCCGAAGCGCCGTTATCGTCGGAGGGGGCCTGATCGGGATCGAACTTGCCGAGATGCTCCATTCGCGCAATATCCACGTCACGTTTCTGGTGAGAGAAGAGTCCTACTGGACTAACGTCCTTCCGATTGAGGAATCGCGGATGATAAACCGCGTGATTGTGGAGCAGGGGATTGACCTCAAGCTCTTAACGGAACTTAAGGAGATAGTAGGGAACGATTCGGGAAGAGTGCAGGGAGTTGTAACCAACAAAGAGGAATTCATAGAATGCCAGATCGTCGGTCTCACTGCGGGAGTAAGTCCCAACATAGCCCTTGCCAAGGCAAGCGGGATAAAGACAGGGAGGGGGATTCTGGTTGACTGGAGCTTTAAGACCGACACCCCGGACGTGTTTGCCGCCGGGGACTGCGCCGAGATAATCACCGAGGGGGAGGGGAGGAACCTTATTCAGCAGGTCTGGTACACGGGCAAGAACCAGGGAGGAGCGGCGGGAGAGGCAATAGCCGGTCGACACAGCGTGTATGACCCCGGGATATGGTATAACTCGGCCAAATTCTTCGATCTTGAGTACCAGACTTACGGTACAGTGAGAAACGTTCCTGCCCAGGGGGAGGACAACTTATACTGGGAGCATCCCGATCACGGCCGTTCGATAAGAATCGTTACGAAGGACGGAATCGTCTGCGGCATAAACGTTATGGGCCTTCGCTACAGCCACAGGGTCTGCGAGAGCTGGGTGGCGGAGAAGAGACCCCTTGACTATGTGCTCGATCATCTGGGGGATGCCAATTTCGATCCGGAATTCTACGAAAAATGCGAAGCGGAAATAATAAAGGAGATAAGGAAACAGGCTGCCTGATGGAAGAAAACATTGTAGATTACGATTTTGACGAAGAAGCCCTTGGTTTTGAGGAACCGGAGAAGGCCCCGGACAAGCCGCTTGGAACCGGAGAAAAGCTTTCTCTTGCCGTTTTGGGCTTCGGAATACTGATGTTTGCCCTTCAGTCCATGGGTATGCCTCCGGGCGGCACATGGGCCGGATTTCTCCTGGTATTCCTTCCTGTTTTCTTTGGTACGGCGTTTTACTTCTACCTTAACTTCAAGGGCACCGTTCCGGGAATCAAGCATGATAACATCTACTTCAGGGGAGTAATCAACAGGGGGATTCTCGGCTGGCTTGTCGGTATTGTGTTCACCGGTTTCTACATAGCTCTCTACTGGTTTCCCGAATACTTGGCGGGGGGAATAAAGATCGTAAACCCGCTTTCTCAGGCCCTTTCAGGTTCTCCGGCCAACAACTGGTTTTTCTACGGTTTTCTCTACACTCTGGCCGTTTTTGTCTTCGGAGTGAGAATGTTCATGAAATACAGACATAACCGTTACCAACAGATCAGGACGGCTTCCGTAATGTTTTTCCAGCTCGGATTCGCTTTTCTCATCCCGAACATACTTATGCTGTTTAACCAGCCCGAGTTCTACCTAAGCTACTTCTGGCCGCTTAAACCCGAATACCTGTTCCCTGGTACTTTAAGTTATTTTGTGAATCATCCCGGCGGGTTGGGAATGTTCCTTATTTTCTGGGGAGCCGTGATGACTTTTGTGGCCACTCCGCTTCTTACCTACTATTTCGGCAAGAGGTGGTACTGCTCCTGGGTGTGCGGATGCGGGGGCCTTGCGGAGACCATGGGGGATCCGTTTAGACAGCTTTCCGACAAATCAAAAAAGGCATGGCGGATAGAGCGCTGGATCGTGCATTCCGTGCTGGTGTTTATCGTCGTTACGACGGTCCTTCTCTGGGTTAACTCCGCAACCTCGGGATCGGTGTTCGGAGAAGCCTCGATGTCTCTTAAGAAATGGTATGGATTTTACATAGGGGCCATTTTTTCCGGGGTTATAGGCGTCGGTTTCTACCCCATAATGGGAAGCAGGGTGTGGTGCCGGTTCGGTTGCCCTATGGCGGCTGTTTTAGGGATTTTCCAGAGGTATCTTTCAAGGTTCAGGATTACCACAAACGGCGACCAGTGCATGTCATGCGGGAACTGCTCCACTTACTGCGAGATGGGGATAGATGTCAGGGCTTACGCTCAGAAGGGCGAGAACATAGTTAGAGCTTCATGCGTTGGATGCGGTGTGTGCTCGGCCGTGTGTCCCAGAGGCGTACTTAAGCTTGAAAACGGGGGGACTTTCAAGGACAGGTTCTCCGGGGCGGACAAGCCGCTTGGGGCGCTTGTCGATTCACTTAA
>JAPOQQ010000117.1 GCA_026710625.1 Candidatus Dadabacteria bacterium | reverse complement strand
GAGACGTTGCAGACGTAGATAACCGGCTTTTCGCTAAGGAGAAAAAGCTCCCTTACGGTGTCTCGGGTTCCTTCCTGGCGCGGGAAATCCCTCGCGCGCCGCCCGGTCTCTATAAACTCCCGAAGCGACCTCACCGTTTCAAGCTCCCTTATTACGTCCTTATCCCTGCCCTTGGCCTGGTTTGTGAGTCTTTCCTCCCTTTTCTCCACCGTCTCGAGATCCTTTAGGATAAGCTCGTCCTCGATAGTGCGGATGTCGCGGATGGCATCGATTCCCTCCTCGACGTGAATCACGTTTTCATCCTCAAAACATCTAACGACATGGAGTATTAGGTCAACCTCCCTTATGTGGGACAAGAAAGCGTTTCCCCTGCCCTTTCCCTCGGAAGCCCCCTTAACCAGTCCCGCGATGTCAACTATCTCCAGACTGGTGGGAACGGTCTTCTGGGGTTTTACTATGTTCGAGAGGGCATAAAGCCTCGGGTCCGGGACCCCGACAACTCCCACATTTGGATCTATGGTGCAGAAAGGGAAGTTGGAGGCCGCCGCGCCCGCGTTTGTAAGAGCGTTAAAGAGAGTTGACTTCCCGACATTTGGAAGTCCCACTATTCCGCATCGAAGTCCCATACGTTACGCTGCCTTTTGGAAAATGGGGTGGATGACCGGATTTGAACCGGCGACCTCTTGGGCCACAACCAAGTGCTCTAACCGGGCTGAGCTACACCCACCGCTGAAACCTTCATTGTTCTGTGGAGTAAAAACCGAATTTGCTAATATACCGGCAAGCTCGTTAACAGACAAATTGCCGAGAGAAAGTCGCCAAAAGTTCTACATCTGCTTTCGGCAACGCTGTATTGGCACCCTATTGTCACGCTTCCAGCCCGCACTTATCGCTCCGTGGAAAAATTTAACTAAACTTAGTATAGTACCAGTATGTCTACCGATGATTCCGCCTTGCAATCAGACGTCCGCTACGAACCCAGCGACAAGCCGCCAACGCTGCTGGTAGCCGGGCTAGGCTTACAACTTGCCATTCTCACAATATCGGGGATCGTCCTCACGCCGGTCATCGTGATCAAGGCGGCCGGCGGATCTGAGACTTACATGCTGTGGGCGGTATTCGCATCAGTCGTGATCAGCGGAATCAGCACGATATTGCAGGCCGTCAGAGTTGGTCGAATCGGCGCGGGATATGTCCTCCTGATGGGCACCTCCGGCGCATTCATCGCAATTTGCATTACTGCGATCGCGCAAGGCGGGCCCGCTATGTTGGCGACGCTCGTAATTATCTCGTCTTTGTTCCAGTTTGCCCTGGCGAGACGTCTTTCCCTGTTTCGCCGGATCATCACTCCCACAGTCGCGGGCACGGTAATCATGCTGATTTCCGTCACCGTGATGCCAATAATTTTCGATCTCCTGGATAACGTTCAGGAGGCCGCACATCCCCAGGCTGCCCCCCTAAGCGCACTTGTGACCGTACTTGTCATCATTGCCATCGCCATCAAGGCCACCGGTGTATTCCGACTCTGGGCACCCGTAGCAGGCATCATTGCAGGGTGCATTGTTGGCGGCTTTTTTGGAATTTACGACACGACGGGAATTTCCGAAGCTGCCTGGATCGGGTTTCCGCAAGGAGGCTGGCCCGGCTTCGATCTGAGCTTTGGACCGACGTTCTGGACGCTCCTGCCCGGGTTCATTTTTGTCACCGTGATTGGCGCAATCGAAACAATCGGCGACTCCGTAGCGATTCAGCGCATTTCGTGGCGACGGCCACGAGCCGTAGACTTCCGTTCTGTTCAGGGAGCTGTGGCCGCCGATGGGGTGGGCAACCTGCTATCCGGGTGCGCCGGCACGGTTCCAAACACGACGTACTCATCGAGCGTATCGGTAACGGAACTTACCGGAGTGGGGGCCCGGGGAGTCGGGATTGCTGCGGGCACCCTCTTTCTCATCCTGGCATGCTTCCCCAAGGCGCTCAGCGTAATTCTCGCAATTCCGAATCCGGTGGCCGCGGGGTATCTGGCCATCCTGGTGGCCATGCTGTTTGTGGTTGGAATGAAGGTTGTCGTCCAGGACGGAATTGACTACCGCAAAGGCATGATTGCGGGAGTTTCATTCTGGGTAGGTGTCGGCTTTCAGAACGGCGTGATCTTCCCTGAGTATTTCGCGGAATTTGCCGGCGGCTTGTTGCAGAACGGCATGACAGCGGGTGGTCTCACCGCT
>JAPOQQ010000116.1 GCA_026710625.1 Candidatus Dadabacteria bacterium | reverse complement strand
TCCGGGAGGTTCTCCAAGGAATCCGTCGGGAGTCAGTAAGGAATTTAAATGCAAAATCGGTTTCGTGCCGATTCTCGGCCCGGTTGAGCACCGCGAACCTCTGTATCAGTCCGAAGCGGCGCGCCGGGCGTTGTTTAACTACACGGCCGCGCGGAATTTTCGTAACATCTGGCACCACTATCCCGAGCACTTTGACAGGTTTCGAACGGTACTTAGGGAGACTTGGCCTGGAATGGATATTGAGAAACCGGAAGTCGACATGACTCATGACAAGCCGCTATTGCATATGTTCTGCAAGGAGGACCGGGTTGCGCGCGAGTTGTTCTGGGCGGGGTTCGGATTTCAAGTCTGGTGCCAGATGCTGACCCACCTGATACAGTCGGCCGATTCATCGCTGTTTCTGATTGATGAACCTGACATCTACCTGCACTCCGAGCTTCAGCGTCAACTGCTGGCGCTTTTGCGCGGACTGGGCCCCGATATCCTGATCGCGACTCACTCGACGGAAATAATCGCGGAAGCCGAAACCACTGATATCCTTTTGATTGACAAGAGGGCCAGATATGCTCGTCGACTGAAAAATCCGTCTCAGTTGAGCGAAGTATTTGCTGCTTTAGGTTCAACTGCCAATCCGATTCTTACGCAACTGGCGAAGACACAAAAGGCTGTTTTCGTTGAGGGCAAGGACTTTCGTGTTATCAGTGCGTTCGAACGGAAGTTAAAAAAAGAAAGCGTGAGTGCCCAGCATGGCTTCGCCGTCGTGCCGGTTGGCGGTTTCAATCCTGACCGGATTAGGTCTCTGAAAAAAGGCATGGAAGCTACATTGGAAAGAGATGTTCTTGCGGTCGCGATATTGGACCGGGATTACAGGTCGGATGCGGAGTGTGAGAGCATAACGGGTAAATGTGAGGGATTCTGTGAGTACGTAAAAATTCTTGACCGCAAGGAAATCGAGAATTTTGTATTGGTTCCATCAGCCATAGACCGAGCCGCGGGTAGGAAGGTTTCGGACCAGGCGCAACGGTCGGGAAATGAAATCGAATATTTATGCGAGGCTTCGGTGATATTGGACAAGTTTGCGGCGGGCAAAAAAAATTGGGTGGAAGCTCAATTCTTGTCCAATCGCCGGGAATTTCTCCGCTCCGAAGGTACTAAGGCTGATGACACTCAAATACACGCTGAAAGCCTGGAAAAATTTGAGCAGCTATGGAGCGACCCAGTCAAACGCTACGAGCTTATCCCAGGCAAAGAGGCGATCAGTGCCATCAACGTGCACTTGCAGGAGACGCATGGTGTCAACATTACTCCTGTTGCGATTATTGCCGCCATGCGCGATGATGAGATTCCTTCGGAAGTGCGGGAACTCGTTGACAAACTGGCCTCGTTTTCTTGTTTATGAGAGTTTGACAGGTGATTTGCACCTTGGCACCGATGAAGCAAGCGTGTAGCTGACGTTTCTATATAGTGGAGCGAAAAGGGTTTTGTAGATATCTCTCAGGCCACTTTTCACAATCTAAAGGTTAAACGTAAAGATAGCTTCAGTCACAATCCCCCGTTTGTGTCCGACTCCGGCAATGACACTTTTTCGTGAAACCTGCCGATAGTTAGCATTCTTGTACAGATCTCTTACGCTTTCGCAGTCGGCGTTTGTAACGATGATAAAGCATCCCCTATTTGCAGCGCGCTCTAGAGCTCCATGCAATCGTTCTTGATCCTGCCACGAAAATATCTTTTCATTATATTGAATAAATCCATTGAAATTGTGTTTAACCGTGTATGGAGGGTCAACAAAAATAAAATCGTTTTCTTTCGCTTCATCAATCACGTCTTCAAAGTCGGAACAACGTAAGCCGATGTTTTTGAGTCTTTTGGACATTGTTACGAAGTCGTCATAATCAAAGACTACTTTTTGTTTTGTTCCTACGGGGACATTGAAATGACCTTTACGGTTGACTCTGTAAAGACCGTTCCAACAGGTGCGGTTAAGATATAGGAATCTAACTGCGCGTTCAATCATGCATTTAGGTTCCATGCTACGCACTTTATAGTAATGCTCTTTGCTGTGTAGTAACTGATGCTTTTCTATCTTTTTTCGTATCTTGTGAGGATAATCGCGCACAATCTCGTAGAGATTTATCAATTCAGCATTTTTGTCCGAAATAAGTCCACTGTTCGGTTGCAAATAAAAGAAAACTGCTCCACTACCGAGGAATGGTTCGTAATAGGATCTGTATTTTTTCGGGAGTAGTAGACTGACCGACTGTGCAAGCCAACGCTTACCGCCCGGCCATTTTAGCAAAGGTTCAAGCCTTTCTTTTTTCATTCTGGTATTTTCGGCGAGACTTCAGTTCTAAGCCATTCAATGAACTCCAAATCATCATCTGTATAAGTCCTGATCTGATTCTTATGAGCAGCTATCCTCCGTAATTCGTTAAATTGTTTTATCCAATCAAGATAATACTTCTTTCCCCCACGTTCGCCTACCATAGGATTATTGAAAACATGCTCGAAATGATTCCAATTATTTTTCTGTCTAACTATTTCTTGGAGATCAAGAACATCAAGATACCCTTCCTTCGGTTTTCGGCGTTCCTTGTCCTCCTGCTGTTTATTGTAGGCATTACTACGAACTCTGCTACTTTCCACCCCAAGTTCCCAAAACGCCTGTTCCCCAGATTCTAATCTGTGAATTCCATGTATTTTCTTTAATGCATCAATTACGTAGTCTGTCAACCGTTCGGAAAGCTTCATTAAAAAGCGATTTCCCTCCTCGATTTTCTCAGAATTGCTTTGTTCAACCCATGTACGAAATTCATCTGATCCAAAATCGGGATAGGTTTCTATAAGAACCTGCATTAGACGGTATGAGTATGTCTTTACTCCACCTTCGCCAAATTGCCTAGAGAATTTACCTTTGATCTCATCATCTGATGCCTTCTCTATGGACGTGAAGATTGGTTGGCAAAATTCCGTGACATGACTAGCGAAGTCTTCTGCTCTCAATGTACCAAAATCAAGCGACCTCTTACGCGAAAGATAGGATACAACCTCTGAGATCACCATTAGGTGTGCTCGAATGCCCGGATTCGTAGAAATATGTGCTTCGCGACCTGCTTCCCATCGTTGGGGGTGTGCAGTTCTGACCCATTCAAAGTATGTGTTAAGCACTGTTGACGCACGTAATATGGTTGCTTCATCCGTGGTTCCCGAAAGTGGGCCAGGTGCGAGCGTCTTTCCAGTTACCTTTCCGATAAGGGCAGAGAGACGCAAACCTTTGACGGTCTCCGCCACCGTCAGGTTCTGCCGGGGTTCAGCTGGTATTCCATGTTTGGCAAATCGTCCGGCTAGAGGACCCGTTTCGTCTTGGTCTAGTGCACGCTGAACAGCTGAACCCAAAGCCGATAAAGCAGTTGAAGGATCACTATCACCCATCCTAATGTCCGCAAGTAAGCTTACTAGGAGTCCCCTTGGGACACTTTTTTGCTTGCTGTTGATATTAATGAAAAGATCGGCTTCTTTTTCTACCGGCATTTTTGAAAAGGCTAAAACGAATAGACTTTGGTCTAGGTAGTTGCTGGGAAGATGAGAAAAACCATAGAGACGATGTTGTCCGTCTATGATCCAAGCGGAACGATACCGTGATGGAAGTGTTATCCAACCAAACTTGATATTCGGATCAGTGTTGTCTTTATTCGAGATTTTGTCAAAGCGTGGTTCATCGGAAAAATTGACCAGAATATTGGTTGGGAAATATCCGCCTTTCTCGATAAACTGAGAAATATTCTTGATACGCGAGGCGCTAATCATACGCTGATAGGCCGGTCTTCCGTCTGGATGATTGAGTGCTTGATGATTGATAAACGCGATTTTGAGTAACTTTCTTGGTGTTGCAACAAAACTGTAGTAGGTTTCTCCCCCGATCTTTCCACGAATCGCCGGGAGTTTTACATCTGACAAACCGGGAATTTTTTGGCCTTTCAAAAATTCGCCTAGTATTTGATAACGGCCGGCCGGCCCCATATGTTTAAGAA
The DNA here is from genome assembly GCA_026710625.1 of Candidatus Dadabacteria bacterium. GTDB lineage: Bacteria > Desulfobacterota_D > UBA1144 > Nemesobacterales > Nemesobacteraceae > Nemesobacter. The sequence continues at coordinate 22,382 of JAPOQQ010000116.1, read as the reverse complement.
AAGCTTCAAAATATTGTAATTCGTTTTCTGTAACTCTGTTGATATCATATGATTCCGCACGCTCAATATCTGGTATTGACCAAAGGATATTGTTAGTGGCGTATATCCATATAATCTTCGGTTTCGTCCTGTTCTTAAATCTGTTGTTGATAATTGAATTTCTGAATGGAGATTGAACTGAATTTGTTTCTTCAATGTTTTTCTGCAAAGATTTTCTGCCTTTGCTTAAACGTGACTTACACTCGATGACGACAGCTGTTTCTTCATCTTCTGCGTATACATCAACTTGCTTGGCGCCAGTGGATCCATCGGGTCGTACAAAAGAAATTTCAGAGTTCTTTCCATTTAGGGTTTTATAGCCCATACGGTAAAGAAGACACCAAAGGCGGTCTTCAAGCCATTGGTCATGAGATTTTTTTCTCTTGAGGCGTGACTTGCGCTTTCCGGGAAGATGAAGTTCCCAGCCTTTATTTTTTTCTTTTTCGACTTCTTCAGGATGAACGCTTTTTAGCTCAAATGCATTCTTTCGGATACGATAGGCAGAAGCAAGCTCTCTAGGATTGGTCAATAACGGTGAGAGGATAAGGGTTTCTCCTTTCTAAGTTATAAGAAGTTCCTATTCAAATCAAAGACCTATTGTACCTACAATCTTGTTGGGGATCCAGAGGTGCGGCAGATTTGTCCCGGCGATCTCCAAGTACGCGCCGAAAACACTTGGATTGACTAACCCGGATTTCTCACCGCACAGCAGGTGGGAAGGTTTTTGAGGGTCAACAGCCATGATTTCACCTGAACTGACTGCGGGCGGCGCAGCTTTTCCGTTCGGAATCCGTCAATCCGGACAATCTCCCGGATATTTTCGTGCTTCTCACGTCCAAAATGCCGTTCTGGGCATTGCGAAGACGCAACTCTCCCTCACTCGTCTCCAACGGTCATGTTCCTCCTTCGCAGGTATAACCACAGTTACAACTAAACTTCTATAATTGCAATATATGCACGACAGACTTGATTATAAGAGTGAAATATCGAGCGACAAACAAGATGGTACTTTCATGTTGCGGCAAAGGGGCAATGCCGGGATAAATTGGTGTATATTTCGAATTAAATCGGAATACGCAGAAGTTACTAACTGGAAGGATTTTTCGGAATATCCCAGTCTTTAGGACGCGGGTCGTCAGTCTGATGAAATTGACGGACTAGCTTTACGAACTGAAGAAAGTCTTTATTTTCTAGAGTGAGACGATTACAGGTTGCCCAGTCGACCTCAGGTTTTTCCCTTGCTGGAATCAGAATCTGGCTTTTTGTTGGGGCTTCTGGATCAATTTGAATCAGTCCGATGCCATGCAGAGAAAACAGCATACGTAGTTCCTTCATAGTATTGTTGCCCTCAATTTCTGCGGCGGCAAGATACCCGAAATTGGCCCATGAAGAATTTGAAACGGCTTGGAAGAATGCTTCTCTAACGTTTGAACGATTCAGGGAAGTTTTGACCTCAAAAGACCAGAGTTTGGTTTTTTGAGAGGCATACTCTTTTACCGCATCTTTGATTTCTCGGTGCCAGTCGGTCGTCAGGTCTTCCATTCCGACAAGGTCTGGATAAAGCCATTTATTGCCTCTTAGGCCTCGCTTGTTTGACGCCTTCTTTTCATCAATTCGTTTTGAGTATATGCGTAATTCTGACCAGAGATATTTGGAAAGTATGGGGTAAAGATTGTACTCATTCAACGAACTGCTGCCGGTAGCATAATCCTTAGTGGTATCTAAACTCTCATCCTCCTCGATGGCTTGAGGTTGGTCGGATTTAATGGTCCAGTAGTATCGGCGGGGTTTTTCCTCTGTAGTTTTTATCTCTGGATTGCGTCTCTGGAATCGTGGACGGTCCCTTCCGATTTCAGCTACGATCTGCTGAAGAAGCTCAACATCGGTCTCGATAGACTTGCTTCTGATCTTCTTTTCTTGGCATTCTATAGGAAATTCATTTAATATCCATTGTGCAATTTGACGTGCGGTGAATCTTTGCTCGGTATTATTCCGCAGAAAATCCACCACCTTTTTGGTAAGTTTAAGACCCATATTGTAAATTCCTCTGAGTAAAAATCTCGTCTAATTATAACTTACCTGGGGGATTTGCGCTGTAACGATTTTCGGGTTTGAGTTTTCCCGGACCGGCACGGCCCCGCCGAGAGCGTCAGCCCGTATTTCCGCAATCCGTCGCCGATTCCCGCAGAATCGCATATTCTCACCAACTCCGGCAGTGCCCGATGCCTCAAACACGTGATTTAGAGAAAGCATGAAGGTTTACTCAAAGCGGTTGACCTCAACTTTGGACATACCCTCCGGCAGTTCAAGATACGGCTTGCGGGCAATCTCACGGATGGGCAACGCAGAATATTCCTTGAGGCGGTTTCCCGCTTGAACAGGATATTGGCTTAGCACTACGAGTTGGAGGTGGGAGGGGATATTTCGTCGTTACATAGCGCTATATGTGATACAGGGACGAAGGCAGCGCCTTGGGTCTGGACCGGGTAGCAGAGGAGATTCTTTATCCTCTGAGACTGGAAGCATCAAATAGCGGGACTTGCGCTTCGCTAGGGTTGCAAGTGCCTTGCCTTTTTGATGTACATTGGAAGTTTGGGACCACTTCTCTTCTGTTGAATCTACATCGCAAATCTTCATAGGTTTGTTGGGACTTTGCTAACCATGTAGAATACGCCAAGTGAATATAACATTTGAAACCGAGGTTTCCAGAGGACAGCGGTTTGAATTCGGCAGAAACTGGCAAAATTTTCTACAAACACTTTCTGACGAGAGAATAATCATTGCTGAGCAGTCAATGATCGGGATGCTGGGACTGCAGGACCTAGCCGGGAAAAGTTTTCTTGATATAGGGTCAGGAAGTGGCTTGTTCTCATTGGTAGCACGCAGGCTTAACGCCAAGGTTCACTCGTTTGATTTCGATCCTTTCTCAGTAGCCTGTACGCGAGAGCTTCGGTCCAAATATTTCCCTGATGATCCAGACTGGTCCGTTGAGGAAGGCTCCGTTCTTGACAATGATTATATGGAGTCACTCGGAAACTTTGATATCGTATACTCTTGGGGAGTATTGCACCATACGGGAGATATGTGGACCGCGCTTGACAATGCCGCATCCAAGACAAAGAGAAATGGAATTCTTTTCATAGCCATATATAACGACCAAGGTTGGAAATCTGTTGCTTGGAGGAACGTAAAAAAATGTTACTGCTCTGGCACTTCTGGGAAAATGATTGTTTCTGCTGTTTTCTTCCCGTATTTCTTTTTTCGGTCGCTGATAAAAAGCATTGTCTCTGGAGAGAACAAATTCACCGGATACAAAAGAAAAAGAGGCATGTCAATTGTTCATGACTGGATTGATTGGCTGGGTGGTTTCCCGTTTGAAGTCGCGTCGGTCGAGGCAACTTCTCACTTCTTGAAAGAGAGAAAATTTTCTCCAAGAAACATCAGGACTACCAAAGGTAACGGAAATAACCAGTTTGTTTTTGTCAGAGAAACTGATAATTGAGGAACTATTTCAGAAGTCGATTCCACTGTTTGGAGAGTCTTAACTTAAACCAGTTAAATGACATTTTGGCTAAAATTTATTTGTCTTACCTGAGCTTATTGTGTCATGAATTCTGAGGCAAAGCGACTTAGAAAAAAATGTGCGGCATAACCGGAATCTACAGTCTGAATGCCCCAGTTGACTTGTCGGTTCTCTCGGCCATGACCGACACTCTTTCGCACAGGGGTCCCGATGATTCGGACACTTACGTGAGCAAAGATGGAACGGTGGGTCTGGGACACACCAGACTCTCGATTATAGATCTTTCCCGAAGGGGGCGCCAGCCCATGTCAAGCGACGACGGCAGAATCCAAGTGAGCTACAACGGAGAGATATACAACTACCGTGAGATAAGGGAAGAACTGCGCTCCAAGGGACATAGTTTTAGAACCAACTCCGACACCGAGGTGCTGATCAAGTCTTATGAGCAGTGGGGCATTGAGTGTCTGCACAAGTTCATAGGAATGTTCGCACTTGCAATCTGGGACGGAGGGGAAAACAAACTTTACCTAGCGAGGGACCGCGTGGGGATAAAACCGCTTTACTACTACAGGGAGAATGGACTTTTCCTTTTCGGCTCGGAACTCAAAGCTATAATGGAGCACCAGAGCTTCAGCAAGAGGATAAGCCTCGACGGCTTGGCTCTTTTTCTCAGGTACGACTACATAAGAAGTCCTTATACCATATTTGAAAATACGTTCAAACTCGAACCCGGATACTACCTTTGCTTGTGCAACGGACAGTTCGAAAAGCACAGGTACTGGGATATCACGGAATCCTACAATATGCGGTCTTATGACATGTGCGAAGAAGATGCCTGCGAGATGTTTGAGGAGATAATGATTGATTCGCTTAAATACAGGCTGGTTTCGGATGTGCCAGTTGGACTTTTTCTGAGCGGGGGTATAGATTCAAGCCTGATGGCGGTATTGCTTCAAAAAAACATCTCGACACCTCTTAAAACCTTTACGATAGGATTTGACGAGGAGAAATACAACGAAGCCGGATGGGCCGCAAAGCTTGCCGATTATCTGGGGACGGAGCATGTGGAATCCTATGTATCGGAGGACGAGGCCATAAGAACCGTCTCTCAGATTCCGTCAATATACGACGAGCCCTTCGGAGATACATCTTCGGTGCCGACATGCGTGGTATCCAAACTTGCAAGCAAGCACGTAAAGGTGGTCATGTCTGGAGATGGTGGAGATGAATTGTTCTGCGGTTATAAACACTATATGAAGTGTATGCATCTTGCCAACATGATTGAGAAGTTTCCTGAAATTATTCAAAACGCACTGAAAGCGACATTAAACGGCCTGAGTGTCGAAAGGTTCGAGGCTATAGGAAGAACCCTTGGGATTTCTTCGCTCAAAAGACGCAGGAACAGCTATGAGCGGAACCAGAGAACCTTGCTTAACATGATTAAAAAAGATATGCCGGAGATGTACAGGAGTAGAAGGGGAACATGGGCTCCTGAATGTCTGCCGGGACTTTTTAAAGAGGATTATCAAGTCCATGACGAAACATTCGATGAAAATTTCAGCGCCATAGAGAGTGGAGATCTGTTGACACAGATGCTTTACACCGATTTCAGCGTCTGGCTACCAGATGATATTCTGGCAAAGGTTGACAGGGCATCAATGAGTGTGGGGCTTGAGGCAAGAGAGCCGTTTCTTGATCACAGGCTTGTGCAATTTGCGTCAAGAATTCCTTTAGACCTTAAGTACAGGAACGGAGAAAGCAAGTATCTACTGAAGCGGGTACTTTCAAGACACCTGCCCAGAGAATTGTACGAACGGCCCAAGAAAGGATTTAGCAGCCCTATAAACAAATGGCTAAGAGGCAGGTTGCGGCCGTTAGTCGGGGAGTACCTCGGCGTGGATGCTGTAAGGAAAAGCGGGGTGTTTAATCCGGATGAGGTTTCTTTGTGGACGGAGAAATTCTACAAGGACCTCTCCGTCGCACCAAGCCGCATATGGAATCTGCTCATGTTCCAGATGTGGTATGAGAGGTGGCATTAAATTACGCCCGTTGAACTTTACACAGGGGTTGTTGACGCTCAGTAAAAATTCAATGTGCAAGCAAATCAAACTGCTCTTCGTGGTTAAAAACCTTTCTGTTGGCGGGAGCCAGATAAGAACAGTTCGTCTAGCGGATGAACTCTCGAAAAAAGGATTTCGGATTCGCATTGTGAGTCTTGGGAGAACAAATCATTTCTCTCGAGAATTTTCGTATGATGTTGTTTTCTCGAAATATTTCGACGCATTGCGATCCATTCCGTTTTTTTCTCCAGTGCTGGCATCTTTCTATGGCTTGTACGAAATAGCAAGACAGATACGGTTTTATAATCCCGATGTTATATGTGCTATGCAATGGGCGGCTAAAATGCCGACATCCATGGCGGGGGTACTACTTAGGAAAAAGACCGTACTGGTTGAAATAAGCAACTCAAGACGTGAACTGGAAAGAAAAAAAATAAGAAACAAGTGGCATCCCAGGTTTCTGGCAAGGAGAATTGCTTACAGTGTTGCTTCGGCGGTAGTTGCGAATTCAAAAGGACTTGCCGATTCCACAGCTTCATACTTCAATCTCCCCAGAATTTCCATGATTTATAACGGAATAGACGTAAAAACCATTCAGCAAATGTCCACCGAACCCACGGAAAGTTTCTGGCTTGACCGTAATATCCCTATGGTTGTAGCTGTGGGCAGGCTTGTGGAGCAGAAAGGGTTTGAGTTTCTCATCGAAGCAATAAAGCTTTTAAACGACGAGAATATGGAAATTCGTCTTTTGATTCTGGGGGGAGGAGAACTTCGGGAACGCCTAGATCGGAAAATTAAGGATTGCGGAATTTGTCATTTGGTCAAGATCAGCGGATTTGTCAACAATCCTTACCCTTATATGGCAAAAGGCGATATATTCGCCTGCTCTTCTCTTTCTGAAGGAATGTCGAACTCCATTCTTGAAGCCATGGCGTTGCGTCTTCCAATTGTCTCTACCGACCACCAGTTTGGAGCTGGGGAGATGATAGAGCACGAAGTAAATGGGTTGCTGGTTCCGGTTAGAGATTCCAAGGCGATGGCGGACGCAATAAGGAATCTTGTGGCGGATGACAAACTTGGCAGGAGACTTGTTTGCCAAGCTGATGAGACAATACGGAAGTTTACGCTTGAAGCAATGGTAGAAAATCACGGAGATCTTTTCAAATCCCTTACGGTGCGATGAAACGAATTCTGTTTGCGACCAATAACATGACTCTGGGAGGCACTGAGAAGAGGATGGTGGAACTCGCAAATGGACTTTGCGAGAAAGGATTTAAAATTGCGTTTTTTATTTTCAATACCAGGGAACGCATGGGATGGAGAATGAAGGACTTGCGTCCTGAAATAGAGGTCATTCTCCCGTGTCGTGATTACGTAAAACCATCCATACTGGCGGGAAGCTGGGAAATCATAAAAACGATTTGGAAGTGGAAACCCGATGTGATATATAGCGCGCTTTGGAACACGAAAGCCATGGCTACTATTGCGGGACGAATCCTGGGAATCAGGGTCGTTCTTGGAATATCTAATTCTCCCGTCTGTGAAATATCGAGAAAGAAACATAAATTCCTGAATGTTTTGTACAGGAAAATCGTTTACAAGCTCGCTCATGTCGTGATTGCGGTTTCAGAAGGCCTTGCGGAAGAATCTAAAAAATTTTATCGGCTGAGCAACGTCAGGGCGATTCACAGCGGTGTCGATATTGAAGACATAAAAAGGAGATCCCGGTCAGACGGGAAGAGTGTTCCGCATGAGTATTTTCGCGGAAGTTCACCCGTTCTCGTAGCAACGGGCAGTCTGCATCCGCAAAAAGGACACAAATACATGCTTGAAGCCCTAAGCATCGTTAACGCTTCCGCTGACGCGCGTCTTATAATAGTCGGTGGCGGGCTGCTTGAAGATGAATTGCGTCGCAAAGCCAAGTTGCTGAAAATAGACGACAAGGTATCCATGGTCGGACAAAGAGAACCGTATGCGTATATGGCATGTTGCGATATTTTTGTACATTCATCCATATATGAAGGTCTCCCGATGGCTTTGATTGAGGCTATGTCGCTTGGGTTGCCGATAGTATCTACAAGATGTAATCACGGGCCCGCAGAATTAATAACGGATGGAGAGAGCGGATTGCTGGTGCCCGTTGCCGATCCGGAAAAGCTGGCTTCGGGCATATTGAGACTGATCAGCGACAAAAAACTCAGGTCGGATTTAGGGGATGGAGCCGAAAAACGATCGCGGCTTTTTACCCGGGACAGGATGGTTTCTGATTATGAGCGGGTATTTATGGATGTGTAGTATATCGCCGTAGAGAAAATGATTGTTCACATGTCTCGGACGCCTTTGGGCGGATATGCTGACTCAGTGGCCTCTCGGGAGATGGTGCTTAAATCTTTTTCATTCAGACCATGTTCAACTTGGCTATGAGATCTGTCGAGAAACAAAGTGGAACCTGTGCGGGTTCTGGAGCGGAAAATCTCATTTCTCGTGCCGTTTTCAGGAATTTATTCCAACGGTTTGGTTTTATTGCGGATTTCATTGAACATTAACAATGAAAACACGAGCATTAGAGTTGAAGGCACAAGGCTGGATGCGGCGGCTCCGTTGTAGGAATATGGCTGAACCAGCATGAAAAGTGCCGTTAGATAAGCCGTGGATGAGACGGCGACCCTTATAACTCTTTGTTTCAATCTGTTAAGGGCCAGTTCCACGGAATCAATCCAGAAATAAAAACCTGACAGAATTTCCGATATCACAATAAGCTGCATAGCCAATGTGGCGGGTTCGTATTCGCTACCGAAGAAAATGACGATGATTTTGTTTGCGAAAAGAAAGAATATTAACCCGATGGGCAAAAAAACTTTCAGAAGGTTCTTGGTGGAATAAGAAACGATTTCGCCGAAAGTCTCTTGCAAACCACGACTCCGGGCAGCTACAAAGACAGGATATACTGTTTCCTGCATCGGTTCCCGCAATTTGGCTCTCACCCCTGAGAACATGGTTGCTACTTTGTAGAGTCCAACCGCTTCTTTGCTGGTAAAGTGCCCGAGAATCAGTACGGGAACCTGCCTGTTGAAAGTGTTGTTAAGAAAACCTGTGAAAGTCGACGTAAAGACAAACGAACGAATTTCTTTGGCCCCGACCCCTAAATCCCCAGTTTTTGCAGTCGTCCATCTTTTAAATCCTGATTTCCTGAGGATTCTGAACACTGTTATCTGAAGTATTGAGAAGAACACGAAAGCTGCTACCGTATAAGAGACGAAAATTCCCTCAATACCGAATCCGGCAAACAGGGAACCAGCTACCAGCGCAACCCTGATTCCCGTACGGGATGTTCTTATGAAAGCTATGGTTTTGAACTTGTCAAAAACCCTTAGAATTGCTTCTGAATTCTTATTGAGGCTCGAAACCAGAACGCTTAATGAATAAATGAGGATAAATCTGAACGCGTTCTCGGAGTGAATAAAAAGCTCATTCGCTACTCCGGCAAGAAGAAGGCATATTCCAAGGGCCGCGACCCCTACGATAAAATCAAGCAGATAAAAGAATTTGATAAACGAAAGAATTCTGTCTTTTTCTCCAAGCTCCCGGCACTGTCCCACATATCTGATAACAGCCTCAGGGGATTTTAAATCGATCAGGCCGTTGACCATGCCTACATACGCAATTATCAGAGCGAAAAGTCCGAACTGCTCAACTCCAAGGAATCGTGCGATCAGCACGGGTTCCGCTAACGCGAAGAGAGAAGCCGCCATTGTTCCGCTGAAAAGCCAAGATGCATTTTTCAGTAGATTTTTTGTTAAGTCACCCGAGGTTGGCATCTGGAGAATTTTACCCTTTGAACGGCTAAAACATCATCAAACTTGCCTATTCTACCTGAACTTCCTGCATAATTATTCTCAAAGGGTCTGGAGATTGAATGTACGGCGCAACTGAAAGTTGCTTCCTGGGATGTGCACAAATAAAGCTGTTGGCAAGATGGATTTTCTTCGGTTTGGAGAGTTGATGCAGTAATGAGACAGATTAATCCCGGCAAAAAACAAGCTTTGATAGCTTGTTTTTTCCTCGGGTACAATTATATAAACGAATTCTCACGCAATATTTGAAACCACGTTCAAATCTAACCCCGGTTGCCATCTCTGTCCGCGTGGCGGAGGCTTGGAAGAAGATAATTGCTGGATGAATTCTCCTGACGGAAAGATAAATTTTGCGATTCCGTAACTGGAAACGGTTATGCACTTAACTTTCTTATGTTCTGTACGTGTTATGAGGGCGAGGCGTTGAAAATTATGCGGGAAAAAGATTATACGGAAGCTTTTTATTCTGAACTAATAAGTGAAAAAATGGTTTACTCTGCTGAAACGATGCTTTCGGTCGCTCTTGCAAGAATTCCTCCGGTAGCTTCCGCCATTGATATCGGTTGCGGACTTGGAATTTGGCTTAAGACTGTTTTGAAGCTTAGCAATCAGGAGATTGATATACTCGGAATTGACGGACCGTGGATCAACCCTGATTGGCTGGTGATTCCCAAAGAAAAGTTTCTCGCGATAGATTTCTCCCTCGAGACACCTCAGATCGACAGAAAATACGATATTGCTATCAGTTTGGAAGTTGCCGAGCATCTTCCACCCGAAAAAGCCGGAGCATTTATAAGCTTTCTGACAAGCGCTTCTGATTTTGTGCTGTTCTCGGCAGCCATCCCCTTTCAAGGCGGAACCAACCATATAAATGAGAAATGGCAAGCTTACTGGGCCGACTTGTTTGAACAGAAAGGCTATGTTCCAATTGATCTTGTAAGACCAGCGCTCTGGAATGACGTTAAAATACCTATCCATTACAGACAAAACACTATCTTATACGTCAGAAAAGAGAGGGCGGGAGAAGTTAAAGTTCCAAGTCTACATGACAGACAGGTTCTTTCCTTGGTGCATCCAGAACTTTACACCAAGCACGCGTATCCGGGAGCGAAGAGGGCCTTCAGAAAATTCCGGCAGAGCATTGTACGCGCCATACTTAAGAGGATTTGCCGGAAACGGAAACAAAACGAGTTTAGTTCGTAAGCGGATATCTTCATATAGGTCCTACCCTGAATGAGTCAAAATGCTGTCAGAAATCGGTATGTAAAAATATTTATAGTAACCCTTGCAACTGTACAGGGATTGTATGTAATTTTTCCTCTTCCAGACATCTGGCCGTTCTCCAATTATTCAATGTTCAGCAAGGCCAATCCCGTGACCGTGGCTTCAAGTTTTGAGTTCCATGGACTGACAAGCGAAGGAAAAGAAATTCTGCTGGACAGCAAGAAAGTTTTTTCGCCCTTTGACCGCGCGAGGCTCAAAAAGGGGATAAGCAGGATTTTGAACCGGGAATCTTTTATCCTCAAGCAGGAACGAAGGCTTGAATCCGTTTTTGAGCGCCTGAGTTTTCTGCCGGTTGACCATAGCGGACTAAAAAAGAGCCTGAGAAACCTGCTTCCTTATAAGAACGAGGATGAAGGATGGACTGCCGAAGTCAGGGAAAAAGAGCTTCGGGTTTTGTTTGACTACCTGCTTGCGCAGTATGAATACAACCGTAAAGCGAAACTTCACAGCGGTCCACCTATTGTTTCCATGAATCTTTATATGACCAGATGGGACTGGACGGATACTCCGCCTGAAAAAGTTCTTCCCGCAACCGAACTGGTTTACTCCGCGGGGCATGGGCTGATTGAAAATGAATAGAAGCGTTTTTTCCGTCTTTTTCTTTAAAGAGGATGCTCCCTGGAACCTGGGGATATGCAGGTTCCTGTTCTTCGGGATTATTTTTTGCCTTTACCTCGGTGCGGATTTTTCTCAGTGGGCCAAAGTTCCCGAAGTTCTCTGGCATCCGATATTTATCTTTGATTTTTTCCGCGTGCCGGTTTTCTCCGTGGATGTTCTCAGTTTTTTGGGAACTGCGTGGCTTGTGAGCCTTTTTTTCAGTTCCGTCGGATTCCTCGCCCGTCCGAGCGCCGCGTGCGCTTTTGTGCTGGGATTTTACCTGCTCGGCATGCAGAACAGCTTCGCCAAGACGCATCACACGGAATCTCTGTTGCTGATAATACTCTGCGTTTTATGTTTCTCGCGCTGCGGGGACGGGTTCTCGGTGGATGCCGCGCTTCGGCACAGATACGGGTGGTGGCCCGGCGCGGCTGCCTTAAAAAAGCAGAGCTGGGAGTACCGATGGCCGGTGAGGTTCATATGGGTCATGTTCGCCTTGGTTTTTTGCGCCGCGGGAACCTCGAAACTGAGAAACTCCGGCCTTGAGTGGATTACTTCCGGTTACATGGCAACTTTGTTCATAAAAAAGGGACTCGCAGGGGACAGGACAGACCCGCTCATAGGATGGCTACCTTTCTGGCTTGGGAGCAAGATATGGTTCTGTTCTTTTCTGGCGGGTTTGACCGTATTGTTTGAATGCTTCTCTCCTTTGGCTCTGGTTAACAGGCACCTCAGGATGGTTATAATTCCCGGGCTGTTTTTCATGGTTCTGGGATTCTGGATAGTAATGGGAATACCGTTTCCGCAACTCCTCGCGGCGTTTGTTTTCTGGGTGCCGTGGGACAGGATAGCGGTCAGGTTGCGGGTGGATTTCTCCGGTGTCGCCATGCGCGCTACATTTCGCTGAACAGCTTTTCGTACGCGGAGATCATTCTGTCCATCAAGAAGTTCTCCGATTTTTTCTCAGCTTCTCTCTCTAGGCTCCTTCTCAGTTTTTCGTCTTCTAGAATCTCTATGATTGCGTCCGCCATCTTTTGCGGGTCCCCTACGGGGACGAGAATTCCGCTTTTTCTGTTCTCGATAATTTCGTTTGCGCCGTGTTTGTGATCTGTGGATACTATCGGCTTGCCTAGGGCCAGAGCTTCGAGGATAACGTTCGAGAGGCCTTCATATAAGGATGAGCACGCGAAAATGTCGGCCTTCGCCATGTAGGGGAAAGGGTTCGGAACCGTGCTGAAAAAGTCCGTTTTGTCTCTTATTGAAAGTTTCTCTGAGAGTTCTTCCAGCTTTTCCTTTTTGCCGTTTCCGATGATTATCAGTCGTGCGGGTTTTGAGCGGTTTACGATTTCGAGTGCCTCAAGGAGATAAAAAAATCCTTTCTGATCGTCTTTTAGGTACCCCATTGCGAGTATGAGGGGCGTTTCGGTTCCAAGCCACTTGTGAGTTTGCTCCTCTTTTGATCTTTCTCTTATATCCTCGATATCGATTCCGTTGTAGATTACCGCCACGTCGGAATCTAGACTGAAGACCTCCTTTACCTCGCAAGCGAGGCTTCTGGAATTGGCGACCACCTTGTCCGAGATCCGCGCGCACAGCCGCCTGATCCAAAACAGAAGCGGTCTTTTTCGTAACAGAAGCGTGTGTTCAAGATTGTTTCCCTCGACCGAAACCGTTTTAACCCTAAGGATTTTTCCTATTATAGCGACTGATATCTTGGGCCACTGCCTGCTGTAGAGCAGATCCGGTTTTTCGGTCAATATGACCCCTAGGAGTCTCAGAGTTCCGTAAAGGACCCAAAAGAGCCTTAGCCTTTCCAGAATCTTTATTGAGGAGGGGGAGAATATTTTAATGTCTTTATCGAGAGAGCACTTCAGATTACCTTTGTCATAGAATAGAAAAACCGAGACTTCGTATCCTCTCCGGTGAAAGCCGTTAGCGATATTGATCAGCTGTCTCTGCGCCCCTCCGGCCGCGAGGTTAGGAGAGACGAAAAGAATCTTTTTGGGGAGGGCGTTGGATTTCTTACTCATATCTCAGAGCTTCTATCGGATTGAGCGCAGCTGCTTTTTTAGCGGGGTATATGCCGAAGACTATCCCCACAAGGGCCGAGAACAGAAAAGCCACGATTATGGACAGCACGGAGATCTCGGTAGGCCAGCCGGTTATCGCCGAAGCTCCCTTTGAGATCAGTATTCCAACCGCCGTTCCTATCGCGCCGCCTACGAGAGAAAGAAGTACGGATTCAATTAGAAACTGTACCAGTATGTTTCTCTCCTTGGCCCCCACGGCGAGCCTGATTCCTATCTCCCTAGTTCTCTCTCCCACCGAGACGAGCATTATGTTCATTATCCCGATTCCTCCCACAACAAGTGAGATCGATGCTATGCTTCCAAGAAGCACGGTAAGGATCCTCGAGACATTCTTTATGGTCTTTATCTGCGTCTGTTGGGTCCTTACGGAAAAATCGTCTTCCATTTCATCCTTGATCCCGTGCTGTCTTCGCAGAACTTTCTCCACTTCCCCTTGGGCGAGAACCAGATCGTAGGCGGGGTCTACAAAAATCGTGATTCTGTCAAGCGATCTGGTCCCGACAAGCCTCTTCTGAACAGAGGTATAGGGAAGCAGGACGATATCGTCCTGGTCTTTCCCGCTGGGAGTTGGGCCGATCGGGGACATAACCCCGATAACCCTGTAGGTGTATTTGCCGATTCTTACGCTTTTTCCTATGGGGTCTTGGCTTCCGAACAGGTTCTCCTTCACGGTTTTTCCCAGCACGCAGACAAGGGCCGCTCCCCGTACGTCGATTTCATTGAAAAACGTCCCCCTTTCGGGAAACCAGTCGTTTATGAATATGAAGTCTTTTCCTGTTCCTATCACGGCGGTAAAAACGTTTCTGTTTCCCGAGACCACGTTGGCGGTCGTGTTGGATATTGCTGAGACGTATTTGACCGATTCAAGATTTCCTATCGCTTCCACATCTTTTCTTGTAAGCGGTTTTACGTTTCCCGCGAGGAGGGTCTTTCCGCTTTTTGTAATTTTTCCGCTTTTTACTGCCAGGGAGTTAGCTCCGAGTGACGCAAGTTGTCCCTCTATCATTTTCTTTGCGCCGCCGGTTATCGATACAAGAGAAATTACCGCCGCGACCCCTATGATTATGCCCAGAGTGGTGAGGAACGATCTTACCTTGTTGCTCCTTATCGCCCTGTATGAGATATCGATCGAGAGAAGCGGGTTCATGGAGCTAATTCTAACCGATTGGCGGGCTGTTTTTCCGTGTGCAAGAGAATCCGATATTGAATTGGCAAAGGATTTCCAAACACAGGTAAGCCGTAAAACCTGTTATGTTCTATCAGTTATGGAGAGAAAGAGTTTTATGCTTGCGACAATGAGAGAAGCATCCGTCTTCTTTTGGGAAACGACATGACTCTTACCGATTTTCTGAGTTTCCTTGAAGATTTATCCGGACGCCGACCGGTTTTCCATTCGGAAGCAGACTTTCAGCTTGCCCTTGCGTGGTACCTTCACGAGACGAGGCTGGACTCTCATGTCCATAGATATCAGTTGTACAGTTCCGCGGCCGACAAACCTGAGTCTGCCGATTGGGTTTGCTCTCACTTCTCATATTCATTCTGGTCTTCAGCTTGCCGAACTGGAGATTCGGTCGTTACGCGACAACTCAGACTTTTATGATTTTCTCAACAGTGACAAGGTGAATCCGGTTATTTGCCAGAAATTCGACCTCTTCGCCGAGTTCCGATCCCAGAAGGGTTTCTCCGAGAGGACGCCTGACGCTTACGGTTCCGCCCGCGGGATCGTCCTCTCCGTCCGTAAGAAGAATCTCCCGCCTGCCTTGGGTGTCGGAGTCGATGATATGAATCCTGTCGCCGACCTCAACCACGGTTGATTTGTCTTTCGGACTTTTTTCCTCAGGCGATGTCCGTGGTGCCATCTCGTCGCCCGCTTCGCTCTGTTCTTCGTATTCGACGGAGAGGGTTGAGGACGGTCGCGCGGTTTTTTCCTCCTCAAGTTTCTTTATCTTCTCGGCGAGCGTTTCGTTTATGGCGACGCGGAGTTTTTCGATTTCTTGGTTCTGATCGTTAAACCAGTTGGTCGACCATATCCTGTGAAGACGCCAGCCGAGGCCCTCCAATATCTCCTGTCTATATCGGTCCCGTTCACGCGCGGATCGGGAGGAGTGATAGGTTGCGCCGTCGCACTCGACGCCGAGCAGAAAGCCGTGCGGCCACTCTGGATGTTTCACGCCGATGTCAATGCGGTATTTCCCCACTCCGACCTGGTATTCGGTCTCACAGCCAATGCCTCTTACGCATTCTCCCACATGCGCTTCAAAGTTGGATTCCGGCTCTTTTCTCTCCGCGGAAATTTCTCCTGAATCGAGGATGCCGGTCGCGCAGTACTCGAGCCACCCTTTCAGCATTTCCGTTCCGGGATTTTTGGCGGTGACGTCGTTTGCGTCCATGGAGGAAAACGTGACTATCTGTTCCTTCGCGCGCGTGAACAGGACGTTCAGACGGCGCTTGCCTGCGATTCCGTTTATGGGGCCGAAGCGCTGGGCGACTTTTTGTCCCGGCCGCGCCGCGCCGTAGACCGTGGAGATGAAGATAACGTCTCTTTCGTCACCCTGAACGCTCTCAAGGTTCTTGATGAAAAAACTTTCAAGCCCTTCGTTGTGAGAGTTCCAGTATTCGATGTATTCGATGGCCTCGGGGCTGTCTTTACGGGCGTGCTGAAACTGCTCTTCCATGAGCTCCTGCTGTTTTTTGTTAATGCTCACCACGCCGAGGGAGCGGTGAGGTTGTTCTTTCATAAAGCGCAGCATCTCCCCGATCACGGCTTTGGCTTCGTCGAGATTGGTGCCGGATTTGTAGTTTCCTTCCACCCTGACCAGAGACACTCCCGTCCTGGCGTTTTCAAGTCCTTGGTTCGGGGACGGAAATATGGTCAGGTTATTATTGTAGACCGCGTGGTTCGAGTAACGTATCAGCCTGTCGTCGCGGGAGCGGTAGTGCCAGCGGAGCTGACGCTTCGGAAAAGCCTGATTCGCCATCTCGAGAATCGATTCTTCGAGGACATCTTCGTCTTCATCTGCGTCCTCATCCGAGATCATCTTGCGGAAAAAGTTCGAGGGAGGAAGCTGGTTCGTGTCTCCGACTATCATCACCTGCTTTGCCCTCATCAGGGCTCCCATGGCATTCTCCGGGGTCATCTGGGATGCTTCGTCGATTATGCACAAATCGAATTTTTCCCCGTCCCGCGGAAGATACTGCGCGACCGCAAGCGGCGACATCATCCAGCAGGGCTTGAGCTCGAGAAGAGCCCTCCCTGCCCTGCGTACGAGGTCGCGAAGCGGAATATGCCTTCTTTTCTTGTGGATTTCTCGGTTGACGAGGAAAAGTTCCGTGTGGGTGGATACCTTGCCCTTCCCGTTGCCCTCGGGCGGCCTAGCCTCACTTATAAGCTTGTCGCGCAGGTAGAGACGCGAACTTTCAAGAAGGTCCTTGTCAGCTTTCACAAGGCGTTTTCGCAGCACGTCGAGCCGCTCGCCTGAATAGTCCCGCAGGATTTCCGGGTGCTCGCCGTTAATCCTGTCAAGAAGTGCCCGTGCTATTAACGCTTCAAGGCTTTCCGCTAGGTTGCAGGGCTCTTCCTCTCCGTCGAGCAACTTCCGTGCCCACCGGCCCACCCCCTCCCGCTCCATCTCTGCGAGCGTAGCCGAATAGTTTGCCTGCTTGGCGATTCCGTCTTCATCCCTGGCCGCCGCGGCCAGATATTCGGCGGCTTGAGAATAATCCTTGTCCTGCAGCAAGTCCCCAAGGTCAATGCCGCTTTTCCCCCGCAGGTTCCACGCTTCGTTTCCGGCTTCCTCCAGCTTGGCGAGGAATTCCTCCGCGCATTTCTCCGCTTCTCCGAGCTTTCCTCGAATCATTATTCCGCGCAGAACTTCCGTCCACCGCGGATTTTCGAGAAGGATGACGGCGATACGCAGGTTCTTTTCTATTGTTTCACCGCGTTTTTCCTCTCCTGCCATTCGTTCCTCAACTGACGTGTTCAAGGGATGTTCCCCAATCTTTTTGCTAAGGGACGAGTATTTCTCCGCCAGACCGGCGAGCCGGAAGATTTCACCCGGCCGAAGCGACCAGACGTTTCCGCTTTTAAGATGTGCGGATATCTCCTCGAAACGTTCTACCGCCTCTTTTCTCCGTTTGAGCTGCCCGGCGCGACGGTCAATTTCTCCGGCGAGTTCGGCTACGGTCGCTTCCTTGTCCTCCACATCCTCAAGCCACCCCGGTTTTTCTGCCTGAACGGAACGCAGCAGGTCTGTCGGAGCGGCGAAAAGAAAATCCCGAGCTTCCCTGTCTCCCGAATATCCGAGTTTCCCTTCCACCCGCCTGCAGTAGTCAAGCACCCCTCCAAGCGTCTCAAAGTTCGTCTGAACACCCCTGAAATACTCACCGAAGGCATCCCGCAGTCCCTGTTCTTCAAGGAAACTCTTTTTCCTGCTTGCCCACTGCGCGAGCCTTACTATCCTCTCCACCGCACGGTGCCTGCTGAACCCGCTTTCCTTGGAGATGTCCATGTACTCGCGTCTTGCCGTCCGGTATTTTGGGGATAGAAAGCTGAAAATCCCGCCCGACCTGAGCGTCGTCGCCATCTGCGAAATCCGTTCGGCGTCGGATATTTTTTCCACGCGGAAAAACTCTTCAAGCTGTTTGCGTTCTTCGGCCAGCTCCTTGCCCGTTTCAATGTCCTTTTCGATAAGAAGCCTTTTCTTCGGATCAGCGACTGCGTCGTTTCGAAGAGAAAGCGTTTCCTGTTCCGTTTCGTTCAATACTTGCGCCGCAGATATAAGGGTTTTTATCCGCCACCCGGAAATTGAGGAGATCTTGGCCGTTAAGCTTTCAAGGTCTTTTTTTCTTTTCTCCTGTTCCCCAAGCGCCGCGTCCTGATTTTCCCTGAGTCCGCCTAGGTCGACCGCGTTTCCTCTCTGCTCTTTTTCGATTTCGTCAAGCACGGTTCTCATCTCGCGAAGAATTCGGCAAAGCGCGTCATCCTGAGGTCCCCGAAACGCACCCTCAAGGTCGCCGCGCAGGCTGTCGAGGTCTTTTAGGTTTTTCAGAAGCTCCTGGAGCTCTTCCGTCCGCCGCCTGTCATCTGTGAGCGAGTGCAGATTGCGAGGCGGCTGAATCCGGCAGAGATCCCCAAGCTGGCTTACGGGCGGTTTTGTCTTTCCGTCGAATTTTTCCGAAAACCCCAAACCGGCGAGTCTTGCGCTCAGCCTGTCAATTTCGCCGTAGATAGCGGAAATATCCGCGACGTGTCTTCGTATGTTCTCCAGAGTGAATTTGTCACGAGTTTCGATGTTGAGCCCGCTCCAGAAGACGTCTGTATCTTTGGCGTTTCTCCAGTCGTTTTCAAGCCTTGCGGCTATTTCCTTGATTCTCTCGATCCCGTCCTTGTCCACGGGGGATTCAAGCTCGAGTTCAAGCAGGCCGCGCGAAAGCGGCTTGAGCCGCTCCTGCGTTCTGATGGCGAGGCCAATGATCTGGTGTATGGTAAGACTTGTCCTTCCGTATTCCCGGGATATCAGATCTATGTATCCGCTGATATCGTCCCGCACCTTCTTGAATTCAAGCTTGTTTTTCTCGTGGTCTTCGAGGTGATTTTCAGGAACCATCGCGAGACGTCTGCCGAGGGAATCGAGCACCTGCCTGCGCGAGGAGCGGTTGGGCTGCAGGGGCAGGGCGAATTCCCCCACGCCTAGGTGGTTAAGGCGAGAACGCACGACCTCGAGGGCTGCCATCTTTTCTGCGACGAAAAGCACTTTCTTGCCGTCGGCAAGCGCTGCCCCTATGACGTTGACGATAGTCTGCGATTTGCCCGTGCCGGGAGGACCTTCAACTGCGAGGTCGCTGTTTCCGGCTACCTCGACCATTGTACTGAACTGGGAGGAGTCGGCTCTGTCGAGCAGCACGCTTACCCGAGATTCGACAGAAGGGTCGTCAACATTGTAATCATCGACCTGCTGGGACGGCGGCGGCGTGTCCTGGTTTTCCCCCAGAACCCGGTTTACGATATCGTTTGAAAGACCGTTTTTGGATATATTGAGGTCGTTGTACATGGCAAGCCTCATGGATGGGAAGACTCCGAAGGCGATGTAGCGACGCACGCGCCAGTGCCTGATATTTCCGTGCGGTGCGCGGGCGATTTTTTCCATGTAGTCTTCGATTGAGTGGTTGCTCTCATACGCAGGCAGTTCTATGCCGAAATCCCTCAGCAGCTTTTCAGAGAGGGCGTTGTTTTTTTCCGAAGGTTCATCCGTTCCTCTGACGCAAAGCCGCGGCCCCGCCGGGGTTTTTTTCTCCTCGATTCTGACCGGAAGCAGCACCAGGGGGGAGAAAGTGTTTCTGTTGCTGGCGGGATCGGTCCATTCAAGAAAGCCGAAGGCGGCGTGCATGACGTTGATTCCCGTTTCCTCCTGCCATTCCCTGTTTTTTCTTATAAGTCTGCCGATGTCGCGTTCTAGCTTCTGGGGCAGAAGCAACGTCTGAATAAGATCGTCGGTGTGCTCTTTTTTTCCTTTTTCGGAGGGAAGGTCGTAGTGGGGAGATATTCCGTGTCTAAGCGCGTGGTCGGCAAGCGGCTGGGCGTGAGTTCTTCTCGGAGACATTCCGAGCTCCGTGCGTATGCGGTCTCGAAGCTCGCGCTCGGCGTTTTGCTCCTTGGCGAAAGCGTCTTCGTCGGAAGGGTCGATTTCTTCTATGGTCTTTATGTAGTCGGGGTCGTTTACGTGCGCTTCGGCGAGCCTGTCCTGAAACTCTTCTCTTTCCTCGTCTGCGGGATTTTCCTCAAGAGGCAGAGACGGAAGCGGGCTGAACGTGAACTCGCCCTGATCGTGCAGGCGGGAGAACAGAACGTCGGGCAGCTCGTCGACCACCCGAATGCAGGAGTTTCTGGCACTGTCAAGCTTGGTTGAAAGCAGGGGGTTGCGGTAGCTTAGATCAAGGAGCTTGTTTCGCAGCCGTTCAATCTTCACGGGAACCGCTGAGTTAGGATTGTCCGAACTGTTCATCATCTGCATCCTGAGTTTCCTTCAATTTTTACGGATTGAGAAACGCTACCGAATTATTGTCTGTCAAGCAAAAACCCCGCCATTTCCCAACGCTCCGACGGAGTTGCTGCGAATGTTTTTCGCTGCCTCAGGTATAAGCTCGTAAAATCGATTATTATAAGATGTGGGAAAATCGCCTTGATGCTTGAGAGAGGAATTGATACTGCCTGCGGTGTGGGGCTTGACGAAATGTTTACCGTCTGTCATCGGGATAAAAGGTGGATGGCTAAGTCTATGGTCTGTGAAAGCACCGGGCTTGGATTCGATCTTGAAACGTGAACGGAGACCTGTCCTCCCACGGGTCGGTCAGAGTTGCGAATCAAGCCGAAAAAACAAGGTTTAGGACCGAATGAAAAAATATGAAGGACTAAGGGTGCTTTACGTGGGAAGCCACCCCCTTTTCACCGAAGGGGCAAGTGCCGTTCACATGCTGAAGATGTGTCAGGCGATGGCTAACCTGGGAATCGAGGTTGAGTGCGTCCTGCCGGGGCGGGTTAAAAAGGAAAGGCTTTTTTCATATTACGGCATCAAGACTCCTTTTCGCGTAACCTCGATCGCGCTTTCGGGTGGACTTGCCAGGCGGCCGCTACATGGTTTTTTAAGCGCTCTTTACGCTTGCGGAAAAAAAGAAAATTTTGATCTTGTGCTTACCAGAGACCTTATCTTCGCCTGGTTTGCGACCAAGGTTTTCGGGGTTCCGACAATCTACGACGCTCACCACCCTCCGGTTAACTGGGTGGCCGAAAGAGTAATAAGTTCTTTTTCCCGCTCAAAGAATCTGCTCGGGATGTCTTTTAACTCGCGGGGGCTACACGACATATATTTCTGCCTCGGGATGATGGGGCAAAATCCCATAGTGGCTCCGAACGGCTTCGAACGGGAGGCGTTTGAGGGAGAACACGATATTTCCTCCCTTCGAGAGCGCCTCGGTCTCCCGCTTGAGAGAAAAATAGTGTGCTACTGTGGAAACACTTACAGGGGAAGGGGGCTTGAGATCCTGGCGCGCGCCGCGACACAGATGCCCGAGGTTAAGTTTCTCATTGTCGGGGGCAGGGAACGGGACAACGCGCTTTGGCGTGAGATGGCGAGGCAGGAGGGAGCGACCAATTTCAGGATGAAAGGGTTTGTTGCGCAACGGGAAGTGCCCTCTTATCTTCTTGCCTCAGATATTTTGGTTATGCCCTATTCGTCCGGGGTAACTATAAGGGACGGGACAGAAGCCGGTAAGTTCACTTCTCCGCTTAAGCTTTTCGAGTATATGGCTGCTGGAAAACCCATTGTTGCAACCGGGGTTCCGTCGGTTCTTGAGATACTGAGGCCGGGAGAGAATTCGGTCGTTATTTCTCCTGATAATGAGAGGGAGTTTATTCGGGCGCTTGGCCTTGTGCTTGCTGATTCAGAGCTTTGCGCACGGATTTCGGAAAGTGCCCGCTCGGACGCGGCAGAGTACACGTGGGAGAAGAGGGTTGAAAAAATAATTGAGGGGGTTGGAGTTGCTGTCGAGTAAGTTCTTGGTCTTGTGTAATGCGAGGGTCAGCTTAAATAGACCTTGAAAGTAAACCCTAACTTTAGGACAGTTTTTTCGTTTTTTTAATGAATTATCCAGTTCCCCCCGAACACTTTTTCTCTTTCATTCGTATAAACTTGTAAACTAGTTCTAAACTCATAAATCACTATGGAGGTGCGTAATGAGAAAAGTATTGATGTTTTCCGTATTGGCGGTTCTGTTCCTTGGCGGAGCGACATTTGCCTCAGCCCATTGCGGAGATTGCGGTAAGAAAGCAGATTGCCCCAGAAAGTCCGCTAAAATGGACAGAATGTTCGAGAAAAAAGACACAAACTCTGACGGCGCTATCTCAAAGGCCGAGTTTACGGCCCACGCGGAGAAAAAATTC
>JAPOQQ010000115.1 GCA_026710625.1 Candidatus Dadabacteria bacterium | reverse complement strand
TGTTTTGTGGACTTAATAGCGGTAGCAAGCATTTCTCCACCCACTGTATCAACTACCCCGGCCCACTGTCCCTTAAGCAGCAGTCTGCCCGAAGGATCGGTCAAGCCCTCTCTCCCGATGACTTCCTCCGCTCCCAGGTCCGCCAGAAACTGCCTCTGCTCCGCTTTTCCCGTCGAAGCCGTCACGCTGTAGCCAGCTTTTCCAAGAATAGCGACGGCCATGCTGCCGACCCCTCCGGTTGCCCCCGTCACGAGAACCTTTCCGTCTTCAGGGCTTACTCCGCCTTCAACAATCCTCAGCACGGACTGCGCCGCGGTAAAACCCGCGGTTCCATACATCATTGACTCCTTGAGATCGAGTCCCTCGGGCAGATTAACCACCCATTCGGCCGGAACCCTGACGTATTGTCCGAACCCCCCGGAGGTATCCATTCCCAGATCGTAGCCATGCACTATTACCCTATCTCCGGGCTCAAACTCCCCGCTCTTCGAATCTTCAACCACGCCGACGGCGTCAACACCGGGAGTGTGGGGATAATTTTTAGTAACACCCCTGTTTCCTATGGCAGAAAGCGCATCCTTATAATTCAGGGATGAGTACTTTACGTTTAAGAGCACCTCCCCGTCGGGCAGGCTGCCGATTTGTCTGGTTGTGATTTCCCTAGTGAATTTTCCATCTTCCGTTTTGCTTACAACCATTGCCTTGAAGCTATCAGAACTCATTTAAAACCTCCTTCAGTTCCGGTTTTCATCTTCGCAGAGATCCTCAAGCGCAAGTAAAAGCGCCTGCGTTCCAAGCCTCCCGTGCCCCAGCGCACGCGCCCTTTCGTAAAGGGATTTAACTAGTGCAAGCCCCGGAAGATCTATTCCCATCCGCCGCGATTCCCCGAGAGCGATCTCCATGTCCTTTATGAAGTGTTCAACGAAAAAGCC
Organism: Candidatus Dadabacteria bacterium; assembly: GCA_026710625.1. Taxonomy (GTDB): domain Bacteria; phylum Desulfobacterota_D; class UBA1144; order Nemesobacterales; family Nemesobacteraceae; genus Nemesobacter. The sequence continues at coordinate 5,400 of JAPOQQ010000115.1, read as the reverse complement.
CGGGTCGAAATCCCCGTCCATTATTCTGGGACCAAGATTGTTCAGAAGCCAGCTCGAGGCCGCGCCGCTTCCTACGGAGCGGAGCATGGTATGGGGATCGAGCCCTGCCTTCCGACAGTAAATCAAGTTCTCACAGACCCCTATCATTACTCCCGCTACCGTAATCTGGTTGCACATCTTCGCGTGCTGGCCGGAACCCGCCTTCCCCTGGTACACGATGTTTTTTCCCAAAAGCCCCAGAAGCGGCTTTAGCGAATCAAAAACTTCCTCATCCCCTCCGACCATTATTGAGAGTTCTCCATTAACGGCACCCACGTCTCCCCCGGAGACCGGAGCGTCCAGAGAAGCGCAGCCGAAGCCAACCGCCTTTTCATATATCTCTCTTGCAAGAGTCGGTTCGGTCGTGGTCATATCGACGAGAATGCGACCGGGCTCGGGCTCGATCAGAAGACCCTTGCGACCGAAATACACTTCTCTTACGTCATTCGGGTAACCGACAATGGTAAAGACAACTTCGGCTTGGCGGACAACCTCGGCGGGAGAGTCGCACCAGATGGCGCCTTCACTCAGCAGTTCTCCCGCTTTTTCTTCTGTTCTGTTAAAAACAAAAATACGGTACCCGGCACGAACGAGGTGTCCGCACATGGGCGCACCCATGATCCCCGTTCCTATCCACCCTATCGAACTTTGTTCGGGACTTATTTCGTTCATTTGCGCTGAAAACTATTGCGATGCGACGCTTTGCTGCTTAAGCATGGGAAGATATTTCCCGCCAAGGAGTATGTGACCCTCGCTTGAACCGGCAAGAAGCCTTTGCACGAGATATTCCCTGTCAGGCCCGAGGACGTTAACCCCGTGGTCTGACTCGACAAGGCAAAGAAGCTTTATGTCGCTGCCATTTTTAGTTGCGGTTTCATAAACCGCGGAATAGTTGAGAAGAGCAGCTTCCACGGTGCCACAGGGAAGAGAGGGGTTCCGGGCTCCGGCGTGGTGTTCGCTCATGCGGAACCAGCATGGGTCAGGGTAGCCGTGAAAATGCAGAATGGACATTTCCTTCTCAATGAGATAAGGGGCATAAAGGGCGGAGGAGAGCGCCTGGGAGAGTATCACGTAAGTATCAAAAGACGGCCTTATGTCTTTTCTTCCCAAGTCGACTCCTCTGGGTATCTCGAGATGAAGCTTTCCCTTCACAAGGCCGATTCTGACTATATCGGAATCTGGATTCAGGTTTGTCTTATCGCATCCTGACCTTGAAGTGACAATCCATATGTCCGGAATCTGCTGGTACACAGTCTCATCACCGAGAAGGGTCTTGACATACCATCTGTCGTTCGAGGCTGCTCTTACCTCATCAGGGTTGTAACCCGGAATCTCCTGCAGGGAATTCCACATGCTCTCGTCGATATATTTATCCCCATCGTATCCGGGAGGTTCGGCAAGCGCTATGAAGCCGTACGAAACTCCGGTCCTCCCGTCAAGTATCTTGTTCGCCACGTCTCTGTGGGACAGGCGCTTTATCGCATCTGAGAACTTTGACCCCGCGGGAAAGAGATCGGTGCTTTTGAGGTCCGCGCCCAGGGCAGACAGCTTCTTGGCGTATTCAAATTCCTTCGGGTCGTACTCGCTTACGGAAAAACGCGTCAGAACGGGTGGTTTTATAGGGGCGTATATTTTCGGAATAAGCGAATAGAGCACAAAATCATCAAGCTGATCATGGGTATATATGGAATCGGATAAATTCATGTTTGTTATCCCGAACTTGCTGTGCGAAACCCCTATAACGATCTCCGACATGTTGGCTATCAGGTTTTTCAGGCCTATGGAGATTTTTCTCTCATAGGTCGTATCCTGATTCTCAAACTCCGGGTCGAGGGACATTATAGTGATAACCTGAGTGTTATAGGGATCCTGAAGATAGCCGACGGTGAAATCGTCCGCCCAGCCGCTTATCTTTAGTATGCTGCTCACCGATAGGCTGTCCTTCCTGACAATCCTGTAAATGTTTTCGGCTACCTTGCTCAGAAGCCATCTGAACAGAGACAGTTTCTTTTTAACATCTATTACGGCGTTTACCTTCCTCCTCACGGACCTAAGTCCCATGAGTTTAGAAAACGCTCCGTAAGACCCGTCCTCGGTTGTCGCATCTTCCCAGGGAATCACGTTGACCCCGTTACTCAGAAGCGAGTTTCTGAGTCTTTCCCTGTACGCGCTTATCTGGGTGTCCGGGTAATTTTTCGGAATCGGCTTGAAAGTTACGATAACCCGCTCTGACATCTCAGTCGGATTTTTGGGATTAACCAGGTTCTTTATCTTCGGCATCCCGGTAAGCGCCGCTATGGTCTGCAGATCTAAATCCGCAATTCCTTGACGATCATTCATAAAAAAGACAACCTCACACAACCCGCACCAGAATCAGGTGCAGGAGCAAATAAAACAGAGCAAACGAAAGTTCCAACCAAGCCCGGGCAACCTAGAGTCTAACGCTTGCTACGGATTTTTTCAATTTCGCGAAGCATCTCTTCCCGGACTGCACACTCAAGCTTCTCGCCACCTTTCTTCCCCTTTGGAAAGCTTGCGGTATCTACAGGAGGAAGGATCCTGACTACAATATCCCTGTCGGTATTAAGTTTGTAGGAACCCTTTTTTCTTATATCTTTGCCTCCCCATATGATCATCGGCACAACCGGCACTCTTGAAAGCGAGGCCATAAAAAAACCGCCCTGCTTAAAAGGAAGAAGTTCTCCGTCCTCACTTCTTGTGCCCTCAGGGGCAATAACCACCGAAGGCCCGTTTCTTATTTTCCTTACGATTTCCCGGACCCTGTTCGTATCTCCAACCGAACCGTCCCTCGCAACGAAATATTGTCCGCTAAGTGAGCACACCCAGCCGATAAAAGGAATCGAGGCAACTTCATTCTTCATCACGGCCCTCCATTCGAAAGGCAAGACCGCGGAAAAAACGGGTATGTCGAGGGAACTCTGGTGGTTGAACATCACTATGAAGGGACCTTCGGGGAAATTCTCGGTTCCTTTTACGTCAAGCCTCACTCCACAGGACCAAAGAACCGTCCTTCCCCAAGGCCGAACGGAACACTTTATAAGATGCCTTACAGCGAGAAGTGACATCACAACTCCCACACTGCCCCAGAAGGCTGTAAACAGGGACGAAAGAATTATCGCCACAATACTTCTTATTTTCTTCATCACTGCTACTCAGTCACGTCGCAAAAAGAGCTTCCAGAACCCTGAACTATGCGGGAACTATAATGTTTACTCCCTGCTCCTCAATCCGTATATCATGTTTTCCGGAACGAAGAAGGAAGGTCTCCCCGTCCATGTGAGCCGGAAGATCGGTAAAGGTTTCAAACCCCAGTTGCTTTGCCCTCACAATGCTGACCTCTCGAAGTCCCTCGTGGCGGCCCTCAAGCACCTTTTGTATCTTAAAAAGCCTTCCCAGAGGACTCATATCACTTATTATATGAATGTCGAGATATCCGTCGAATATGTCAGCCCCAGGAGCTAGGTTGAACTTTCCACCCTGAAAAGGGCCGTTTGAAGCACCGAAGAGAAGCAGCTTCTCGCCCGCGGCGCCGACTTCTCCATCCATCGCGGAGAAAAAACCCCGGAACCGAAACGCCTCGATCACCGCTCCAATAATGTAACCGAAGGAACCGAAGCGCCTGAGGCCCAGATCCCCGAAATCATGTGCCACGGCCCCGTCCATCCCTACCCCGAAACCGTTTATAAAGCACTTTTCGTCAACAAAAGCCACATCAGCTTCTCTCGCTCGGCCAGAAAAAATATTGTCCACCGCCGCACGCATATTAAGCGGAATACCAGCTGCCTTCGAAAAATCGTTCCCGCTACCGCCCGGAACAATTCCCAAAACGGCTTCGGTTCCGTGAATCGAACTTACGATCTCACTTGACGTACCGTCTCCTCCAAGAGAGATCATATGGGTAAAGCCTTCACAAAGCCCTTCTGCGGCGATCTTCGCGGCGTGCCCGGGGAATTGCGTAAATCTCACCTCGTGGATAATTTCTTTTGCTTCAAAAACACTACGGATCTGTTCAAGCGTTGGGCCAAGCGCTTTTGCACCCGCCTTGGGATTTGCTATCACAAGATATTTCATCTTGTCTTCTTCCTGCTCCAGAATCGGGGATTACGGAACATATGATACCCTACAATTTTACATGAACATGTGTGTTTGAGGCAGTTACGCTGTTGACTGCAGGCATATAAAACAAGGATTTTGTGAAGGGGCAAGAAACTTTTTATCCCGGAATTTCCACAAAACTCCTTGAAAACCGGCTGACTCTCTCCAAAAACCAGGAATTCAACCCCAAGACCAGATCAGTTGGGGCGGGGGGCTCACATGGCCATTTGTTTCGCAGCGTTCGCGCCGCTTCGGATGCTGCGATTCAGGCACAACTGCTATCATGGGGAGAAGGAGCCGATGAGCGAGGAGGGGGGACTGTCTGAGCCTGGGCGTGTTGAAACGTCACTGGTGCGTGACAGGGGAAACGGGAAGAGGTATCTGATACCTTCTCCGAACAACACGAAGCAGAGGTCTCTTTACGCGGACGTGGAGGGCTCAGGCGGCAGACACTGCTTGTGGATTCCTCATAACAGCAAACCGAGGTCTCCCGGTTTGCGGAAAAACAGTTAAAAGATATGCCTTGCAGCGTACAAACGCACACCCGTGCATGTAATTCCAGTCACTTACGCTACGAATGCGCTGAAGTCAGGAAAGGCTGGACGGCCCGAGTGCATGAGGTCGCTTGTTTCGGGGTGTTACGCCGATACCGGGTAGCGTTTCTCTATCGGTTCACAAAACAATTTAAACAGTAATCAGCCTCGAAGGAATTGCTGCGTCCGCGGTTGGTCGGGGTTGGTGATTCCGCGGGAAACCGGCGCCGCGTTCCGTCTTAATCGGGCAATATGGCCGTCGGATTGCCGAAATGCGGGGGGATACCGCGTCGCCCGCGCGCAAGACACGGAAACCGGACCCAAGAAATCATATAAGCGCAAATGCCACTCCTTACACACGGTTTGTCAGTATACATTAACCAGTTATACTGACCGTATGTAGCTAGACTGACCAGTTATAGCTAGCTATGTTGACCGGAAGTCATCAATATCGTTATTCTCCCTTCGGGGGGGATATGTAACCAGGATAAAAAGTGGAACGTACTCAGATTGTCCTTTTGGGGAGAGTGCCGGCGGAAGTCCGCCTTGCCCTCGTATCCGGACAAAGAAATACCCCCCCCGATACCTTTCATAAGCTAGATATTTAGAATCTGGCGGAAAGCAAAAAAACAAGTTTATATAGAATTCACGGGACACTCGATCGAGAGTTGCCTACCCCCCCTGCGCCTCCGAGCGCCTATTAGGGACTTGC
>JAPOQQ010000114.1 GCA_026710625.1 Candidatus Dadabacteria bacterium | reverse complement strand
TCCACCATGGAACCCGAATCACCGGAATCAATATCGGTCACCGAGTTGCTGATGCCGGCAAAAGCCAGTCCGGTGGTCACAAAAACTGTTACACGACCAACCGCTTGTTCGACTCCCCCACGCGCAGAAACAATCCACGAAAACTCCGATTCGGCAGTTTCATCCAAACCTTCAGGATCAAGCTTGTTGGTTGATGCTGACACGTTGGTCAACGCCCCGTCAAGCTCCATTCTCAGGGTCAAGCCACCAACATCGAATTTTCTCCCTACAAGAACGCCGCCGACAAAACCCGTATCGTCATATCTGGAAACCGTGCCGGGATTACCCCAGTCAGCAAATCCATCAATATCTAATATACGGTTTCTCATAAAGCCGGGACCGATAAAGACCCCCGCGTATTTGGTGAAGCTTACAAGTTCAGGTTTGCTTTGTGCAGGATCATTCCCGCTTTCGCTCTCCGTGGGACCATCTGGTACGCCACCTGCGAAACCGGTATTTGGAATGATCAAACAAGCAAGCAAAAAAACTGCCAAGCCCCCTGCCAGAAGTTTTGCCCTGCCGTTTTCTACACTTAAGAAACTTACAAAGGAATTAGCAGTCTTCTTCATATGAGTTCTCCTAGGTGGTTCAGCATTTTCGGTATGTTGCCGGGCATGTTTCCGCCAGCCTGCGCCATCTCGGCACCCCCGCCCCCTTTTCCGCCTACAATTCCGGCAAGTTCCTTTACGATTTTTCCAGCATGATACCTGCCGACAAGATCCTTGGTAATACCCACAAGAATAAAAACCCGGCCTCCGTTCTCCGTGACGAGCACAGCAACCCCGTTATCCATTTTCCCTTTCAGGTAATCCCAAAGAGAACGCAGTTCTGCAGGTTTCGAAACAGGAACTTTGACCCGAAGCAGATTAACTCCTCCTATATCCTCAACTTTATCAATCAGCCCGGCGGCCGTTTCTACAAGAGTCCTCGCCCTGAAAGATTCGATTTCCGCCTGGAGCCGGGCACTTTCATCAATCATTCCGGCAAGTCTAGAAAGAAGTTCGGAGCGGGGGGCGTTAAGAGTGGTGGAAAATTCGTTCAGGATGTTTTCCTGTCCTTTCATGTAATTCCATGCCGCCTGTCCGCTTACGGCCTCAATCCTCCTTACCCCCGCAGAAGACGCGCTCTCGGACACTATTTTCACCATTCCTATCTCGCCCGAGGCCCTAACGTGGGTTCCACCGCAGAGCTCCTTGCTGTAGTCCCCTATCATTACCACCCTCACCCTGTCGCCGTACTTCTCTTCAAATATAGCGGTGGCCCCATCCTTTATGGCCTCATCGTACGATACATCTTCTTTTGTCACAACCGCATCGTCACGCCTTATTCTCTCGTTAATGATCTGTTCTATGGAATCGAGCTGTTGTTTCTCGATCGAGGAATAGTGGCTGAAATCAAACCTGAACCTGTCGGGCCCGACGAACGATCCTGCCTGGTTGACGTGATTCCCTAGGACTTCTTTTAAAACGGCGTGAAGCACATGTGTTGAGGTGTGGTGGGCCATGACTCCCTGCCTGAACACGGGGTCAACCTCCATGTGCACCTGGTCACCGACCTTCGCATTTCCCTTCTCGATAACGACATTGTGAATGAAAAACGTGGGGGTAAGTTTTTTTGTATCGAGGACTTTCGCGCGAAATCCCGGCCCGGCAATTTCACCCCTGTCCCCGATCTGTCCGCCCGACTCCCCGTAAAAAGGGGTGATGTCGGTAATTATCTGGGCTTCCTGGCCCTCCCAGGCGGTGTCGGAAACCTCTCCTTGGTTTATTATTCCAGCAACCGCACCTTCGGAAGAGAGGGTCTTGTAGCCAACAAATTCTGTTGTCATCTCTCCGGCAAGCTCAAGTAAAACAGACGTAAGGCCGTTTTCTCCGTCGCCACGGGCTTTTCTTGACTTGGTTCTCTGTCTCTCCATTTCCTTCTCAAAGCCCTGGAGGTCAATATCTATACCCTCGTTTTTAGTTATGTCTTCAGTTAGGTCGACCGGAAACCCGTATGTATCGTAGAGACTGAAAACCACCTTGCCTGGGAGCTTCTTCTTTTTCCCGAGCTTTGCGATTTCCTGATTAAGGAGTTCAAGTCCTCTGTCCACCGTCTCGAGGAATCTCTCCTCCTCGCTTTTTACAACTTGGGAGACAAAATCCCCCTTTTCCCTGATCTCAGGATACGCATCCGCCATGATCCCCTGAACCGCGGGCAGGACCCTGTAGATAAAGGGTTCGTCTATCCCCAGAAACTTGGAGTGGCGGACGGCTCTTCTGAGTATTCTCCTAAGAACGTATCCCCTACCTTCGTTTGACGGGAATACTCCGTCCGAGATGAGAAAGGCGAGCGCTCTTGAGTGATCCGCTATAACCCTCATCGCAACCTCGGTCGAGCGGTCGGTGGAATAATCTCTTCCGGAAAGCTCCTCTATCTTGCTTATTATCCCTCTTAGAAGGTCGGTCTCATAGTTGCTCCGCGCTCCCTGAAGAACCGCTGCAAGTCTTTCAAGTCCAAGCCCCGTGTCGATGCTGGGACGAGGAAGAGGCGTCATCTCTCCTTTCTCGTTTCTCTCAAACTGCATGAACACGAGATTCCAGAGTTCAAGGTAACGATCGCACTCGCATCCGACGGCGCATCCGGCTTTGCCGCAGCCAAGCGATTCTCCCTGGTCTATCAGTATCTCGGAACACGGACCGCACGGACCCGTATCCCCCATTGACCAGAAATTGTCTTTCTCCCCCATCCTTACGATTCTTTTCTTCGTAACACCGACATCTTTGTTCCAGATCTCGAAAGCTTCGTCGTCATCTTTATAAACGGTGACCCAGAGTTTTTCCTTGGGAAGCCCGTAAACGTTGGTCATAAGGTCCCATCCATAATTGATGGCTCCTTCCTTGAAGTAGTCGCCAAAGGAGAAATTGCCGAGCATTTCAAAAAAAGTGTGGTGTCTCGCCGTATAACCGACATTGTCAAGATCGTTGTGCTTTCCCCCGGCCCTGAGGCACTTCTGGGAAGAGACCGCCCTTTTGAAATCCCTGGTCTCGTTCCCCGTGAAAACATTTTTGAACTGAACCATCCCGGCGTTGGTAAAAAGTAGGGTCGGATCGTTCTCCGGTATAAGAGTGGAACTGCGCACCGGTTCGTGCCCCCTCGCGGAGAAATACTCGATAAATTTTCTTCTAACCTCGTATCCTTTCATCTAGCAACCCCTCGGGACGCAAAACGGCAAGCCTCAACTGTCTGCAAAGCCGGTTGTTCAGCCCGGATGAGAAAATATAACAGGAATGGTAGAAAACTGAATTGAAAGAGCAGAGTGAAGCAAGGAAAGAGTGCTATCTTCCGGTTCGCTGCAACGCTTCTTCCTCAACCCCGGTAACGGCGTAACAGAGATCACCACCGACTTTTTCACGTCTCACTTCGAGATAATCGCTCGCGCCCTCGCGGAAACCGGTCGTAACAAACACACTCCAAGCCCTCGCCCCGTCGCAAAGAGCCTTGGCCTCGTCTACAAAGGGTTTTGCAAGCGCGAAGACATCCGATTCGCCTGACACCGACAAGTCAGCCGAGGAAATGCCCATCTTAAGCTTTATATCCGACCGGGCAGAGACTCTCTCTCCATCGACCACCCCGGCGAAAAGCTGCATCATCTCAACCGCGCAGCATACGCAATTGAGTTTTGCAGCGGGTCCGGGATCTGGATTGGAGTTGGTGAAAAAAGCCACGACCTCATCACGGAGTATAGCCTCTACGGTTCCTCCGAAGGAGCTTATAGTGGTTGAAACGGATTTTCTGTAATCAGCCGTAAGAGAGTTAACGCTGGATGGCGAGACATCTTTAATCAGGCCGTCAAAATCCGCAATCTTTACGACGAGTATGCTGATATCCATCTTCTTTCTCTCGGAATCCGCAACTTCGGTAACGGCAGGGGGAGTCTCTTGTTCAGGTTCGGCATCCTCTTCATCAGAAACATGCACGATTTCCACCAGACCCTCATCAAAAAAATCTTCGGGGGCCTCAAATGAAGAAGCCTCGGAAGATCGCTCCTGGCTTAAGACTATCTTCGGACGGAAATCCGCCTGCAGTTCAGCGGAACGGTCAAAGTCCGCATCCCCCGAATCCTCCGTGTCGTCCCGGTCGGCCGATCCGCCTTCAAGCGAAGAGGCCATTTCGTTGAATTCACGGCAGAGCCACTGAACCCCTGCCCCCGTGATGAGCGAAGATCGCCCATCCAGACGAACCGAGTAATCTCCGCTGGCAACAGAACCTACAGCTTCAGAGAATTCCCCTAGAAATCTGAATGCCCGATCACTTATAAAGCGTATTAGGGAGGTAAAAACAACTGCTATCAGGGAAGCGAAAATAAGACTCCAGAGCAAAGCGTCAAGGTAGAACTTCTCGCCGACAGAGCTTCTAAGCCCCAAAAGGACAGTCTTTCCCTCAGGTCCCTTGAGAGTGAGTTTCTCAAAACCCTTGTCATCCTGAAAACCGAAACTCTTCTCAAGCACCCCGTTATGATCAAGGAGCCTTACGTACCCTACATCGTTTCTCGTATCAAGAACGCTTCTTGCGCGGTCGGCGAAAAACTCCTCCTCGCCGAACACTTCTTCCATCTCCGCGACTCTGAGGTCGGCGTATCTCTCCGGAAAATAAAAATACTGGAACGCGAAGACCGCCAGAAATGAAAGCAGAAGACAGAGAATAAATACGGGGAAGAATGGAACTAGATTGAAAGATTTCTTCGGGTTTTTCAAAGGACTCAAGGTAAATTCCCGTCTAACTTATCCAGAAGGACAACATGCCGGCAAAGGTGCTAGTAATTATAATAGGAGAAAAACAAAAAACTAGTTTTACGGGGAATCTGTCAGGCAGGAACTACGGAAACTTTTGTTCTGCCCTTTCCGGATTTCTGAAATTTCACAACCCCGTCAGACATTGCGAATATCGTGTAATCCTTTCCAAGCCCAACGTTCAGACCAGGCTTAATGCTGGTGCCACGCTGCCTTACTATTATGTTCCCCTTGACAACCGGCTGGCCTCCGAATTTCTTTACGCCGAGCCTTCTGCCTATTGAATCCCTTCCGTTTTTGGAACTTCCGCCGCCTTTTTTAGTTGCCATGCTTACTCGCCTCCGCGAATCAAGCGCTTATACTCGTAATCTCGACGCTGGTCAGGTTCTGGCGATGGCCCGCCTTTTTCCTGTACCCTTTCCTTCTTTTGAACTTGAAGACCACTATCTTCTCGCCCTTTTTCTGCCTCACTATTCTACCCTCAACCCTGGCACTTTCAACAACAGGGCTGCCCACCTTAACGTCCTCTTCGTCGGCGGACACAAGCAGAACTTCCTCAAAGTTCACCTCTTCGCCGGGTTCGCCGGAGATTTTTTCTATATCAATAATGTCACCCGGCTTGACTATATACTGTTTTCCACCGGTTTTTATAACAGCGTGCATAAGATCCTCCGCACTTTATGGAAGCACTATTTTGCCTGTTAAAAAATTCTTTTGTCAAATGCCGCCCTGAAGATTCCATGTCCTGAGGCTGGTGTAGCGGGACCCCCGGGATCCAAGATCACTTTGAACAATTCCGACTCTTGTAATGGAGAACTCCGTTCCGTCCGGTCGAGGAATTTTTCTGATTCCCTCGAAATCCCCTCTGATCCTGCCCAGAGTCACGTGCGGGATGAATTTTCTTTTTTCCATCTCAAACCCGTTCTGCAGGACCGCACTCTGCACTTTGTCAAAAAGAGACTGGAACTGCTCGCTTTTCACAAGACCCAAGGCCAACACTCTGGGATTTCTCGAACCCGGAAACAGGCAAAAATCGTCAAATCCGGACTCAACACTCCCTGAGCCGCAAACCGCGGAACCTACATCGGCTAATATGTCCTCAAGGCACGATTCATCAACATCTCCAAGAAACCTGAGCGTGACGTGGAGTTTCTCCCTCGGCTCCCACCTTACGCCTCGAAGAAAACTCCTAAGCGACTGGACGTAGCGAAAAAGTACGTCTTTTGTTTCCTCGGGAAGAAAGGCCGCGATAAAAAGTCTCAAGAGCAAAGCCCTCCCATCCGCTACTTCACGCACCAAGTGGAAAACGAATCATTTTTGCCCCGGGAAAGCGGAAGCTTGTTCTCACCGTTTAAGTACATGATATATATCTGTCTTTTCCCCAGCCTTTTTGAAGAGAAAGTGATGTAGTGACCATCGGGAGACCACGAGGGATGCTCGTTTCTTCCCGAAGAGGTAAGCCTCTGCTGACCCCGGCCGTCAGGTCCTACGGCGTAGATGTCGGCCTCGGATTTTTTTACTTTCACAAACACTATGCGGTTAACCGAAGGGCTTGGAGACCAGACCGGGTCGGTATTGTAACCTTCCGAGGTAATTCTTACCGCTCGACCCCCCTCGGAACTTATCACGTATATGTTCGGCGCTCCCGCCCGATCCGACACAAAGGCAATTTTTCTGCTGTCGGGAGACCAAGTGGGGGAGATATCTATGGAGGGAGACTTGGTAAGTCGCTTGAGTATTTCCCCCGAGGACGAAGCTATGTATATGTCTCCGTTACGGCTAAACGCCATACGCCTGCCGTCTGGGGACCAGCTTGGAGAATTGTCGAGGTGAATTCCACGGGTTATTCTCTCGCCCTCGGCGGGAAGGCGGGTGGCTTTGAAATTCAGTAAGTAGACATCATGGTCCCAGCTTCTGTCGGAAGTGAAAACCACCTGGCTTCCGTCAGGCGAACAGTCCGGAGAGAGAACCGAAGATCCGTGATTGGTAAGCCTTTTTGCGCTGTGTCCATCGTAATCCATGATAAAGAGATCACTTCCATGACCATCCCTCCTGACAAATACGATCTCGGAGTCAAAAAACCCGTCGAGACCGGCAAGCTCCCTCATAAGTTCGCCCGCAAACTTGTGCACCACGTTCCTTATGTGACGCGGAGACGCCACGTATTTCCTTCTCATGCGCTCCTGCCTGCCGGGCACATCATAAACTATGAGATCGTAAGAGACCTCCCGAGGCGAGACATCGAAATTTCCGCTCACCAGATATCTGGTTTTCTGAGCATCTAAATATTCGAAATCTATATCTTCAAAGGGGGATGAAAACAGGATGTTCACTTGGCGGACATCAAAAAGGGCGGCGTTGGTAAGATCGTTCTTCAGGACATCGGTGAAATTCTTCCCGTATACGCTTAAATCCCCCTTGGCCTTAAGCACCGCGACGGCAATCGGTATTTTTTTTATCGGAGAAGCAACCGGGGGAAGCTGTATCTGCGCAGTCGTCAGGCAAGGAAGAAACAAGAGCGTAAAGAAAACCGCAAGCGCTGATCTCATCTTTGGAAATTATATACTTGACTAACCATCGTGTAGCCTTGTATCAATTTCACGGTTCGCAGGAGTCTGTCTACTACCAGAACGCTCCTCCCCGTGCAGTTGCGCCATTCCCAGACGCCTTATGTTTATCGCGGCGTTTGTGTCCGCGTTGGACACAAACCCGCAACTCACACACTGGAACCGCGCTTGGGTTTTACGGTTCTCTTTTTCTGCGTATCCGCAGCGCGAACACGTCTGACTCGTGTATGCGGGATTTACTTCTATTAACCTCCCGCACTTGTACTCAAGATTTCTTCTAATTCCCCCGAAGGCTGTATCAAGCATTGCCCTGTTAAGTCCCGCCTTCTGCTTCACGTTTTTTCCCGGATTCTCTACAGTACCCTTTGCGGAAGCGGTCATGTTCTTAACCTTGAGGTCCTCCACGACCATCGTTCCGCATTTCCCGGAAATTTCTTTCGTAGTCTGATGAACCCAGTTCTTGCGGACATTGGCTATCTCTCTGCTTGCCTTCGCAAGTTTCTTCTTCGTGTCCTTCCGCCTGTTTGACCCCTTTACCTGCCTTGCCATCCTTCGCTGATACCGCTTTCGCCTTGCTTCTTTTTTCTTTAAATCGGGCAGGAAATAGAAATGTCCATCCGAGGTGGCAATCTGGCGTGCGTTCATATCAACTCCAAGAACCTCGCCGTCGCCCATTTTTTCTTCCACTTCAATCTCGGAAGAGACAAAGGCCCTCCACCTGTGCCCATCATAGCGAAGCACTGCCTGTTTCGGAGTACCACTCTCCCAAGGATTGCCTCCTCTGCGGGTCAACGTTACCCACCCGACTAGTGGAATAAGAAGTGAAGAATACTTTTCGTTGACCTTTCGTATTCTGACCCCGGCGGAACCTGGTATGGTGAAACTTGGGGCGGTTCTCTTTCTGCTCCTGGGCTTCGGAAAGCCTTTTTTGCCAGCCATCGCCTCTTTTAGCGCGTCCGCAAAATGCTTGAGGGTGTGCTTGACCGGGTTGGCGGGAAGTTCAAGCATCCAGTCCGTCTCATGCCTTAGCTTCGTAAACTCCACCCCGAGAGAGAAATAACTGGTCTGCGGTCGCTCCGCCTTGCCCTTTTTGAACGCCTGGTAGTCGGCAAGGTTCTTCTCCCGAAAATGATTCCAGACATACCGGCAGGCTCCCGCTATCTGGAACATTTTCTTTGCCTTTACCTTAGTTGCGGGCAGAACGACAAACTCTACCGTACGTATCTCCTTAGTCATCTTTGATGTCAGGTTAGCCAAGTATGTAATCCCCTCATCTTTTCTTCTTCCTAGGCCCCGAGGCCGCAAACCGGACAGCGGTCTCGCGGCAAAAATACATACCGAGACAAACCTTCAGTCAATCAGTTCAACGTTCCAGTAAGACATGTCGACAAAGTTCAGAAAAGGCTCCCACTCCTCATACCTCACGGTTTTGAAATGGAGGTTGGAAAAAATACTGGCAGCGGGCTTCACAGGTTTGGCGAGCAGTTTCATGTTCGCCTGCATAGGAGTCCTTCCTCCCTTTTTCCTGTTGCACTTAACGCAACAGCACACTATGTTGTCCCAGGTACTTCTTCCGCCCATTGACCGCGGAATCACATGGTCGAGGGTAAGATCTCTTTTCGGAAAAGCCTTCGCGCAGTACTGGCATGTGTCCGCGTCCCTTCTGAAAATGTTTATCCTGTTGAACTTAGGCTGCTTTCTGTGATACCCCTCATACCGAACGAGAATTATCACTCGGGGAGCCTTTATGACGCTGGTAACGGTCCTCACGCAGTCGTCAGCGTCGACCGAACGGATATCCTTCCACGAATCGAAGTCAAAGGTTTCATACTCCCTGTTTACAGCCTTTGCGGCACCACCGTATAGAAGGATAAAGGCCCTTTTCAGGCTCGTTACTGAGACAGGGACGAAAAACCTATTCAAAACCAGTACCGGTGACTGAAGCATATTAGCCGACTAATTTACCGGCTTGCCGGGGTTATTCAAGCACACGACGGCACTTTTATTTTCCTTAACTGTTCGTTAAAATTGTCATCGCCTTACCAAAAGGAAGTCCCTTAACATGGAAGTGAAAACCAACTTGCTGATTCAGATAATCCTCTGCGCAACACTTTTTCTGTCCATATTCCTTCTCGCAAGATCGAACTCCGAAGCGGAAAAAGAACTTGAACCCGGAAGAGAGAAGAAGTAAATGTTCCCTGAACTTCTCAGAATAGGCGATTTTCAGATTACCTCCTTCGGGGCGATGG